>JAUICO010000030.1 GCA_030427825.1 bacterium | reverse complement strand
GGCGTTCACTCAGAGCTTACGCCGGACGGCGACTTTCTGTGGGGTGCGGCCAGAGACCGCCGTTGGGGAGCGCTGCGCGTAAACGCGGGCGCGGACCTCGTGCAATGGAGCACCAGTGACCGCGTGGCGCGCTCCGATGTGCGAGCTGCCCTGTGTGGGCCGATCATGGGAGCGATCCTTGCCCGTCGTGGCCTGCTCGCGCTGCACGCGACCACGGTCGCCTTCGAGGGTGAGGCCATCATGCTGGTCGGCGACAAACACGCAGGAAAATCAACGACAGCGGCTGCCCTCTGCGACGCAGGTGCATGCGTCGTCGCCGAGGACATCTCCGTGGCGCAACGGCGCGGCGACGACATCTTTGTGCGCAGGGGCTCCCAGCGGCTTCGCCTTGACCGCACCAGCCCCGGCGCGATTGGCCGACCCCGGCACGGGCTGGTGCTACAGCACGGCGACAAAGAGTACGTAGATGTTCCGGGCATCGCCGACGCAGAGGCACGGCTCGCCATGGTGGTATTCCTCGGTCCCCGGGTAGCTCACGACCGGTCTGCAGCCTTCGACCGGCTGACAGCGGCGGCTGCCACGGCAGGCCTGATGCGTGGGCGCTACGGGCACGACGAGCTGCTGGCACCGATCGCGAATGTCCATTTCACAGAATCCGCTTTCATCGCCGACCAGCTGGAATGCCTGCGCATCGCTCTGCCGAATTCGATCGAGCACCTGCGGGACGCCCTCGGCCCTCTGGTCAGTCGGTTGCGACCAGCTCGATGAGGCCGCGATTGCTCAGATTGTCCACAAACGCCGCGATGTCTTCGCTCAGGGTTTCGTCGTCCGCTTCGAAGGTGGCGGACGCAACCGCCAGAGCGCCTTCCGTCGTCCCGGTGTCCTTCAATCCATGCCAGAACACAGTGGCTGACTCGTTCAGCGCAAAGTACTGCTCGGTCTCCATGTTGAGGAGTACCGACTCACCATCAAGCTCTCTGATCAGCACGGACTCGGGAATTTGGATCTTCATCGACTCTCCTCGGGCCGGCCGTTGCAGCCCTGCGGGCCGACTTAGTGCGGTGCAGCAGCACACGCCAGCGGTGAATCACTGATGGACGCCGTACGCGGGCACGGGTCGCTTCGCGCGCTGATCGAGTGCATGGAGCCGCGACTTGCACCCTTCGCGGCCGGCGACCGGGTCCAGCTCCTGAAGCGCGCCGCGGCACTGCTGCCGGCGGTCGCACGGGGCGGCGTCGAGCTGCGCCTCGACCGGCCCGGGGGCGCAGTCGATCTGCAGCAGTGCCTTCGACCGGTCACTGATCTCGCAACCCTGCAGCGGTGGGTGGCTGCCGCATCGTCACCCCTGAGCCGCGACCCGAGAATCGTCCACATGCTTCGACTGTGGGAGAACCCAACGCACTCATGTCACCGCGCCACCGAGATCTGGATGGAATGTGACGCGGACAGGCCGGGTGGCGCCCCGTCGCTTTTCGTCGGCCTGGATCGTGAGGCGCAGGCGTCGTTGCCGGCGGCGGAACGCATCGAAGTCCTGACAACACTCATCCAGAAGCCGCTGCCATCTGAAGTGGTGGATGCCTTCGAAGAGGCGGGCGCGTCGCTGACCTTTGTCGGCGCGATGGAAGGGCACCGTCGCGGGCTGCGACTGAACTTCCGCACGCGCAATGTCGATGCGCTGTCCCGGCTGGGGCGCCTTGTAAGCAGCGCCGAGATCGAAGCCGCGACCCGCCTGTACGGCGAATTGGCCGCCATCGATTGCAGGATCACCGCCTGCGTTCAGCTCGGCGATGTCGGCAACTCGATAGACTTCGAGGTCCTGCCGCAGAACGGGCGGGATGCCGTAGGCTCGTGGGAGTCGCTCCTGCGCTGGATGCAGGTGGAAACACGTGCCGATGAGACGCTCCTGTCGCAGCTGCGCCGATGGCCGGGGCGGGTGACTCCGGTAGACGCGGGCTCTACATGGCCCCCATGGCTGATCGCCCGCTCCCTCGCCCACGATGCGCAACAACTGCAGGCTCTCGACGCGCAGATCAGTCACCTCAAAGTGCGTGTCGAGCCGTCGGGCGCGACACGGCCCAAAGCCTACCTGTGGTTTACAGACGCTACGTATCGAGCGACACGGTCCGACTGATACCGTCGCCGGACGCCCCGCGGCTGCGCTGCTCTCGTGCCCGCTCCTATGTCGCTGCATCCGGCCCGCCGCCATCGCCGCCATCGCCGCCTCGACGCGCGAGAAGCACGGCTCGCATGGACCAGTCCGCAGTGAAGGCGGCGCGCAGGTCTGCCTCGCTGAAGCTGAATCCGTGTTGAACGGCAAGCTGAACCAGGGGGGCCAGGGACGCGGTGTCCGACAACGCGGCCAGCTCAGCGCGCAGGCCCTCGCTGCTGCGGGCCTTGTCGACAAAGCGCATGGCGGATTGAACGCTCAACGGCGGCCCTTTCGCCGCGCGACCATCTTTCGCGCCTCTCGACGGAGCGCACCGACGATGCGGCGGGCTTCGTGTACCGGGCCCGCTGCATCGCCGTCCCCATCCGGCGCGGGCGGCGGGTTCAACTTCTCTGCGACGAACGCGGCGCGACCACGCACGCCCCGAATGTGAAGCAGGTCGTCGACGGCGTCGGGGAGCACACCGGCGGGGACGTGAAGTCGAAGCCCGCGTCGGCCCGGAAGCGCCGCAATGAGCTCGTCGATGCGTGCTGAGGGGAAGTGCCGCGCGCTGTCCAGCGTGATGTCACGAAGCTCGTCGAGCACGCCACAGGTCTCTGCGCGTCGCGCACAGGTCGCGATCTGATCGGACGTCATCGCAGTCGCGAGCAGGTGGACGTCATAGAGCCACAGCAGCGGCTGGTGCAGGTCTCGGTGGTGGCCGACTCGATGAATTGCGGCGTGAAGCAGGGCGTCCGGCAGGCTGATCGCCCTCGCAGCTTCGCCGAGCGCCGGAACCGGCTGTGATCGGGCTCGCAGTGCTGCGTACGTCAGCACACCGGCGTAGCGGTGGCGGTTGCTGATGCGCCAGTGCACATCAATCGCCGAGGTGAGCCCGGCCTTCATGGAGCGGGAGTAGAAGAACTGGTGGCTGGTCCACTCTCCGCGCACACCCCAGGGCATTGTGTATCCCAGCCCTTCGAAGACGTGCATCGCGGCTGTACGCCGATCGTCGGCGATCAACAGATCCACATCTGTCGCCCAGCGATCTTCCGGATGCGCATACACCGTGTGTGCCAGTGCAGCGCCCTTGAGGAGGACTGCGCCGACGCCCGCAGCCTGGAGGGCGTGCAGGACCTCTGTCAGCTCCGCGTATCGCAGTGCCGCCTCGCCGGACGCAAGCACCAGGGTTCTACGTATCTCGCGGCGTACGTCGTCCGGAATGCTCTCGACGCCTCCGGTGTCGATCATCGACCGAAAAGCCGGCGCCAGTACGCGCTCTGTCTTCGCGGCCGCAAAGAGCGCACGCCCCTCGACGGTAGCCGAAGCCACGTCGCCGGCTGCGACACCCATCTCGCCGCGAAGCAGCGCGGCAAGTGTGTCAATTCCAGACGTGTCCCTCACGTCGACATCACCCCTCGCTTTCAGCAGGCGTGCTGAGCTGGGCCACATCGAGAGCCCGCGGAGTGGTGTTTGGCAGCGCACAGATTTCAACGCGAAAGCCCGCTTCGATGAGCTGAATCAGGCCGCAGCGGTCTGCGTCTGAGAGCTGGACCTGCGGCGCGAAGCGCTGTCCCCCGCTCTCGAGACAGGTGATCTTCACCAGGCAGGGATGCAGCCCGTGGCGGTGAGCGCCGCTGAGACTCGCGACGTCGGTAGTCACGACCAGAACGCTGCTGTCGTCATTGTCAGCCGATGTGACGTCGGCCGTGCCGATATCCTCTGCCGACTTCCGCAGCACCGGCACCGGCCCGGATTCGTCCGGAAGCTCCGACGGTGACACGAGCCACACTGTGTCCGGCTCCAATGCCGGAATCCACGCTTCTACGATGGCGCGAGAGAGCCCGCGACTGTCGATGAGAACCGATAAATGATCATCCATTGGATTCTGGTTGAGGCCAGCGGTGGTTTTCTCGGTGCGCTACGACCTGAGGCCAGCCCTCGGGGCGCAGTCGCCGCGCGAGCTCTTCGATCATGCACACGGAGCGATGCTGCCCGCCGGTACAGCCGATCGCAACTGTTAGATACGACTTTCCTGAGAAAGCGTAGCGGGGAATCAGGAAGCGAAGCAGCTCGGTGACCATGTCCAGAAAGGCCTGCGCGCCGTCCTGGTCGAGTACGAAGTCCGCCACGCGCTCGTCCATGCCGTTGAGCTGCCGCAGGTCCTCCTCGAAGAATGGGTTGCGGATAAAGCGAACGTCGAAGACAAGATCAGCCTCGGGTGTGATGCCGTGCTTGAAGCCGAACGAGACGAAGCGCAGGCGCATGCGGCTGCTCTTGTCGTCCGCAAACTCCTCTCTCATACGTCGCTTGATGTCGTGCACGGTCGACGTGCTCGTATTGATCAGCAGGTCGCTGCGGGCGCGCATGTCCTGCAGGATCGTGCGCTCCCGCGCCAGGGCGTCGCGCAGGTCGCCGGTCTGGTCCAGCGGGTGTCGACGTCGCGTCGTGCTGAAGCGCTGAATCAGCACGTCGTCGCTTGCGTCGAGGAAGACGACGTCGACGACGGTGCCGGCCTCACGCAGGCGATCGATGACGGCGCCTGCTTCGTCGATGTTTCGATGGTCACGCGCGTCGACGCCGACTGCGACCCGTGACATCGGCTCCTGGCCCCCGGCGAGCTCAAGGACCTTGGGCAGCAGGGTTACCGGGAGGTTGTCGATCGCAAACCATCCCATGTCTTCAAGGGCATTCAGCGCTGAGGTCTTCCCCGAGCCTGAGAGTCCGGTCACGATCACTACGTTTGGCACTGGAACTCGTGTGAAGAGGCGTTCAACAAGTGGGCCGCGTTGCTGGGACGAGCGGCCGCCAACAGGTGTTGTTGCGGCCGCATCCCGTGCAGCGTTAAGGTCTGCACTACAGAGGACTGTGACAAGTCCGACAATCGGAACAATCGCTCGGCGTGAATCCGAGAGCGTTGCTCAGGTGACCGTGACGACCTCGGATTCGGGATCGATCAGACCGTAGCTTCCGTCATCACGCCTGTGCACGACGTTGACCCGTTCGGTATCGGAGTTTGTGAAGACAAAGAACTGTCCGTCGCGGAGGTTCAGCTGCATGACCGCCGCGTCGACAGACATCGACGGTGCGTCGTAGGTGTCTCGTCGGACGAGCTTGACCGCTTCGTCCCGCGCGGAGTCGTCTTCGATCTCCTCGCCCATCTCACCTTCGTTGGGCAGGATGACATCCATCGTGAACCGCTTGTTGCGGTGTGCTGGTTTGTGGCCGCGAATTTTCTCTTTGTACCGACGCATCTGCCGCTCGAGTTTCTCAAGGGCGAGGTCGACTGAAGAGTACATGTTTTCGCTTTTTTCGCTCGATTTCACTGTCAGCCCGTTCACGTTGATCGTGAAATCCGCGATGTGCCAGAAGCGCTCGACCGAGAACACAACTCTCGAATCAATGTTCTGTCCCGAGATGTACTTGCCCAACACGTGTTGCAGCTTCTTGGACGTGTAACTCTGCAGGGCGGGCGATGTGTCCATGTGACGAAAGGCGATGTTTACATGCATGATTCTGTATCCTGGTTTCGATTGCTTCGTGCGTGACGGCGGGCGCCGTAACGACTCGGGACCGTGTTGTCCCAGACTATACGACTCTCTTCCTCCGTGAACTCGACAAGAGCCCCATGCTCTCGCGGTACTTAGCAACGGTTCGTCGCGCGATTTCAATTCCGTCTTCGCGCAGTAGATTGACAAGCTTCTGATCGCTGAGCGGCCGCTTTGGCGGCTCGCTGTCAATCAGCGCTTTGATTCGGTGACGCACCGCTTCAGCCCCCAGGTCGTCGCCCTGGCTGGTACGAATGGCGGCGTTGAAGAAGAACTTCAGCTCGAAGATTCCCCGCGGTGTGTGCACATATTTGTTGGACGTAACACGGCTGACGGTCGACTCGTGCATCTCGATCTGCGCCGCGATGTCGGCCAGCACCAGCGGCTTCAGATGGGCGATTCCGTGTTCAAAGAAGTCACGCTGCTGATCGATTATCGCGTTTGTAACCTTCAGGATTGTGCGCTGCCGCTGTTCGATGCTCCGTATCAACCAGCGAGCGCTGTTCAGTCGTTCTCGCACATACCCGCGAGCGCCGGCGTCTGCCGACTTTCGAAGGGCATTGCGGTAGTAGTTTGATATGCGTAGCCGCGGCAGCCCGTCATCATTCAACTGTGCGACCCACTTTCCATCCTGGTGGATGATGTAGATATCGGGTGTGATGTACTCGGAGCGAGCGGGCGCGAACTGTCCGGCTGGGTGCGGGGCGAGGGTCATGATCTTGCGATGGGCGTCGCGTGCCTGCTGTCGCGAGATGCCGAGCCCGCGCCCAATTGCGCCGTAGTCGCGGCGTTCCAGGTCCGTCAGGTGCTTCGAGACCACCTGCGCCGGGATCGGATCGTCAGGCCACAGCGCCTTTGCCTGCAACATCAGGCATTCCGCAATCGACCGCGCACCGACGCCGGTCGGCTCCAGGCTCTGCACCAGCTCCAGGCCGAAGAGCAGATCGTCTTCGTCGAAATCGAGTTCATCGGCGAGCTCGGCCAGGGTGGCGACGCGAAGCAGTCCGTCCTCGTCGAGGTTGCCGATTATATACTCTGCGAGGCGTCGTTGCTCGTCGGATGCCTCAATGACGCCGAGCTGTGAGAGCAGATGGTCCGACAGAGTCGTCTCGGCGACCATGTTCAGATGGTAGTCGGGCAGGTCGTCGCGGCCGCCGGCGCCGCCGGCCGCAGGAAGCGGCGCGGTGTAGTTCTCAAGGTATCGTTCCCAATCGATTTCCATCGTCGGGTCCACAGGAGCGTTGTCCTCGTCGCCGTCCGCTGACGCGTCTTCGTCCGCGCTGTCCTTCGACGGCTCGCTGGATTGCATGGCGTCGGGGCTGGCGAGGCCGTCATGGCGCAGCTCTTCGCGGGGCACCGCTTCTTCCTGCGCTTCTTCGAGCAGCGGGTTCTCGACCATCTCCTGCTCGATTCGGTCGACCAGCTCCAGGCGGGACAGTTGAAGCAATTTTATCGCCTGCTGAAGCTGCTGCGTCATCGTGACGCCAAGCTTCTGCTTCATCGAGTGGCTTTGCTTCAGCTCAAGCGCCATGTGCGTAAGAGGTCTCCGGGAACCTGACAGAGAAGAGAAGTCGACCTCCATATCGTAAGCCCGCACACCACGTGCGTAAAGCTCGGCCGCGACGAAGCGCAGATCGCGCCGCTGCCGCGCCGCGCCGCGTCGTGCGAGCGCACTCACCCCGCCGTCTCGTTGAGAGCGGCGCGCCTATTCTGCGGCTGCGCCCGCGTCCCGCCCGCGCCGCCCCGCCTGCCGATCCCGCGCGGCTCCGATGAAAGAGCGAAAGAGAGGATGCGAATCCGTCGGCCTGCTCTTGAACTCAGGATGAAACTGGCAGGCGACGAACCAGGGGTGGTCATCGATTTCGACAATCTCTACGAGCTTGCCATCGGGGCTGACGCCGGCGAGGCGCAGGCCCGCCTTGACCAGGCGCTCGCGGTGAGCGTTCGCGACCTCATACCGGTGCCGGTGACGCTCAGAGATCTCGCTCGCGCCGTAGATCTCACGGGCGCGGCTCCCTTCGGCGAGAGCGCAGGGCCACGCGCCCAGTCGCATCGTCGCTCCCATTTCAGTGACGTCGCGTTGCTCGTCCATCAGGTCGACGACCAGCCATTCTGCCGAGGCGTCGAACTCGCGGCTGTTGGCGCCGGGCATGTCAGCGACGTTGCGTGCGAACTCCGCGACGGCCAGCTGCATGCCGAGGCAGATGCCAAAGAATGGCACCCGAGATTCCCGGGCCCACCGGATGGCTGCGATCTTACCCTCGGTGCCCCGCGCGCCGAAGCCACCGGGAACCAGCACGCCGTCCGTGCCGCTCAAGATTGCCTCGGCGCCGGTTCTCTCGATCTCCTCCGCGTCGACGAAGTGCAGCTTCACCCGACAGCGATGTGCGTAGCCGCCATGGTACAGGGCCTCGGACAGGCTCTTGTACGATTCGGTCAGATCCACGTACTTGCCGACAATGGCGATCGTCACCTCTGAGGTGGGGTTGCGTATGCGATCAACAAGCTGCTCCCACTCGTCCAGGTTCGGCTCGCCGCACCACATGTTGAGGTTCTGTATGACCCGCGTGTCGATGCCCTGACGGTGAAGAATCAGCGGTATCTCGTAGATGCTTGCCGCATCGACCGCGGAGATGACATCGGCGATATCGACGTTGCAGAAGAGGGCGATTTTACGCTTCAGGTCGTCGCCGAGGTCACGATCACAGCGGCAGATCAGCAGGTCGGGCTGAATACCGATCGCGCGCAGCTCGCGAACCGAGTGCTGCGTCGGCTTCGTCTTCAACTCGCCTGCCGCCGCGATGTAGGGAACAAGGGTGACGTGGCAGTAGCAGACGTGGTCCGCACCCTCGTCGAAGCGCATCTGGCGAATCGCTTCGAGGAAGGGCAGACTCTCAATGTCGCCCACGGTTCCGCCGATCTCGGTGATCAGCACATCGCAGTTGATGGCGGCTGCGCGAATGCAGTCTTTGATCTCGTTTGTGATGTGCGGGATCACCTGTACGGTGCCGCCGAGGAAGTCGCCGCGGCGCTCTTTCTTGAGGACAGTGTCGTAGATCTGGCCGCTCGTGTAGTTGTTCCCGCGGGTCATCACCGAGCGGCTGAAGCGCTCGTAGTGGCCGAGATCGAGATCCGTCTCCGCGCCGTCATCGGTGACGAAGACCTCGCCGTGCTCGAGGGGATTCATCGTGCCGGGATCGAGGTTCATGTAGGGATCCAGCTTGAGAAAGCTGACCCGCAGCCCGCGCGCTTCGAGCAGGGCTCCGAGCGCGCTGGCCGCGATGCCTTTCCCGAGGGACGAGACGACGCCACCGGTGACAAAAATATACTTCTTCTGCGTCCGACTTGGCATGCATTGCTCCGTTGGCGCCGCCGTCTGGTTGAGTAGACCCTAAAGGGCCGAGACGTGGCATTGAGTCGTGGGCCACAGCGTGATTCAGCACATTTTCGACGGCTTCCAGCCCCCAGAATCGGGCGCTCCCGGCAGTCTCTGCTGAAGTCTGCGTTGCGTTCGCACAACGGGAGGCGATGTCTAGCGCAGTGGCGCCGACTGTCAACGTAGTATGGCCCGCGAGTTCGGCCTCAAAGATCACCATAGCGCAGCGCCGCCGCCGCCCTGCTTCCGGCCCCAGTCGTGAGCCCGCCGCCACGAAAAATCCCTGTCCCAAAAAGGAAAGCGCAGCGTTCCACCGGGATTCCTAAGGGTGAAAACCCTTAGGCAGAGCGCGAGACGGAGTCTCGCACCCACCACAGCGCCTGCGACCAACGCACTTCAGGGCTTGTCACGACGCAGTGCGTCACGGTAAGGGCGCCGACCCACGGAGGGCCCGAAATGGCCATCGATCGAGATACAATCGAACACAGCGCGCATCTTGCGCGAATCGATATCTCTTCATGGAGTGATGCCGAGCTGGCCTCGCTGACCGAAAAGCTGCAGCGCGTGGTCGGCTACGTGGAGCAGCTGTCGCAGATCGATACAGAAGGCGTGCCCCCGTCGATTCACCCGGTAGAGATCGGGGAGCGGCTCCGTGAAGACCTCGCGGTGGCGACGCCGGGTCGCGACGCGATCCTGCGAAACGCGCCGTCCCACGACGGTGAGACCTTCCTCGTGCCCCAGGTTGTCGGTGGTGACTGAGGCCCGTGGAGTCAGGGCGCTGCGCGATCAGATTCGTGCAGGTGGCCGAAGCGCATCCGATGTCGCTGAAGAGGCGCTCGAACGCGCAGAATCCCTCGCCTCACTGAACATTTTTGCGAGTCTCGATAGCGCTCAGGTACGCGCTCGTGCCGCTGCCGCGGATGCGGCGATTGCCGATGGCAGCGCCGGCCCTCTCGCCGGTGTTCCGATCGCGATCAAAGACAACATCTGTACAACGGGCGAGACTACGACCTGTGCGTCACGCATCCTCGGCGGGTTCGAGTCCATCTACGATGCCTTCGTTGTCGAACGCCTCCGCGATGCAGGCGCCGTCCTGTTTGGAAAGACAAACATGGACGAATTTGCGATGGGCTCGTCCGGCGAAAAATCTGCCCTCGGCGTGACTGCGAATCCCGCGGCGCCCGGCTACGTACCGGGCGGATCAAGCAGCGGCTCGGCGGCGGTTGTTGCCGCCGATATCGTTCCGGGGGCGCTGGGATCAGACACCGGCGGCTCGGTGCGACAACCGGCCGCGTTCTGTGGCGTTGTAGGGATGAAGCCTACCTGGGGTCGCGTGAGCCGACGCGGGTTGATCGCATACGGCTCCAGCCTGGATCAGATCGGCCCATTGACGCACAACGTGGAAGACGCGGCGCTGCTGTACAGCGTCATCGCGGGGCACGACCCCGGCGACGCAACCTCTGCACGACGTCCCGTTGAGGCGCCGTTGCTCAGGGGTGCGGACGCCGCCGTAGGCCTGCGCGTCGGCCTGCCGCGCGAATATGCCGGCGCCGGCGTTGACCCGGCGGTCAGCGGCGCGCTGCAGACGATGGCGCGCAGACTCGAAGCAGCCGGCGCACAGATCGTGGACGTGTCGCTTCCCCACACAGAGGCCTGCGTCGCGACCTATTATATCATCGCGACCGCCGAGGCCTCTTCGAACCTCGCTCGCTTTGACGGAGTCCGTTATGGGCGCCGAACCGAGCATGCCGGCGATATCGATGCGATCTATGCACGCAGCCGCAGCGAGGGATTCGGCGACGAAGTGATTCGTCGCATCCTGCTGGGCACCTTTGTCCTCAGCTCCGGCTACTACGACGCGTACTACGAGAAGGCCCAACGTGTGCGCACACTCATTCGTCGGGACTTTGACGCGGCCTTCGAGCAGTGCGACGTCATGCTCTCGCCGACATCGCCGACGCCGCCCTGGCGTACGGGGGAGCGTGGCGACGACCCCCTGGCGATGTATCTGGCCGACATCTACACCGTCTCTGCGAATCTCTCCGGGGTGCCCGCGATCTCAATTCCTCTGGGCCACAGCGAAGCTCTGCCCATCGCGGCGCAGCTGATGGCGCCGCAGTTTGCCGAGGCCCGGCTCTTCGAGGCCGCGCATGCCTGCGAGGCGCTGCGATGAGCGAGTGGCAGGCAGTCATCGGTCTTGAGATTCATGCGCAGCTGGCGACCGAGTCGAAGATCTTCAGCGCCGCGCCGA
The DNA here is from genome assembly GCA_030427825.1 of bacterium. Taxonomy (GTDB): domain Bacteria; phylum Myxococcota_A; class Bradymonadia; order REDH01; family REDH01; genus JAUICO01. Next base: position 32,813 of record JAUICO010000030.1, on the reverse strand, counting down.
CGGCGTTTGGTGCGGAAGCAAACACACAGGTCAATGAACTGTGCGCCGGCCATCCCGGATCTCTGCCGGTGCTGAACCGCCGCGCCGTAGAGCTGGCGGTGCGGGCGGGATTCGCCCTGGATTGCGACGTACAGGCGCTCAGCATCTTCGACCGGAAGAACTACTTCTATCCGGACCTGCCCAAAGGCTATCAGATCTCACAGCTGAACTATCCCATCTGTTTGGGTGGTCATGTGGACTACGACGTCGACGGGCAGCCGCAGCGAACCCGCCTCGAGCGCATTCACATGGAGGAGGACGCCGGCAAGTCGCAGCACGAAGGCGAAGACCCGCACTCACACATTGACCTGAATCGCGCCGGCACTCCGCTGATCGAGATCGTAACCCACCCTGAGATCCACACGCCCGAAGCTGCCGCCGCGTTCTTTCGCGCGGTGCGTGAGGTGCTTGTGTGTGTGGGAGCGAATGACGGCCGCCTCGCCGAGGGTTCCCTGCGCTGTGATGCTAACGTGAGCGTCCGCCCGGCCGGCTCCGAGGTGCTGAACACACGGACCGAGATCAAAAACCTGAACTCCTTTCGCTTCGTACGGGACGCGGTTCGGCATGAGATTGATCGCCAGATTGCGCTGATCGAGTCCGGCGGATCCGTGGTGCAGCAGACTCGGTTGTGGGACGAGACTCGTAACGAGACTCGGGTCATGCGTACGAAAGAAGGGGAGGCGGACTACCGCTATTTTCCGGACCCCGATCTGCCGCCGGTACTGCTCGACGCGGCCTGGTTGGAGTCTGTGCGCGCCTCGCTGCCCGAGCTTCCGGCTGCACGCAGGGCAAGGTACCGCGCGGACTACGAGCTGTCTGCGGCGGACGCTGCCGCCATTGTTGACCGAAGCGGCTTCGCGACGGTCTTTGAGGCTGCGATCGCCGCCGGGTGCGCGCCGAGGCAGGCTGCGATCTGGGTCAACGGCGAGCTGGCCTCAGCGATCAACGACGAGCTTCTTGCGTGGCGGGATTCCGACAACGTGTTTGTTTCGTCGCGGGGTGTTGAGATCGACGGCCCGTCACTGGCAGCCCTGCAGGGTCTGGTCGACGACGACACCGTGTCGATCGGCACGGCGCGGCGTGTGCTTCGGCGAATGATCGAGAGCGGGCTCAGCGCGGCGGCAGTTGTCGACGCCGACGGGCTTCGTCAGGTGGATGACTCGGGGCAGATCGAGGCGGCGGTACGAGCCGTGATCGAAGCCAACCCGGACGAAGTCGCAGCGTTTCGCGGCGGCAGAAAACAGCTGATCGGATTCTTCATCGGTCAGGTCATGCGCGCGACGAAGGGCAGGGCAAAGCCGGACACGGTACGGCGCCTGGTCATCGAGGCGCTCGCAGGCGACGCCGGATGAACGATGCATTTGCAGCAACGACTGAAGCCATGAACACAAACAACATCACAACTGTTCAACCGATCCGATGGTCGGGTGACGCCGCGACGGGCAACCTCGAGCTGCTCGATCAGCGCCGGCTTCCGGGTGAAGAGACGTGGATCAGCATCCGAACTGCGGAGTCCGCCGCCAACGCGATCCGCGACATGGTGGTTCGCGGGGCGCCTGCGATCGGTCTCGCGGCTGCGTGGGGTGTGGTTCTCGCCGCGCAGGAGCTCGGCAGCGAAGCAAGCGCAAGCGGGCTCGATGACGCGATGGAAGTTCTCGCCGCGTCGCGCCCGACGGCGGTCAATCTGGTCTGGGCCCTACAGCGCATGCGTGCGGCGGCTGACGAGGGTGTCGGCGAGCTGGTCGAGACCCTCCACGCCGAGGCTGAGGCGATCAGAGACGAAGACATCGCCGCAAATCTGCAGATGGGCGACCTCGGCGCCGCGCTACTTCCGGACGGCGCTCGGGTGCTCACCCATTGCAATACGGGCAGTCTGGCCACCGCCGGCTACGGCACGGCGCTGGGCGTGATTCGCTCGGCGTGGCGTTCCGGCCGGCTGAAGCAGGCCTACGCCGGCGAAACGCGCCCCTACCTGCAGGGCGCACGACTGACGATGTGGGAGCTGGGCCGTGACGGCATCCCCGCAGAGCTGATCACCGACGGCATGCCCGGGTGGTTGATGCGTCAGGGCATGATCGACGCCGTCGTTGTCGGGGCCGACCGAATCGCGGCGAACGGAGACGCGGCGAACAAGATCGGCACCTACGGACTGGCGGTCCTCGCGCGCGCCCACGGTATTCCATTCTACGTGGCGGCCCCGATCTCAACCATCGATATCGAGACGCCGAGCGGCGACCAGATCGAGATCGAACAGCGACCTCAGGAAGAGGTGACGCGCCTCGCAGGCGTTCAGATCGCGCCGGAAGATGCTCGCGCGCTGCATCCGGCGTTCGATGTCACCCCGGCGGATCTCATCACGGCGATCATCACCGAACGCGGGGTCGTAACGGGCCCGAATACCGACTCAATACGCCGCCTGGTTGCGGACCCACTCCGATAGCTTCGGGGCCGGAGGGCCCACGCCGAGCGGACGAATGCGGCGGCTGCGGCAAATCCTTGTTGTGTACGGCTACTGCGGCGGCGGCGGCGGCTGAAGCTGAGGTACGCTCAGGCGCGGTCGGGCGCCGGCCGGTGCTGCTCCCAGCTGAGGGCGGGCCAGGCCGGAGTTCATTCGCTGGGTCGCGTTTTCGGGCATGCGAAGCTGTACGGGTTGAAGCTGAAAGGCAGCGCCGGTTCGGGCTGCCGCCGGCTGTGACGCTGGGGGAGCGCCCGCAGCCGCGTTGTTGGCGCCGGGGTTGTTGGCGTCGGCCGATGGGGGCTGCACGACCTGCTCAGCCGGGGCCTCCTCGGTTGGGGTCTCCACCGCTGGGGTCGGCGTCGTTTCCTGCGATTCCGACTGTCGGCTGCATCCGCCGGCGACGCTGAGCGTGACGAGCGCCGCCGCAACAAGCGCGACGCGACGGGAGAGCGGGCTGCTGAGCGTCGCATGCAGAGAGTGTAGAGCGTGCATGTCCTTCATGGACCGACCTGATGGGGGGGGCGGGATTGATATGTTGCGTATGCGAAGACGACCGGGTTCGCCGTGGCACCTTCATGTTACAATGCGATGGCGGAACACGCCATGCGCTGATCCGCGGCTGGAGCAGATTCACCGATGAGCGAACAGAAGTGGCCCCGCGCCATATTCCATGTCGACATGGACGCCTTCTTCGCGGCGATCGAGGTGCGGGACGACCCGAGCCTCGCGGGCCTGCCTCTGATCGTCGGTGGAGGGGGCGCACGCGGCGTCGTGGCGACGTCCAGCTACGAGGCACGCAAGTTCGGTGTGTTCAGCGCCATGCCAATGTTCCAGGCGCGCAAGCGCTGTCCGCAGGCGATCGTGCGCCCGCCGCGAATGAGCGTGTATGCGGGGGTCTCCCGTCGGGTGATGCAGATCTTCGAGGACTACTCGCCGGTCGTGGAGCCGGTCTCCCTCGACGAGGCTTGGATCGACATGAGTGGCACGGAGTCGTTGCTCGGCGCGCCGGAAGGCATCGCCCGCCGCCTGCAGCGGGACGTCTTCGAAGCAGTACGCCTGACCTGCTCGATCGGAGTGGCGACATCACGCTTCGTCTCGAAGATCGCCTCCGACATGAACAAGCCGAACGGCGTCACCGTGTGTCCACCGGGCGGCGAGGCGGCGTTCCTGGCGCCTCTGCCCCTGGAGCGGATCGCCGGCGTGGGACCGGGGGCAGCCGGGGCGCTGCACGCTCTGAACCTCAAGACGATCGGCGATATTGCCGCGTACCCCGAAGAGGTACTGGTGGCCCGCCTCGGCGATCAGGGGCGGCGGCTCGCGGGCCTTTCGCGTGGTGAGGACCCCCGTCCGATCGTGCGCAGCCGAACCCGGCGCTCTCTGGGCGCAGAGACCACGCTGAGCGCAAACATCAGCGGCGCGGATGAGGTGCGCCGAGCGCTGCGACCCCTGGTCGAGGACATTGCCCGGGGCCTGCGGTCGAAGGGGCTGCGAGCCGGCGGTGTCACCCTGAAGGTGAAGTTCGCTGACTTCAAACTGATGACCCGCGCGATGAAGCCGGCTGCCCCGGTTGATGACTCCGCAGCGCTCTTTGTCGCCCTGGATGCGCTCATTGGTCGGGCGGATCTGCGGCACCCGATCCGGCTGGTGGGCGCATCGGCGACTGATCTGCGGGCTGCCGATGAGCCTGTGCAGGGGAGCCTGCTCGCGGCGCCGACGGCGAAGAACGAGAAGCTGGAGCGTGCGCTCGACGCCGTTGAGCAGCGATTCGGCCGGGACAGCATTCGTCGAGGGCCGCAGCCGGGATACCGAAGAACCGGGCCCGGCGGCGCAGACGTCGAGTGATGCTTTTGTCCGCGTGCGGTCTGCGATACTGTGTACGCTGTGGCTTTTCCCGTGACGATGGAGTCCGGAGCAGTGACAGATACGCCATCACCGACATGGGTGCTGAAATTCATCTCGGGTAAGTACCAGGGCGGCGAATTCCCGCTGGAAGAAGGCAAGGAGTACATCGTCGGCCGCAGCAGCGAGTGCGACATGGTGCTCGTTGAGGACATGGTCTCTCGCGCCCACGCGGCCGTTTCGGTCTCTGACGGGCGGGTTCACCTGCAGGACAACAACAGTACGAACGGGTCCTTCGTGAACGGCGAGCGCGTCAACAACGCCATCCTGAACGATGGGGACCGCATCCTCTTCGGTACCTCGATCATCAAGCTGATCGAGACGGACGGTAGCGGCGTGCCCCTGATTGCGAGCCATGCACAGGCGGAGACCGGTGTTACGATGCCGTCGATCGATCCGGGGCAGACCGTGAGGAACAGCCGACCGACTGTCTCCGGCCTGATGAGCGGTATGCTCGATGAGGTCCCGCTGCCGGATCTTCTTCAGCTCTTCGCGACCTCTCGAAAAACCGGGATCCTCCGCATTCGCGGTGATCGCAGCGCGAGTCTGCACCTCCGCGAGGGCCGCCTCGTTCACTGCACCATCGATGCGACGCCGGACCTGGATCCGGAGAAGGCCGCGTACCGCGCATTGACCTGGACTTCAGGTATGTTCGTGCTTGAGCCCTGGCCGGACCCGCAGCCTTTTGAGAACGAGATCGAGATCAGCACTGAGGCCATGATGATGGAGGCCATGCGCCTCTTCGACGAGATGAATCACATCGACAGCGATGTGCCCGTCGACAGCGTCCTGACTGTGAAGCGCCCCCTGGGGCCGCCTCTGCGCGATCTCACACCGGAGCTTCTCGACACGTTGCAGCTGATCATCAACTACGGCCTCGTAGAGACCGTGCTCGACCACGCAGAGGGCTCGGACCTCGACGTGATGCGTGAGATCGAGAACCTGCTCAAGAACGGGTACGTCGAGCGCGTCGGGTAGACCGACACACCTGCGTAGATTTCACCCGGTAGATCGTGCCGGGTAGATTCCATCGCCCCGCGCGGCCGACGAATGGTACCGGTGAGGCCGCCCGTACGACTGGACGGCTCAGTCCGGGCCGTCCAGCGAGCTCACCGGTTGGAGCGACCAGTCGCGCCGGATGCCGTGTGCACGCAGCCTGTCGTCACCGCGGTCGATCAGGATGGCGTGTTCAGCGTGGTCGAGCATCTCCGCGTCCGTCCATGAATCGCCCAGTGCGAGCAGCGGGCGCACTCCTATGGTCGCCTCCATCGCCTCTACCTTGCCACTGCGATAGGTGGTGGGACCTTCGCGTTGGGGCAGAATGACACCCCCGTCGGTACGGCAGCTGTTGGCAATGACGCGTGCGGGAGGCACTCCGAATGCGCGAACCGCTACCTCAACGGTCCAGCGGTTGGTGGCGCTCACGACCCAGACCTCGACCCCGGCTTCGCACAGGGTGTCCATCAGATCTGCGAGGGGGCTGCGGATTCTCAGACCGCGTCGCGTACGCACGACGACGCCGTCGGGCGCCGTGCGCAAGTCGACCCGCCCCGGCAGCTGCAGCTCCTCTTCGACGATTTCATGGCTGAGCCGCCGCAGGGTGTCCTCGTGCATGCCCGCGTGCAGCGTGCAGGCCCAGTGGAACGCTGCCTCAGAGCCTCGTGCGTTGAGGTACCTGAGGTAGGTCGCGATCAGGTCCGAAACCAGAGCCTCCCGAGCCCCGGGGTCGCCGCCGTCGGCCCCGCGCTCGCGATGCTCCCTCCAGGCAGCCTGAAGTCGTTGCCGGCCCTGGTCTTCCGGAATCTGTGCAAAGAAGCGCCCATCGAAGTCGTAGGCAAGACGCTCGCAGAGTCCGCGGTGCACGAGGTCTCCCGTGTCTCCGCGCACACAGGTGTTGTCGAAATCGAAGGCCGCTACGGGACGGGAGTGGCCGGCCGCAGACGACAACACAGCGTCGATACTTCGCTGTGCCGACTCCGACCACACGGCGTCACGTCCGGCGGAGGTGGCGGCCCGGCCCGGGCTCTCTACGACGTCGGTGTCGGCGTCCTCGGGGCAGTCGCCCGCGGCATCTTTGGCGGCGTCGGTTTCGCTCAATGCGTTGTCCTCTGGCGGTGCGACCCTCAGCGCGGTCTTCTCGCGTGCCCACCGCCTTCGTAGTCCTGCCGTCGTAGCGCGTGCAACGGCAAAGGTTGTCGGCGGCCGACAGGGATTGTCGGCAGGGGCAGGAGTGTTTTAGTCTGCGTGTCGATGACTTCGTTACTATTACAGCTCGCCCTGGCGGCCACATTCGGCGCCGAAGCACCGACCTTCGAGCCTGTCCCTGATGACGGGCGCGTCGCCATCAACCCAAATCTGGCGATCGGAGACTGCGTTGGCGGCGCCGATCAGCTCTCATTGAGCAGCGGTGTCACTGTCGAGCGCAGCGGTACGATGGTCGGCTCGCACGAAGTACAGGCCGTGACCGGCAGCCCGGAGTGCTACGGCTACGTGCCTGAGCTCGCACACTACTGCATCAGCGTGCCTCCCGGCGGCGGCACCTACACGATCGAAATCACGGCCGCTGAGAGCACCGACACGATCCTCGCCCTTGTCTCCGCGGACCGCACCTTCAGCGCCTGTGACGACGACGGCGGCAACGGTCTGCTGTCCAGGATCGAGGCTCGGCTTGAGGCAGGTACGTACCTGCTCTGGGTGGGAACCTACAGCGCTCAGGTGTCCGGTTCCTATCGGCTCACGGCGTCGGTGCGCTGAGGGCTGCCCGCGCCGCATTCGTCGCTATTTTGCGCCGCGCACGACCCCTGCGGCCTGCTCCGGGTCTGCCGCCGTCTGTTCGCCGCTGACCAGGTCTTTGAGTTGTGCCCGGCCCGATTCGGCCTCACGGCTGCCGGCGATGGCAACCCAGCGGATACCCAATGACTCCGCGTACTTGAGTTGCTTGGAGAGCTTGGTGGTTCCGGGATACACCTGCACCGTCAGCCCCTGCCTTCGCAGATCGGCCGCGTAGCGGAGCGCATACTCGATGGCGTCGCTGTCCAGCGGTGCCACCATGACGTCGCCGGCGCGGCTCAGCTCGGGGAACATCCCGCGCTCCTCCATCACGACCAGCAGCCGCTCCAGCCCGAGTGAGCCGCCAACAGCGGGGACGTCGGTACCAGAGAACATGCCGATCAGTCCGTCGTAGCGGCCGCCGCCGGCCACGGAGCCGGCGAGGTCGGCGACCGAAGCCTCGAAGATGGTGCCGGTGTAGTACGAGAGGCCGCGTACGAGCGTGGGGTCAAACACGGCCGAGATGCCGGCCGGCAGCAGCTCGCCGAGGCAGCGGATAATGCGCAGGAGCGAGGCGGCACCTTCGCTCCCGGGCTCATTTTCTGCGAGCCGTGTCGCGAGTGCTTCGAGAGAGGCTGCCTCGTCGCGCCCTGCGAGGCGCGGGATCAATTCGCAGAGGGCGGCCATGGCTTCGTCGCTGACGCCGATCTCGCGCAGTCCGTCGCGTGTTGCCTCGTGGCCGATCTTGTCGATCTTATCGAGCACCGTGAGCACGGGGCCGTGGTCGGCTTCCAAAACCTGAGCCTGCGTCAGCATCGCGCCGAGGATACGCCGGTCATTGATTCGCAGCACGACATCATCAAACCCCAGCGCCCCGAGGGCTGCGCCCATGGCGCTTAGAACCTCAACCTCTGCAATGTGCGAGGTGCTGCCGATGAAATCTACGTCGCACTGGTAGAATTCGCGGAAGCGCCCGCGCTGCGGTCGATCAGCGCGCCAGACCGGCTGGATTTGATAGCGCCGGTAGAAGCGGGGCAGGTCGTTCCTGTGTCCGGCATAGACGCGGGCGAGGGGGACGGTGAGATCGTAGCGCAGGCCGAGGTCGCTGAGGGTCGATGGGTCGTCTGCATTCGCGTCGGTGAGTTTCCTGCCGCGCTTGAGGATGCGGAACATGAGCTGGTCGCCTTCATCGCCGTACTTTCCCCCGAGCACATCGAGGCGTTCTACGGCCGGCGTTTCAAGCGGTTCGAAGCCGTGGGCGCGGTAGGCGGCGACAATGCGCTCGATCGCGTATTCGCGTCTCATGACCGCTTCGGCGCGAAAGTCGCGCATGCCGCTGGCTGGTTTGGCGCTGATTTTCATCGGGGTTCCCTTCCTTCGTCCGTCGATTCGGAGCCCGAGCGGGCAATGTCATGTGGTGAATCGCCGGGCAAGCGCCGGCTCCCCGGGTCCGTGTGACGGGCCTGCCCGGCAAACATCACCTGCTTGAGGGCTCACAGTTCCACATCTATGCTGCTGCGGTGAGGCACACGATTCTGTGGCTTTGAGTCCTTAACGCGAGGTGGAGAAGATGCGTAGATTGGCGATGGTTACTTCAACGGTGTTGCTCTTGGCGCTCACGTTCGCATGCAAGTCCGGCGGAAAGTCAGACAGCGCGTCGCACGAGAGAGTTGATGAGGCGATCATGGCGATCACGAACGCGGCGATTGCTCATGCGCAGGCGAACGGCAATCAGTTCGTCGAGACCGGCTACCCGACCTACTGCCGAAGCGGATCGCTGCTGAGCCCACCCTCGGCCGACTCGGTATTTGCGCAGATCGGCTATGAGCACGAGGGCGGCAACGAGAGCTATTGCTACAACGTATCGAGGGACCGGACGCGCCTCGCGATCGGTGCAGAGGTCGGCGGCGACGTACCCTTTCGTTGCCTCGTCTCTGAAGTGGAAGACGGCGCGATCACCCACGGATCCATTCGGTCGGCCGACACCTGCGCGCCGTAGTTCTGTGAGCGGCGCCGCTGGATCGCGGTAGGCGAATGGAATATGGTGCCAAAAGGCGCGTTTTTATTCGATGTCTGCTAGCTGATCGATGCACAGCAGAGTGAGAGAGCACATGCCGCATATCGCCAGAATCGTAGTAGCCGCGGCCGTCTTCATGATGGTGTCGACGGCGTCCGCCTGGGGCCAGAGCGCACAGGACGAGGCGGTTGAGCGCGCAGCTGCCGGGGACGCCGCCTACCAGGCCGGCGATCTCGACACGGCCATCGCCGAGTATCGCACGGCCTTCGAGCTGTATCCGGATCCCGCTTTTGCCTTCAACCTCGGTGGCCTCTGCAACCAGGTTGAGGACTGGGCCTGCGCGCACCGCTACTTCTCGGCGTACGTTGATCTCTATCCCGGCGCCGACGACGCGGAAGCGATTCGCGACTACACGCGGGAGTTGATGGATCAGATGAACGTCGAGATGGCGACGGTGCGCGCGACATCAACGCCGCCCGGTGCCACCGTCTACCTGATCGATGGGGATGAAGAGATCGATATGGGTACGACTCCGCTGCGAACCTGGGTCGAGCCCGGATCGGTCGTCTTTGAGTTTCGCCGCGAGGGGTATGAGCCCGCGCGGGTCGCCCTGCGAGCTGTCCGCGGTGCTCGCCTGAGTCCGCGCGCTGAGCTTGAAGCGATTCCTGAGCCGGACCCGGTCGAGGAGCTTCCGGTGGTCATCGTGAATCCGCCGGAGCAGAGCGTGGTTCCCGACCCGATCGAAGAGCCGAGCGGCCTCGGGGTGCGCAGAATCGCCGGCATCGGCGTCGCGGCGGCCGGTGTTGTCACTGCGGTCAGCGGCGCCGTTCTGTGGGCCGGCGGCCAGTCGGCCGAGTCGGACCACAACGACCTCTCCGCCGACCTGCAGAGCGGCGCAGCCGCAGCGACTGCGGTCAACTTCAATCGGCTGGAAGAGCTACACGACCAGGCCGAAAACAGGACAGCTGTCGGCAACATCCTCGTGCCGGTCGGCGCAGCCCTCGCTGTGGGCGGTGCGGTGCTCGCGATCCTGCCCGACAAGAAAGACCGGAACGAAACGACGGGCTCAGCCGTTGTTACCCCCGACGGCTTTCAGGTCCGCGTTTCGACCCGATTCTAAGACGCGACGCACGACGCGTCGCAACGCCTGTCCGGAGGCACCGCGCCACACCCAATGAAAATCTGCCCAAACTGCGATCTCAGGTACGACGACTCGAATCTTCACTGCACTGAAGATGGGTCGAAGCTGGTGCATCTTGCGCCGGAGCGGTCTACCGGCGGAAAAGACCCGCTGCTCGGCACGATGCTCACCGAACGTATCCGCATCGACGCCATCATCGGCGTCGGGGGCATGGGCACCGTGTATCGCGGCGAAGACATCGCGATGGGGCGAACGGTTGCGGTAAAGGTCCTCAGCCGGGAACTCAGCCACAGCGAGGCGGATGTCCGCCGCTTCTTCAACGAAGGGCGCGTACTGGCGCGGCTGCGGCATCCGAACACCATCCAGGTGTTCGACTTCGGCGAGACTCCCGGCGGGTACCGGTACATCGCTCTCGAATTCATGACCGGCACACCTCTCGACGACTATATGCTCGACGAGGACTTCACGATGGGTCGCGTGTTCGAGGTCCTCGAACAGCTCTGTCAGGCCCTGGAGGAGGCGCACCTCGCAGGCATCGTGCATCGCGACGTGAAGCCGGACAACATTTTCATCGACACGGTGAACAACCGGCGGATGGTGAAGTTGATCGACTTCGGCATCGCGCGCATCAGCGACGGTGAGGAGAGAATCACCCAGGCGGGTATGGTCTTCGGCACGCCGAGCCACATGTCGCCGGAGCAGGCTCAGGGCTTCGCTGTCGACGGTCGCAGCGACATCTACAGTGTCGGCATCCTCATCTATCAGCTGCTCACCAACTCGCTCCCCTTCGAGGGCGAGCCGATGGAGGTCGCGGTCCAGCATGTAACGCAGGACGTGCCGCCGGTGTGGGAGCGCTCTCGTTTCGGCGACCTGCCCGAGCAGCTTGTGCATCTGGTTCATCAGATGCTCGAAAAGGACCCGGAGAACCGCCCGCAGACCATCGGTGATGTCCGCGATGAGCTCATCGCCATTGCGCGTACTTTGCCTGACGTCGCGGTGTCCCTTAACGTGGGCACCGGTCCGGTCGTGCGTGTCACGACCGCCGGCGCGCGGGTCGCAGAGGAGTGGGGAACGCCCGTACCGGAAGTAGAGACCGTGGTGGAACCGCCACCGCGCAAGCGCCCGATCCTTATGTATGTCGGAGCGGCATTGTTGGCAGCCGTCGGCGTGGTCGTCGGCGTCTCGCTGAGCAGCGGCGGCAATGACGATGCGGCCGCACCGCCTCCGCAACAGGTCGTTGAGACGCCGCCGCCGGCGCCCCAGATCGATGAGGTCGAGGCCACACCGGAGATGGCGGTCGCGTTGGCGGCCCAGTTCGCGCAGTCGGCGCTGGTTCGAGGCGTCGGCGCGGCGCAGCGCGACACGGTCCATGTGCCGATCCAAACGACGCCGAACGGTGCGGTTGTTCGGCTTCGAGATGGTGATCGCGTGCTGGGGACTACACCCTTTACCTGGGTCACATCTCGCTCCGCAGGCGCGGTCGCGGTCGTCATCGAAAAGGAGCGCTACGCGACTGCGAATCAACAAATCAATGTGGCCGCAGGATTGCCCGTGACCCTGCGAATGGAGCGGGAAGGCGGGCGCGAGAGAGCGGACCGCCCGCCTGTGAACTCCGGTTCATCCGGGCGCAACTCCGAAGCGGCGGGCTCCGGATCCAGCGGCAGCGCCGCAGAGCCTGCCGCCGGCGCATCGGATTCCGCCGGTTCCGGCTCGGATACCGCGAATTCCGGTTCCTCCGACTCGGGCTCAACACGACCATCGTTCGAGCTGCGACCGCCGGTCACGATACCTGGAGGCGACGACTGACCATGGCGATCGATTCGTGGCTCGAGAAGGAAAAACCCCGTCACCTCAGCGAGCTCTTTGAGCTGCTTCGTATCCCCAGCGTCTCAACCGACGCTGCACACGCCGGGGACATGCAGCGTGCCGCCGAGTACGTGCGCGGCCGCTTTGAGTCCGCCGGACTGCAGGCACGTGTGTGCCCGACCGGGGGCCATGACGCGGTGTACGCGGAGTGGTGCAAAGCGCCCGGCGCGCCGACTGTACTCGTATACGGACACTACGACGTGCAGCCGCCTGATCCCGTCGAGCTGTGGCGTAACCCGCCCTTCGAACCGACCGTCGAAGGAGACAGTGAGACCGGCAATATCGTTGCTCGGGGTGCTACTGACGACAAGGGCCAGTTCTACTGTCACGTCAAAGGCGTGGAGGCCCATCTGGCCACGAGTGGAAGTCTGCCGGTCAACGTGAAGTTCCTCATCGAAGGCGAAGAGGAGATCGGCTCTCCCAATCTACGTCCATTCCTTGAAGCATCGAAAGAGCTGCTGGCCGCCGACATTGTGGTGGTGAGCGACACGTCCATGTTCGCGCCCGGTCGGCCCTCGATCACCGTGGGTCTGCGCGGGCTTGCGTACATGGAGGTGACCGTCACCGGCCCCTCGCACGACCTTCACTCCGGTCTGTTCGGCGGCGCGGTCATGAACCCGATCAACGCGCTTGCGCAGATGATCGCGTCTCTCCACGACGATCAGGGTCGCGTCGCGGTTGCCGGTTTCTACGACACAGTGCGCGAGCTGAGTGAGGCGGAGCGCGCGGAGTATCGAGCTCTCGCTCATGACGACGAAGCGTTTCGTCGCGAGCTGGGCATCGATGAAGACAGCGGTGAAGTCGGGTACTCAATCCATGAGCGCGTGTCCGCGCGGCCGACCCTCGACTGCAACGGTATCATCGGCGGCTACACGGGCCCCGGCGCGAAGACCGTGCTGCCGTCCGTGGCGCGCTCGAAAATCTCCTGTCGCCTCGTCCCCGATCAGGACCCGGACGAGGTCACAGCGCTAGTCTCGAAGCACCTCCTCGCGGCGGCGCCGGCAGGCGTGACCGTCGAGGTCGAAGCACACCACGGCGCGAGACCCTTTCTTGTGGACCGGAGCGTTCCCGCGATCCAGGCCGCGCGCGCAGCGATGACACGGGTCTGGGGCGCCGAGACGGTGTTCACCCGCGGCGGCGGAAGCATCCCGGTCGTCGGTGACTTCAAGGACGTCCTCGGCCTGGACACGGTGTTGATGGGGCTCGGCCTCAAGGACGACCGTCTTCATTCGCCCAACGAAAAGTTCGGGCTGGAGAACTTCTACGAAGGCATTCGGGCGAGCGCCTATCTCTTTGAAGAGCTGGGTCGACGCGGCTGACGCGGCGCGGCTGACGCGGCGCGTGCGCCGGTTTCGCAACGAATGAGTCAGCTGCGAGCGGAGGACAGATTCAGCGCGCCGGCTTGCCCGGTTCGGGCGGTCTCAGACAGCCCCGGTAAGAACCAGCGCGAGGGCAACGCCTGCCATCACGAGCAGGATGCAGAGGCCGGCGATCAGCGCATATAGCGACTTCGTGTTGGCCGCTGCCGGCACAGGAATCTGCTGATTTGCTTTGAGCACGGCGCCGGAGTCGAGGGACACCATGCTCTTCGGCGCAGCCTTTCTGGCCTTCTGCGCGTCCGCCGCAGCGCTCAAGTTGTGCTCACCGCTGTGCCTTGTCGCCGCGCGTGACACTTCGTGAATCTTCGAGAGCTCGGTGGCGTCGAGCATGGTCGTCTTGCGAGCCTTGCTCCCGATCGCTTTCTCCTCGATGCCCTCGAGGTCGCTGAGAAAGTCCATCGCAGTCTGGTAGCGCTGCGCCGGGTCCTTCGCGATCGCCTTCATGATGACGCGTTCCATCTCCAGAGAGATGCGGTGCTGGGCGACGTTGGAGGGCGGTTTCGGCGTATCGTAGACGTGCGCGGCCAGAATCGAGACCGCGGTGGAGCCGGTGTAGGGCACCGTGCCGGCGATCATCTCGTATAGGATGATGCCCATGCTGTAGAGATCGGAGCGGCCATCGAGGGGCTTTGCCTGCGCCTGCTCAGGGCTCAGGTACTCGGGGGTGCCGTAGACGACGCCGGCCTGCGTGAGCTTGGCCTGTTTCGGACCTTCGTTTTCCTTGACCTTCGCGATGCCGAAATCGAGGACCTTTACGTAGTCCTCGACGCCGCGGAAGCTGGTCAACATGATGTTGTCAGGCTTCAGGTCGCGATGGACGATGCCCAGCTCGTGCGCTTCGGCCAGGGCGTGCAGAGTCTGGCGCATGATGCTGATCGCGCGCAGCTCGTCGAGGTGTTTTGCGTCTTCGATCGCGAGACGAAGAGGGCGCCCGTCGACGTACTCCATCGCGAGGTAGATAAGGCCTTTCTCGGTCTTTCCGAAGATGAAGACACGAATAATGTTCGGGTGCGTAAGCCGCGAGATCGTCTTTGCTTCGCGGTTGAAGCGTTGCACGAGTTCTTCGCTCTGCGCTGCTTCTCCGTGCAGCACCTTGATCGCGATCTTCTGATCGATCGCGACGTTCTCGGCGAGATACACCGCACCCATGCCGCCTTCGCCGAGCTTCTTACGAATGATGTAGTCTCCGAAGATCCGCTCTCCGGAAAGATCCACATCTTCGATGAATCCGCCTTCGGGAACCGGCACGAGTCGCGCGCCGTCGGTGGGGCAGAATTCGGACTGGTTGGGATAGCGGGTCCCGCAGCTGGTGCAGATTCGCACGAAGACACCCGTGAGCACGAAGGAACAGGGCCAGGACGCTAACCCAGGAGGCATCGGTGTGCAACCGCAGCGCAACCTGCTCGCGAACTGCGCCCGTAGGGCTTATACTGCCGCGGCGATGAAGACCTGCTCAAAATGCCAGCATGCGAACAACGACGCCGTCACGGACTGCGAGCTTTGTGGCGCACGGCTGGATACCGCCTCCGCTTCGACGGCCGCCGTGATCACTCCTCTCGATGCCGGACCGCTTCTCCTGGAGGTCCGCGCGGCGCTGGCCTCGCAGCCCTCGCCCCCTGCGCAGCGCGCGCTCCCGTCGACCGGCGCGTACACCGTCCCGCCGCGGGTGTTGGACCTCGGTTTTACCTTCGCGCGATCCGGTGACCAGACGGTTTTTCCGGTGCAGGCCCGTTCCTCGTACGTGCCCGAATCACTGAAGGGCCGACAGCGAGAAGCCGGTAGCAGCCTGCGCACGAAGGCCCCCCGCACCGTCGCTCTCGTGTCTATCAATGAAGACGGAACCGACGGCCGCCGGGTCATCCTGCAGAAGACGCCCACCGTCATCGGTCGAATGGGCGACGTAGGGTTCCCGAACGACGTCTTCCTTTCGCCGCAACACACCGCGCTCGAAGTAGACGAAGACGGCGTGATCGCCCGTGACATGGGCTCCCTCAATGGCACGTATATCAAGCTGCGTGGCGACATCGGGCTGAACCCGGGTGACAGCTTCCTGATGGGTCGTCAGGTGCTGCGCTTCGACAAGAACCGCCGCGCCCAGAGCACGAAAGCCCGATCCGGCGATGGTACGAGATACATGGGATCGCCGCCCCCCGGCGGCCCCTTCAAGCTCGTGCAGATCGGGATCGGCGGCGCGATCCAGGAAACCTACTGTCTGGGTCAACGGGGCGCGATCATCGGTCGCGAGCGCGGTGATGTCGTGTTTCCCCGCGACAAGTTCATGTCCTCGCGCCACGCGCAGATCATCCCCGATGCGAACGGCGACCTGCGGCTCTCGGATCTGAACTCCTCCAACGGGACCTGGCTGCGGCTCAAGAAGCCGCGACGTCTCGAGGCAAACGACTTCCTATTTTTGGGTCAGCAGCTCTTTCGCGTCGAAGTCTGAGCGGCGATCGGGACACTGCCGGACCGCTACGCGAGCCCGTACCCTACTCGCTCGACGGCCCATTCGCCCTGCTGGTTTACGACACTTCGCTATGGTAGCCTGCCCCGACAGTGCCACCGTGAACGCGACTTGCGGCGTAGCGTCCGGAAGCCGCCCGCAGGGCGGCTTCGTTGGAAACGTCGGCGGCCGGAAACCGCTCCGTTTGAGCATCACTCATGACCAAAAGTGAACTGATCGCGCAGCTCGCAGAGCGCGCATACATGCCTCGGCGTCGCGCCGAAGAGGCTGTGACGAACGTCCTTGATGCGATTGCGGAAGCACTCGCAGATGGCGGCCGCGTTGAAGTGCGCGGCCTCGGCTCGTTTTCCCTGAAAGAGCATCGCGCCTATGTCGGTCGGAACCCGAAGAGCGGCGAGGAAGTGCACGTCGCTCCCAAGAACTCGATCCACTTCAAGGTAGGCAAAGAGCTGCGCGAAGCGGTTCGCGATCTCGACCCGGAGAACGTCGACAGCTCCGCCGACTGAAGCGGTACGGCCGCCCCTGTGACATGATGGCCCTGCGGCACGATTGCTGCCCGGCCGCGGCACCCTTCGCTCAGTCGCTGCGCACATCGATCACAAGCACCTCGCCCTCTCTCGCGCCAACCAGAGTGTCGTCGTCTACCCGATCGAGCGCCAGGAAAGGAGCGCTGCCGGCGTTGGCGGCCGGCACAAACACACGCTCGACTGCTGCCCCGCTTCGGCCGCTGTAGATCGTGCATCCGTGCGATCCTACGACCGCAAGGCGATGTTCATCGAGCCAGACCGCAGGCACGTCGTAGTTTGTCGATGGGGCCAGGCGGGTGACCGTCGACGCCGGGTCGCCGCCCCAGATCACAATCGACGACCCGTCGAAGGTGGCGAAGCGATCACCGGACTCGGGCGCGATGATTCGCTGGAATCCGCCCGGGACATTTCGCGTGGCGACCACCGGGATCAGCGTGAAGACCGACTCGATCTGGAAGCCAGACCAGGAGTTGTCGATGAAGACGACGCGGGAGGCGTCGTCGATGAATTGGTGAGGACCGAGATCTGCGCTTCCGAAGTGGTGTACGGTGACTTCAGAGCGCAGCGCCGGGTCGAGGGGGACTTCGACCACGGAGCCCGAACGAAACAGAATCCGAAAAGAGGCTTCTGTCGTGTAGTCGAGATCCGCGACATCCCAGGCGATGGTCTGTCCGTTGGGCAGCTCGTGTCCCTGGATGCGCTGCGGGTTCCACTCTTCGTCGACAACAGGGCCTTCAAGGAGCACCCCGCTGCTACACTGCACGAGCAGCCGGCGTCCCGCGCGGTCGGCCGCCACATGAACCGGCACACACCCCGGCATCTCGAACCTCTGCAGCCGGACTCGTACGCGGCCGAGACGAGCTGAGATCCTCTCCGCCAGCTGCAGATTCACCGCGTCGCTCTGCTGCTCAGCGAAGGCGCCGATAGCGACCAGTGCGGCGTCTCGTCGCCCGTGCAGCTCGTGCATCAATGCCCGGTAAAGGTGCTCTTCGCCGGGTGTGACGAAGAACCAGCCCTGATCGTTGAGGAAGCTCAGGGTGGGATCGGCCGCCAGCGCTGCGATCATCGCTGTGCGAGCACCTGCGGAGTCGCCCAGGCGTTCCAGCACAGCTGCGAGGCCGGCTCTGGCAGCGACATACGAGGGGTTCGTGCTCAACGCCTGTCGATACAGAATGGCAGCGGTCTCAAGCTCGCCCAGCGCGCCGCGGACTTCGGCGAGATTGCCGTAGTAGAGGGACGCGTCGCTCAGCTCGCTGCGGTACCGGATCGCGCGTTCCAGATCCTCTGCCGCCGCCTCGAGATCGCCGCCCCGCATGTGCGCGAGGGAGCGAAAGAAGAGAACCGCCGCCGACAGCGAGCTACGCGGGTTCAAGCGCCCCAGCGCCACGTCGGCGTTGCTGCGCAGCGCCCCAAAGTTGTCGCTTCGATATAGGAGATTCAACCAGCTCAGCAGCGTCCCGTTGTCTTCGCTGCCGGCGCCGGCCTGCCTGGCGATCTCCAACGCACGTTCCGAATCGCCCGCGTCGAGCGCCGCGTAGGCGTCGCTGGTCCAGCCGGCACCGGCCGTCCCCTGCGCGCCGACGACCTCTGCCCATACCGGATCGCCGTCCTGGCCCGCCGCGATCGATGACACGATCAGCAGCGGCAGGCACACCAGCACCAGGGCAAGCCCCTTCGCGGCGCCTGCTCGTTGCCCCTGCCGGCACCTCACGGACGCGCTGCCTACTCGCACTGCGCGCCCACACAGATCTCACCCGCTGGGCAGTCGCGGTTCCCGGCACATTCAAGGACCCTCGCGCGGCAGATGCCGCCCACGCAGAGCTGCGAGCCCGGGCAGTTGAAATCGCCGCCATCCCGACACACCGCTACGTTTTCGCAGAAGCCGTTGGCGCACTTCAGGTTACCGTCGCAGTCGTCGTCCTCAAAGCACTCAGGGCGGTCGAAGAAGATGCACTCTCCGTTGATGCAGAGCACCGCAAAGCCGCAGGTTTCATTGTAGGTACAGGCCAGGGCGGGGCGGCAGATATTGCCCACGCACACCTCACCGAACTCGCAATCATCGAGGCCGTTACAGGGCCGAGTCTCTGAGACACAGCGGCCGCCGATGCACTCCTCGTCGGGGCCGCAGTCGACGGTGGCGAAGCACTCCGGCGGATCCACACAGGTGAAGTTCTCACATATTCGATCGCCCTGGCAATCCAAAGAGGTCGTGCACTCACGCTGTATCGGCACACAGGTGCCACCCTCGCAGACAAAGGCCGGTCCGCAGTTCACGTTCTCGCAGATATCCCGCTCCAAACATTGTCGGTCTACGCACGCGAATCCGTCCTGGCAGTCGACGTCGAGGGTGCAACCGGGTGGCTCGACACAGCGTCCGTCATCGCAAACGAGCTCGCCCTCGCAGTCACCGCTGCCGCGGCATTCTCCATCAAAAACGCAGGCCGCGCTGACGCATGAGAAGCCGTCCTGGCACTCGCTGTCGTCGATACACTGTCCGGTAAATTGACAGGTGAAATCGTCGCACACGTAGCGTTCTTCACACTCCGCGGTAGTCATGCATTCGCCGGTGAACACACACAGTCCCTCCCGACAACTCTCGCCGGGATCACACTGCCAGTCGTTGGCGCAATCACCGTTCGGCACCACGCACGAGAAGCCCTGGCACACCAGCGGCGGGACACAGTGCTCGTTTCGTGTGCACTGCCCGAAGCCGGCACAGTTGCCGGCTTCGCAGAGCTCGCCCGGCCCACACTCCGTATCCCGGCAGCACTCGTCTTCGCTCCCGCACACGAGGGATTCGTCAGAGCAGGTTCCCGAGGCACACACGGTGCCGGTCGGGCAGTCCGTATCCTGAAAGCAATCGCCGAGCAGCTGGCAGACGCCGTTGAAACAGAGGGCGCCGATGCCGCAATCGACATTCGACAGGCAGGGGAAGTCGTAGAGGCACATAGCCTCGATGCAACGTCCCCCGGGTCCGCACGCGGGGTCTTCCGTGCATTCGCCTACGAAAGCGCAGCGGCCATCCTGGCAGGCTTCACCGACCTCGCACTGCCAGTCGCGGATACACTCGCCGGTAAACTCGCATTCGAAGTCGTTGCATTCGAAGCCGGGGGAGCACTGCCAGGTTTCTGTGCACTGGACCGGCGTGCAGCGATTGCGCAGGCACAGCTGGGACTCGCCACAGTCGTCCGTCGTTTCGCACGCCAGCGGGTCAATGCACTCGTTGCGCACACACTGCAGCCCGGCACCGCAATCGGCGGCGGACAGACATCCGTCGAAAGGCGCGCAGTATCCGCTACGGCATCGAAAGCCGCCCGGGCAGTCTGTGTGCGTCTCGCACTCTCCGACGAAGGTGCAGGTGCCGTTGACGCAATCTTCGCCGAGAGCGCAGTCGTCGAAGACCTCGCAATCCTGCACATCGACACAGATACGTCCGACGCATTTCTCGCCGGGCGGGCAGCCTCTGTCGCTGTTGCATTCGGGGACCAGCCGACAGTGGCCGAGGTTGCATTCGTAGTGCTCCTCGCAATCGTCGGTGGTGTTGCATCGGTCGAGGGCGAGGCAGGCGTTGTCCACACATTCCTCGGAGTCGAAGCAGTCCGCATCGACGTCACAATAGGGCAGAATGCGGCAGAAGTTCTCGAAACAACGCTCACGGGGGTCGAAGCACTCGTCGTCGCTCAGACACTCTCCGATGCAGACCAGGTCGACGCAGTCGTAGCCGGCGCGACAGTCTTCATCGCCGTCGCATTGGCCAACGCAGCCTCCGTTTTCACAGGTAAAGCTTCGCGGGCAGTCGAGGGCGCTCTCGCACTCGCCCACGCAGATTCCGCGTTCGCACACCAGGGGCGTGGGGCAGTCGATGGCAGAGTCGCACTCGATCACCTCGACGCAGGTACCTTCTACGCAGCGTTCGTTCACGTTGCACCAGCCGGAGTGCTCGCAGTTGTCCCCCAGCGAAGACCGGCCACAGCTGAGCATCGCGATCGAGACCAGGCAGGCCATCACAAAGAGTGGGGTGAGTTGCGTCTTCATTCGGTGCTTTCTTGGCTGCGGGCGCCCTCCAGGACCGGCAGCGTAGCGGATTGTGCCGGCGGCAGCGAGTGGATCCCCGGGGCTGCCTCTTCTGCCGCTTCTCGGCGGCAGTACACCGCGGCCATCGGGACGCCGTTTACCGACCATGTTGTCGTCGGAGACCAGCTGTTGAGTCGGCTCCACAGGTCGTACTCAAGCTCTGCGAAGCTCTTCTGATAATGGTACACAACACAATCCGCGGTGCGAATGTCCCACCCGTAGCGGATATCCTCTCGGAGCAGGCCTTCGTCGCGATACATGTCGTAGGAGCCACCGGTCGTGTTGTGGAAGTGCACACTCGCACGTTCAGGCAGATTCTCGTTCAACCACGGCAGGACCTCGCGCGCCGCGTAGCCCCAGAACTGACGCATCGCTCGACGGTCGGCTGCGCCGGTGAAGTTTCCGACGGCGGCGTTGTAGTACCCTGTCCCCGCAGGGTGGCTGGTTGCAGTGGCGACGGCGGCGGGCAGGGCGATTGCCGCGACCACGGCAGCGGCGATCAGGGGGCGGCTCTTCGGCATGACGCGCGACAGCTCTGCGATCATCGCTTCGACACCAACCGCAAGCACAAGCATCATGAAGGGCAGCGCGGTGAACCAGTGTTTGATGCCGCCGAATACCGGCGTCGATGGCCGCGCGATGATCAGAAAGGGCAGCAGAATATTGATCGCCAGGAAGGCCCCCGTGGCACGCTCGTCCGCGAAGAAGGGTTCGCCACGGCGCCGCGCTGACACACTTCGCCACAGACACACCGCGACGCCGAACGCGAAGGCCAGAAGAATCACCAGCGGCGTGGTGGTGGCCGTCATCACGAAGGGGAAGTCTGCGGGGAAGGGTGGCTCCCACAGGTTCTCGCCGAAGTAATAAACGTAGTAGTGTTCGTGCTTGAGGTGGAAGCTCAGGTAACTGCCGATGCGTCCGAAGGTGTCAAACCAGTGCCGCGGCCAGCCGAGGTAGAAGATGGCGGGTCCGACCGAGGCCATGGTGAAGAAGGCCAGGGGCATCGCCGGCACCCGCAGCCCCCGCTCACCGGTATCAATGCGGAACCACGATGCGCGCGCGATGAACCAATGTCCCACGACCGCAAAGGGGATGAAGAAGGCGTTGAGCTTCGTGATGAGGGCGACGCCCCAGAGAATGCCCGCGCCCCAGGCCCATCCCGTAGAGCGCCAGGACTTCCACCACGCATACATCACCGCAAACCAGATCGTTGTGATGGGCACGTCGAAGCAGGTCAGGTGCGAATGAAAGAAGAAGCGGGGCATCAGCGCCATCGAGAGGGCGGCGGCCAGCGACCCGGCCCACGAACCGGTCAGCTCGAAGGCGAACAGAAACACCAGCGAGATCAGAAGCGCACCCAGGGCCATCGCCGGCAGCCGCATGCTCAACGAGTGGCCCGCCAGGCCACGAGACAGGTCGGCGCCGCGATAGCTGAGCGCAAAGGCGGTCTTCATCAGGACCGGGTGTTCCGGATTGTAGGACCAGTGACGGTCCACGGCCTCCTGCTCGAACGCCCTCGCCAGCTCTCCGCTTCTGGCGCTGTCTTCGACCTCGTCAAACCACTCCGCGTACTCGTGGGCCGCGTGAAAGTAGAAGCTCTCGTCCCTGGTGAAGCCGATGTTGTCAGTGGCGACCAGGGCAAAGAAGTACACCACGCCGAGTGCGGCGGCGACGAAGTGCGGTGTGCGAAGCAGTGCCATGCGCCTCCCCTGCACGCCTTCCCCGCTGCGGGCAAGGCTTCGCACATGCATGGTCGCGAATCGCTTCGGTGTGCGCCCGCGAAGCGGTGCTCCGGCAGGCGGCGCGGCGATCGCCTCGCATGGCAGAACCTCTGCCCGCGCTCCGCGTTTGGAGAGGGGTGGAATCGTGACTTATTCGCACACAGGTGCCAGGCTGACAGCGATGCAATCTCCCAGACACAGTACCGCCGGGCGGCTTCTGCGCGCCCTCGCCTGCACCTGCATGGCGTTGGCGTTGGCGGCGTGCCCGAAGCCGCTACAGGGGCGCCGCGCGGACGCCGGCACGGGCACCGGCGCAGGCAACGGAAGCAGCGCCGGCAACCATCCGACGGCTGACCCGGGACGCGACCTCGTGCGCTCCGACGAGGTTGAGGTCACCGTGATTCAGACGCGAGACCGCCGAGCCGGGGAGTCATTCTCCGAAGCGGTCACGCTGTACGAATCAGGCCACTGGCAGCGCGCCGCGGATGCATTTGCTGTGTTCGGGGCGGAGTACCCTGATGACCCTCTGGCCTATCGCGCTGAGCTGTACCGGGGCCGCTCCCTGGCAGCTGATGGTCGACTCGACGCTGCGGACTCGGTGTTTCGCAGCGCCGCCGACTCCGTAGATGCCGATGAGAGCGTCGCCGGAAACCTGTACCGCGCGTTCGTCGCTACCCATCACGGAGATCATGCCGCCGCGGTGCAGGTGCTGACACAGATGCTGGCTCGGAACCCGGCGGCGCGGGTTCGCGCGGGCTACGTCGTAGGTGGAGATGAGGCGTTGCTGGCGTCGATGCTGGCGCGCGGAAGGGTTGCATCAGGCGCCTACGCCGACGCCCTGGTCGACGCCGAGACCGCCTGGGTCTGGGCCGCAGACGACGAGCTGCGTCAGTGGGCGTGGGCGCAGGCGACGACGATTGCGCGAGAACACCTGTCCGCGCAGGAGCTCTTCGCAGAGATTCAGAGCGCCTCCGACTTTCGGCGCGCCGTCGTCGCCGGGGAGGTGATCGAGCGTTATCTTCGTGACGGAGACCGCGCGTCCGCCGCCGCCGCCGCCGACCTCGCAGGACCCTCCCTGGTCATGCTCGGGCACAGCGGTGATTACGCCGCGTATCGGCGTGCGCTCCAGGAAGTGAGTGGTCGTCCGGCCTGGGGTGCACTCCTGTCACTCTCGGGTGCTGATCGACGCGCCGGTCGGGCCGCACTCGGCGGCGTGCTGTTGGCGCAGCGCGCGTTCGAGGAGGCGGAGGCGCGCAGCACGGTGTTTATCGAAGACACGGCCGGCAGCGCAGCGACGACGCGAGACGCGGTGAGCCGCCTGCACGGCAGGGGCGTGCGGGCCTTTGTCGGTCCCATCGAGCCTGATCTGGCCGCCGCCGCCGCCACCGCCGCCGCCGAGCTCGGCATGACCATGCTTTCGCTCGCTGTCGCACCCCACGAAGGGCTCGGAGACGCCGCGCTCAGGCTGTCGTACGACGCGGGCGCCGAGGCCGAAGCGGTCATCGCACACGCGGCGACGCGAAGGCGGGCGACCCGCTACTTCATCGTTCGTGAAGAGCCCGCAGCCGCGTATCTGGAGCGATTCGCCGATGCGGCGTCTTCGGCGATTCGCGGCTCAGGTGGAGTCGTCGTCGGCGAACGCGTGATCGACACGGACGACACACAGGGCTCGGCCGAGAGAACAGCTCGCGCCATCGTCGCCTCTGACGCCGATGCCATCGTCGTCGCATGCACAGGTACGACGACCGCGGCGATCGCGGCGTGGGTGGCGCGCAGTGACGTGTGGCCGGCAGACGGACCGCTTTCGGTCGGTGCGAGCCCGCGGCGCATCCACTGGTTGGGCAACAGCTTCGTCTACACCGAGACTCTCGCGGTGAACTCCGCAGACTACGTTGAAGGGCTGGTTGTACCGGTGTGGTTCGATCGAGAGCTCCACGGAGAGCCCGCGCAGCGCTTCGCAGACCGCTTCGCCTACACCTATCAGCGGGAACCGGGCGCCCTCGAAGCGATCGCGTTCAGCGCCGCATCCCTGCTGCGCGATCTGACCCTCGGTGGGGCCACAAACGACCCGCAGACCCTGCAGCTCGCCCTGAGTCCCGCGAACGAATTCAGCAGCACATCAGGGCGCTTCCGCTTTCTCGCCACCGGCGAGTCGACGTTGATGCCTGCGATCGGGGTACTGCGGGGCCAGAGCCTTGTCCGACCCTGAGCGCAACTCAGCGCTGACGCCAACACGCCGCAGCTCTGCGGTGGCGCCCGTCTCTCGACGTAGCGCCTGCCGGGGCGGAGTCGCCCGCGGCTGTACCGCGTTGTTTGTGGCCCTGCTGTTGACGGCGCCGAACGCCGCGGCGGCGCAGGACGCAGCGCAGGAACCGGTGCCGGAGGTGACGCAGGAGCCGGCGCAGGACGCAGCACAGGAACCGCCACAGGGACCTTCACGGGCGGTGACGCAGGGCCCGGTGCGCACCGCAGAGCCCTGGAACCTGAGCGACGACGAGCTCATCGCAGAGGAATGGGAGTTCTCATCTCAGCGCTTTCGCCCCGGCAGTGTCCCCGGCGGCCTGATCGCGCTGACTGTGGGCTCGGTCGTTCACGGCGCCGGCCACTTCTACGTCGACGATCAGGACAGCGCGCTGAAGCTCTTTCTCGGCTCGGTAATCGGGCTGGGCGCAGTCGGCGCCGGCAGCCTCGCGAGGGGGATTGCGCCGAACTCGGACGCTGCCTGGACGACAGGCACGATTCTGCAGGCAGGCGGCGTGTCGCTGATCGTCAGTACCTGGATTGCCGACGCGATCGGGTCATTCAAAGGCACGACCGTGCCGCTGCCGGACAACACCGGCGAAGTTCGCGGCCTCGCCCTGGAGCTCTTCTATCGCTCGGTGTTCGGCACAGCGGCCGACCTGTCGAGTATCGCGGTGGTCCGCTTTCCCTACGTCGGCGACCGCTTCGTCCTGCGTCCTGAGATCGAGTTTGCGCCTCTGAACCGCTATCGTCGTTTCGCGCTCGAGGCAGCGATTCGCCAGCAGTGGGGCACCTCGCGCGACACCCATGTGGAGTACGGCGTGTCAGGCGCCGACGAACACGCGATTACCGACGGATGGGGGCGAACCCAGCTCGGAGTGTTCGTCGGCCTCCGGGTCGACGCCGGAGAGCTGATGCCGCACCTCGCCGGCCTGGTCTGGCGCGCACGACTGGGGGCGGCGCTGGACTTCGCGTTCTACGCAGCTGACAACAACCACAGATTCAGACCGCGCCAGCGCCAGCTGCATTTCCCCTTCGAGACCTCGATCGGCATGAACGTCAGCCGTGGCCTGCACATTGAGCTCGGCTATCGGCATCGAGCGGATACAAAGGCAGGCGGCTTCTGGACCGGCGGTGGGTCTCTGGTGCAGCGCATTAGCATTGTACCCGTCAATCGAATCGGCGTAGAAATCGAAGCCGAGGAGGGCGCTTTTGTGCAGGTAACGGCAGGGATTCGGTGGTTTCTCGTCGGCGGTCGAGACCGCTGATTCCGTCGCCGCGCTCCGCGCCGGCGAATCCATCGGACACAGTACTCTGCGCTTCCACGTCTGCTTGCACTTCTATAAGTGTGCCGGCAGGATCTTGCGGGCATGGAGCGGTCGGCGACGCTCACAATCGTTGCGCCGGTCTCTGCGCGGCGGAACAAGTGAACGCGCCCTCGTGTTGACGTGCGGATTCGCAGCTTATGTGGGAGGCCCGATGGAGGCAGATACGTTGACGCCGCCGGTCGCCGAGACCGAGAGCATGTTGGAGTTGATCACCGGGTCATCGCCGCCGGTGCTGGCGGTACTGATCCTGCTTGTTGTCGCATCGATCGCCTGCTGGCTGATCATCGGCTACAAGTGGGTGACCCTGACGCGGGCCGCGCGGCAGTCCACGCGCTTCATCGAGGCGTTCTGGCGCTCTCGCAAGCTCGAAGAAATCGACGCCACTGCGAGCGCCCTCGATCGCGCTCCTGTCGCCCAGGTCTTCAAGGCCGGCTACGATGAGCTGCGCCGCGTGAAGGGCGACGAGGCAGAGTCCACACTGGGTGGGCAGCTCGACGGTATCGAGAACGTCGAGCGGGCGCTGCGTCGGGCCACTGCCGTGGAGACCGGACACCTTGAGCGCCTGATTCCCTTCCTGGCGACAGTCGGCTCGACCGCCCCCTTCGTCGGGCTCTTCGGAACCGTTTGGGGCATCATGATCGCGTTTCGCGACATCAGCCGTACGCAGCAGTCCGGCCTGGATGTCGTCTCCGGACCCATCGCCGAGGCGCTGATCGCGACCGCCATCGGGCTCGTGGCGGCGATCCCGGCGGTCATCGCCTACAACTTCTTCAACGCACGCATTCATACGCTGACCGTGCAGATGGAGAATTTTTCGTCCGACTTTCTGAATGTCGTCAAGCGTACATTCTTCACCTGATCGGAGGCGGCGATGGCGATGACTCCGAGCGGTGGGCGCAAGGCGATGGCGGACATCAACGTCACGCCCCTTGTCGACGTAATGCTGGTGTTGCTGATCATCTTCATGGTCTCGGCGCCGCTCATCAAGGACGATCAGCAACGGGAGGTGGACCTGCAGCTGCCGGTGACGCGCAACAATCCAAACATGATCGACGTCAACGACGACGAACAGTTCATTCTGCGCATCGACGCCAACCTCGTAGTGACCGTCGGCGACGAGACGATCACCGACTGCTCTGCGGCCGTCGCAGAAGTCTCCGGGCAGCGCTGGGAGGCCTGTTTCGACGAGATTCAACAGAAGCTCGGCAACAACTACCGTCTTGAACAGGAGCAGTCCCTGTACCTCTACGCGGACGCCGGAATCCCCTACGGGTTCGTGGTCGGCGCGATGAACCGAATCCGCCTCGCAGGCGTTTCAAACATCGGGATGATCACAAACCCGGAATACCTGACACAGCCATGACCAGAGGGATTGAGATCGACGCTCTCGCCGCCGGTTCTGCGCTGACCGTGCTTGTGCACGTCTGCGTAG
This sequence comes from bacterium, assembly GCA_030427825.1. Lineage (GTDB taxonomy): Bacteria > Myxococcota_A > Bradymonadia > REDH01 > REDH01 > JAUICO01. The sequence goes on along the minus strand of JAUICO010000030.1, from coordinate 5,461 downwards.
TTGTCGGTCTCGTTGCCGTAAGCGGTCACGAAGCGGAAGCGGTCGTTCCCGAGCCTGAGATGCTGCCCGTGATCGATATGGAGCTGCTACGCTGGGGAGAAGAAATGCCCGCGGAGAATGCGCTGCCGGTCATCGCGAACCCCGTGCCCGCGCCGATGCGGCCGGAGCCGCCGTCGCCGCCGCAACCCAACGCCGAGCCCGCTCCCACAGAGACGGTCAATCTCGCCGAACCGTCAGACGCAGCGCCTGAGCGCGACGAGCGGCCACGGGAACAACGCCCGGTCGAGATCGAGCGCAGCAACGACGCGCCGGTCGCCGCCTACCGTGGCCCGACGAATCCCAACCGTCCTACGAACGACGCACCGATCCAGGGCTCTCCGGACGGATTTCACGGCGGCACCTCGCTGTCGGCGACCGCGCAGCGAAACCTGCTGGCGCGCATCCAGGCACAGCTGCAGCGCGCGTTCAGGCCGCCGCGGTCCATTCCGGACGACGAGCTGCGCAGCCTGGAGATCGAGGTGCGCATCCGCGTAGCACCTGACGGCCAGGTCACCGGGTGGCGCGTACGGACACCCAGTGGCAACGCCCTCTTCGATTCGTCGGCCCTGGCGACCCTGAATCGCTTCAAGGTAGGCCGCGATCGACTCGATCTTTCTTCGATCACTGACGACGCCCTGCGTGCACGGATTGAGAGCGACGGCTTCACAGTCCGCATGGTCGGGCGCTGAGTGGTTGTCGTTAGTGAACCTTCCATTAGGGACGTGGGAAGGAATCTTCTCCCGCGATGGTTTGGACTCGGCGCCTGTGCGCGCCCGCTCTCCCGTCGCAGAAATCCGGAAGCTATGATGAGAACCAGGGCCACGATCGCAATACTCGCTGCTGTGCTTGTTGCCGCATCCTTTGCGGGCATCGCCTCCGCTCAGGAGAGCGACCAGGTCGAGATCGTCGTCCGGCCTTTCGGGGAGAGGATGCTTGTCCCGCTCGCGGTGCCGGATACCGGCTATTCGGGGGAGAGCGCTCCGAGCTCAGCGGCAGGGGCCGACGAGCTCATGCGTCGTTGCTTCATGTTGGCGGGCTTTTTTCGCGTGCTCGGTCCCGACACCTACTTCTTCGACGCAAACGCGGAAGGCATCTCGCAGCAATCCATCAACTGGGAGAACTGGTTCAACGCAGGCGCCGAATCGCTGATCAAGTCTGCGGTGCGTATTGAGGGCGGTCAGGCGTCACTGGATTTCAGGCTCTACGATGTCAGCCGTGAGGCGCAGGTCGAGATCGACTGGGAGGCGAAGACCGTCGACGCAGGAGTGGTTCGCAGCGAGGTCTATGACTTCGTAAACGCCGTCATCGAGCACTTCACCGGCTCGCGTGGGTTCTTCGGTTCACGTGTCGCCTTTGCGGCTCGCGACCGCAACGGGAACAAGCAGATCTACACTATCGGACTCGACGGTTCGGGGCTCTCGTCGGTGACGAACAATAACACCATCAACCTGCTCCCAGCGTGGTCTGCGGGCGGTCAGGTGATGTACACCTCCTACTACAACGACAACCCGGACCTGTACGTCGGGGCCAACAATGCGCGCGTCATCAGCGCGCGCCCCGGATTCAGCATGGGTGCCGCCGCCGGTCCCGGCGGCGAGATCGCTGTCTCACTCTCCCAGGATGGGCAGGCCGAGATCTACATCCTCGACAGCTCGGGCAACGTGCTGCGCCGCTGTACCAACGATTCCGGCGAGGACTTCGCGCCGACCTGGTCGCCGGACGGCTCGCAGATCGCCTTCGTCTCGGACCGGTCCGGCGGTCCGCAGATCTATCTCATGAATTCGGATTGCAGCAATCAGCGCCGCCTCACATTTCGTGGCAACTGGAACACAAGCCCCGACTGGTCGCCGCGAGGTGACGTGATCGCCTTTACCGGGCGCAGCGGCAGACGCTTCGATATTTTCACCGTGGCGCCGGAGTCCGGCTACATGGAACGATTGACCCAGGACCAGGGCTCGAACGCAGACCCGACCTGGTCGCCGGACGGGCGCCACCTGGTATTTACATCTACACGCGGCGGCGGTGGCGCGAGGCTGTACATCAGCACGGCCGACGGGCAGATACAGCAGCTGCTCAGCGACCGCGTCAGCGGCGTCGAAACGCCTGCGTGGCAGCGTTGAACAAGGAGAATGATGACTAAGGCTTCTCAGCACAACTTCGTACGTGGTGGCCTCACCCTGGCGCTGATCGTGGCGTCGACGCTCACTTTTGGAGCCTGCAATCGCAGGGCCCCGACAGATGCCCTCGATGCTGCGCAGAACGCGGTGTACGGCGCGATTCGTGCACGCGGGTGCGCGGACGCAGAGTACGCCGAAGCCGAGCGGCTGCTCGCAGCGGCACAGGCGGCAATGGACGCAGGGGAGTACGATGACGCCCGCGACCTGGCCGAGCAGGCACAGGTCCAGGCAGCGCACGCCGAACGCGTACACCTGCAGAACTTCCCCTGTGACGAGGTGGACCCGCTTGCGGGCGCGACCGACGACCAGGGGCCGAACGGACCGCAGGAGCGCACCTCGTCGCTGGCGAGCGGCTACGAGTTCACGACCGTCTATTTTGAGTTTGACTCCTGGACCCTCAACGCAGAGGCGCAGTCGGTGCTCGAAAGCCACGCCCGCGTCCTACAGTCGGACCCCGACGTACGAATTCGCGTAAGCGGACATTGCTCCGAAGAGGGAACTCCGGCCTACAACCTCGCACTCGGCGAGCGTCGCGCCCGTGCTGTGAAGCAGTACCTTGTACGCATGGGCGTCGGATCCGATCGCATCGGTGTTATCAGCTTCGGCGAAGAAGTGCCCGGCGGCGGCGGGCCCTCTGACCGAAGGGCCGAGTTCGAGGTTCGTTGATCGCTTCGATCGATATCGGCTCGAATACGGTTCTGATGCTGCTCGCAGAAGAGCGCGGCGGCGTGTGGTCCGGAGTCCGCGACCACGCCGAGATCACGCGGATTTCCGAAGGCCTCGACGGCTCCGGCGTACTCGCCGAGGGTGCGATCCTGCGCACGATACAGGCGCTGTCAGGGTTCGTTGAGATTGCCCGAAACGCCGGCGCATCCGAGATCCTGGCGACAGGGACCGCACCTTTCAGGCGATCCGCAAACGGCGAAGAGGTCGCCGCACGCATCGGTACCGAGCTTGGCATCACCGTCGAGGTCGTCAGCGGCGAGCGCGAAGCGGAGCTGTCCCTGCTCGCGACAACCCACTCTTTTCCTGCATACGACGAGATGTACGTCGTCGATATCGGTGGTGCCTCGACTGAGGTTATCGCCTTCGGCTCGCCCCACGCGCCGATGCAGAGCCTGGACATCGGCTCGGTTCGGTTGACGGAGCGCTGTGTTCGCAACGATCCGCCCGACGCCGCTGATCGCGCGCGGCTGGAAGCGGCCCTGGAGCAGGCGCTTGATCGGGTTGACGTCCGCTTGAGTGCAGCGGCGCCATTGGTCGGAATCGCAGGTACCGTGACCACTGTCGCCTGCCTTGATCTCGAACTGGCCGATTGGGACGCGGACAGGGTGCACGGACACGTCATGAGCGCCGCACGCGTCGGAGACATCGCCGAGGAGCTGATTGGCCGCAGCGTGGCTGAACGCGCAGCCATGACGGGCATGGAGCCGAAGCGGGCCGACGTGATCGCGGCCGGAGCGCTTCTGCTCGCTCGACTGATGGAGCGCCTTTCCGTGCAGCGCCTGATCGTCTCAGACCGCGGTCTGCGTTGGGGACGACTCTATGAGCACAAGGCATGAGCGAAGCTGTCGAAGCTCGACGCAGGCGCCTTGCGCTGCTGCAGCGCTGGGAAGCCTGGCGGGAGTCCAGCGCTCTGATCTTGAGCTTCACTTCCGGTGCTTCCACCGACGCCGGCGCAACCTTACGGAATCTCTACGAGCATTTTCGGGAGCTCGACATTCGCCCGATGCCGGCGCTGGACGTCGTCCTGGTCGGCGACGGCCTCTCGCCGGCCGTCGCCGCGCGAATCTCGGCGTTGCTTCGGGAGTTCGCGCGTGAGCTCCGGGCGGTCGTTGTCGGTGTGCTGGGTCCGGGCGAGACGATGATTGCGCTCGGTTGCGACCGGGTAAGCGCGCACCCGATGGCCAGCCTGACCACCGTCCTGGACGCGCCTGTGCCACGGGCAGAATCGAGACCGCTGGAGCAGGCAGCCGACAGGCGCGTCGGCGGTATGGAGGCCAGAAGCGACTGGACCCGTCAGGCGCTACGAGCTGCGCTGAACGCCCGCGTCAGTCCCCCGTCCGCGGAGCATGTCGACGCGCTGATTGATCACTTCACCCGTGTGCTCCGCTCGCGAGACCAGCTGATTTCACGCCGGGAGTTGCGGGACATGGGGCCTGCCTTTGTCGAATTCATGACGCCGGACCTCGAGCGCGTTGCCTTCGACGTGCTCAGTGAGGTCGAGCGCGCCGCCGAATCCGGCAGCCTGGCTCTGATCGAGAGTCGTCAGGCGTCGCATCTGCTTAAGGCCGAAGGCGTGGGCGGCACGGTTCTGTGGTCGCGAAACTTCGATTCTACGGTCCACTAGTCGGGAGCATCCGATGAGCACAGCTGAGAAGCCGATACGACCTGCCTCGACGATAGTCCTGGCTCGGCCGGCGCCCGGCGGCTTTGAGGTGCTACTCATGAAGCGGCACAGCGGCAGCGCGTTCATGCCGAACATGTACGTGTATCCCGGGGGGCGCGTAGACGAGGCAGATTGCAGCGCACCGAACGCCGCCTGTATCGATGGGCTGCCGACAGGCGGTCATATCGCCGCGTCAGGTGCGGGGCCGGAGCGGGTCGCAGGCTTCTATGCCGCTGCGCTTCGCGAGTGCTTCGAAGAAGCTGACGTGCTTCTCTGCGGCCGGGAGCCGGAGCTCACTGCGGCGGAGCGCGCCGGCTGGCGTGAGCGCCTGCACACCGGCGAGCGTGATCTGGCAGCGTTCGCTGAGGCCGTACAGGTGCGTTTCGACGCGACGCGCCTGATCCCCTTTTCACACTGGATTACACCGGATTTTGAGTCCCGACGCTTCGATACGTGGTTCTTTCTTGTTGCCGTCAGCGGTTCCGCTCGCGCACGCCACGACGAAGTAGAGACCGTCGACAGTGTCTGGCTTCGCCCCTCGGAGGCGCTTCAGCAGGCAGCCGTGGGTTCGATCGGCCTCGCGCCGCCGACGGTCTGCACGCTGACGCTGCTCGCTGAGCAGGAGTCGATCGAGGCAGCGCTGGAATGGGCACACCGACAGGTGCCGGTGCCGACCATGCCGAAGCTGCATGATGACGACGGTGTGCCGACCCTGTTGCTGCCGGGTGATCCGCTATTTCCCAGCGACGAAGCGTGGGTTGGACGCACGCGGGTTCAGCTGGTCGACGGCACCTGGATTTGGCGCAGCGCGTAGCCCCGGGGTTTCGTTGCGCGGGTTGTCGCGCACGGGCGTCCG
>JAUICO010000169.1 GCA_030427825.1 bacterium | reverse complement strand
GAGTCTTCTCGCTGTTGTCACTGTCCGTATAGGTCAGCTCGAAGCGTCGCGGCAGCTGAAAGTCCAACTGAATGGTCGCGCACTGCCACTTTCGCCCCAGTGAATCCAACACCTCAAAGTCGATCTTCGGGCCGTAAAAGGCGCCGTCACCTTCGTTGACAGTGTAATCAAGCTCGTTCGCTTCGATCGCGTTCTTCAGCGACACCTCGGCTTTGTCCCAAAGCGCCGGGTCGCCCATGAACTTCTCAGGCCGCGTCGACAACATCACGCGGAAGTCCAAATCAAACAAACCGTAGATCTTGTCGATGAGCTTGATGACGCCCGAAATCTCGCCTTCGATCTGATCCTCGGTCGCAAATATGTGCGCATCGTCCTGGGCAAATTGGCGCACACGAAAAGCGCCGTTCAGCGTGCCCGAGAGCTCGTTGCGGTGCAGGATTTGCCCTTCAGATACACGCAGTGGAAGCTCACGGTACGAGTGCTTTCGCGTGCGGTAGAAGAGCATGGTGTCCGGACAGTTCATGGGCTTGACGCAATAGGTCTCGCCCTCGGACTCCAGCATGAACATGTTGTCTTTGTAGTGGTCCCAGTGCCCCGAAGTTTCGTACAGGCTCTTGTGGTAAATCACCGGATTGCAGATCTCGACGTAGCCGTCGGCCTCGTGTGTCTCGCGCCACAGCTTCTGCAGCTCGCGATACACAGTCCATCCCCGTGGGTGCCAGAAGAGTGCGCCCGGTGACTCGCGGTGCAGACTGAAGAGGTCCAGGTCTTTGCCCAGCTTGCGATGGTCGCGCTTCTTCGCTTCTTCGAGCAGCTGCAGGTAGGCGTTCAGATCGGTCTTGTTCTTCCAGGCGGTGCCGTACACGCGCTGCAGCATCTGCCTGTCCGAATCGCCTCGCCAGTATGCGCCGGCGACGGACTGCAGCTTGAAGGCTTTGCACGAACCGGTGCGCTGCATGTGTGGACCGGCGCAGAGGTCGACGAAGCTGTCCTGTTTGTAGAAGCGTACTTCGGTCTCGCCCTTCGCCGCGAGGTCCTCGATCAACTCCACTTTGTAGGGTTGATCCTGCTCCTTGAAGTACGCGATCGCTTCGTCGACCGGTTTGGTCCAGGTCTCGAAGCTGTGATTGCCTTTGACAATCTTCTTCATCCGACGCTCGAGCTCGCCGAGGTCTTCGGGAGTCAGGGGGCGGGGCAGCTCGAAGTCGTAGTAGAAGCCGTTTGCGATCGGCGGGCCGATAGCCAGCTTCGCGTCCGGAAAGATCTCAAGCATCGCCTGCGCCAGCACGTGTGACGATGAATGGCGAATCCGCCAGAGTTTTTCGGCGGCTGAAAGCGGTGCGTTCGTTGATACTTCTTCTGACATGTACGGCTCCTTGTGTGGTGGCCTCGACCCTACATTGGTCGAACCGGTGGTTGCGCCTCAGCCCTACCTCGGCAGAACGCGATGGGCGGGCACCTACAGGGCAACGCGGCGGGAGTCCACAGCCGATGCGCAAAGATCGCCGTCGGGCCGCAACATCTCCGTCCCACACTCGATCACAGACCTGCTGAGGACGCGACGGACTGCTGGTCCTGTGCGGCGATTCCGGATTATATCCGCACCTCATCCCTCTGAGCGCTACATGATCGACCTTCCCGGACTCACAGCTACGCAGAAGAAGAAGGGCTACGGCGACGTGGTCTTCGCAGCGATGGTGCTGACCATCGTCGGTCTGCTGATCGTTCCGCTGCCGACCTTTGTTCTCGACGTCCTGCTGACCGCGAACATATCCATCGCGGTCGTGATGCTGCTGACCGCGATCTACATCGCGCACCCTCTCAAGCTCAGCACTTTTCCCTCGATATTGCTGGTCGCGACCCTGTTCAGGCTCGCGCTGAATGTTTCGTCGACCCGCCTGATCCTGGCGGATGCCGACGCCGGCCAGGTGATCGACGCCTTCGGCGACTTCGTCGTGCAGGGAAACTACGTCGTCGGCGCGGTGGTATTCCTGATCCTCACGGTGATTCAGTTCCTGGTGATCGCCAAAGGCTCAGAGCGCGTCGCAGAAGTGGCCGCGCGCTTTACCCTGGACGCAATGCCGGGCAAGCAGATGTCGATCGATGCCGACCTGCGCGCCGGCGCCTTCGGTCTCGATGAGGCCCGAAGCCGGCGCGCCGCCCTGCAGAAAGAATCGCAGTTCTTCGGCGCGATGGACGGCGCCATGAAGTTCGTCAAAGGCGACGCCATCGCCGGGATTATCATCACCGTGGTGAACGTGGTCGGTGGCCTGATCATCGGCATCGCACAGAAAGGCATGAGCGCGGGCGACGCGACCTCGGTCTACACACTGCTCACTGTCGGCGACGGTCTGGTCTCGCAGATTCCGGCGCTGCTCATCTCGGTGAGCGCCGGCCTGATTGTGACCCGCGTCGGAGCCACTGACGATTCCGCTGACCTCGGCTCCGAAATCTTCGAACAGCTGGGCGGCACGCCCAGGGTCTTCTTCATTGCCTGCGCGATGCTCATTCTGCTCGGCATCATCCCCGGTCTGCCCCTGATCCCATTCTCGATTCTTGGCTTCGCGGCCCTGGGAATCGGTGTGCTCCTCACCAGGCGTCAGGAACAGGCACGCAGCGCGGCCCTGGAGGCTGTCGAAGTCGCGCCCGCGCCGAAGAAGGGCGAAGACCCGCTGGTTCCGGTCGTGACCCCCGTGCTGCTTGAGGTCGGCCCCGCGCTCTCGGCGGCAGTTCGGTCCGGCGGCGGCGAAGATGTGCTGCGCGATGAAATCGCGGGCGCGCGCCGCGCTTTCTTTCAGCGACTCGGTGTTCGACTGCCGCAGGTGCGAATCCGGTTTGGAGCGACGGAGATCGGGGACAACGACGCCCGCATCAAGGTCTTTGAAGTGACGGACTCCTCCTTTGTCGTGGACCCGGATCGCAGCCTGGTGCTCGCCTCAATGGACGCGGTGAACGCCGCGGGGATCGACGCGTTTCCGACCTTTCATCCCTTCACCGGAGCGCCGTCCGCCGACATCGCCGCCGCGGACAATGCGCGCGCGGTCGCCGCGGGCCTGGCTGTCGCGAGCACGTCGCGAAGACTGATGCTGCATGTCGCCGGCGCTGCGCGCCGTCACGCCGGCAGCTTCGTCGGCCTCGCCGAGGTGCAGGTGGGACTCAACCAACTTGAGGGCAGCCACGGAGCTCTGATTGAGGCGGTCACGCCGCGACCGGTCTCGTTGGCCCGCCTCACCGGTGTGCTGAAGCGCCTCGTGGAAGAAGGCGTGCCCATTCGCGACTTCCGGGCGATTCTCGAGGCGCTCGCGGAGCGCGCCGACGAAGACACTGACCTGGTCGACCTCGCCGAGATTGCCCGTGTCGGGCTGCGTCGCTCGATCGTAGAGCCGTGGTCCAGAGACGGCGTAGTGCACGCATGGCTGGTCAGCGCCAGCATCGAAGCGACGGTGCGCGAGAGCATTCGTCGAGATCGAGACCGCACCAGCCTCGCGCTGCCGCCGCAGCTTACCACTGAGATCATCGACGCCTTTCGCCCCGCCTTCGGCAAAGGACGCCGCGCCGCGCTCGTTGTGTGCTCGCAGGATGTGCGCCGCTTCCTCCGGCAGCTTCTGCTCCTCGAATTCCCGGCCGCTAACGTGCTCGGCATGGACGAGCTGCACGGCGTCGCTCAGGTACAGAGCCTGGGCACGATCAACGTCGGGCGTACAGGTTGATGCCGTGACATGGCGGCCACCTGGTTGCGTCCGCGTTCGGCGATAACGCTGACACGCACACACCACCCATGCCAACCGCCTCGAGACCGGCACTCGTTCAGGCGAGAAGGGACCGAGCGATCAACTCCTTCATGATCTCGGATGTCCCGGCGTAGATCCGCTGCACCCGCGCATCGATCCAGGCCCGCGCAATGGGGTATTCGCTCATGTATCCGTAGCCGCCAAAGAGCTGCAGGCAGGTGTCGATCACCTCGCCCTGGGCTTCCGTCGCCCACATCTTGGCCATCGCCGCCGTGGGTATATCCAGCTTTCCTTCGCCGTGTGCGACCAGACAACGGTCAACAAAGCTGCGGCCGACCTGCACGGTGGTCGCCACCTCTGCCAGCTTGAAGCGTGTGTTCTGGAACTTCGTCAGTGACTTTCCAAACGCCTCACGCTCTTTGACGTACTCGACTGTCCACCGGAGCGCCGCCTCGGCTGACGCCATCGCGATCACCGCGACCGAGAGTCGTTCCTGCGCAAGCTCAGTCATCAGGTACATGAAGCCGGCGTTTTCGTCGCCGAGCAGCGCGTCAGCCGGCAGCCTCACGTTCTCGAAGAAGAGCTCCGACGTGTCCTGCGCCTTCATGCCAATTTTTTCGAGATTGCGTCCCTTCGTGAAGCCCTCAAGCCCATCCTCAACGAGAAAGAGTGAGATGCCGCGGGCGCCTTTGGTCGGGTCGGTCTTCGCCACTACGATCACCATGTCGCAGAGGCCGCCGTTGGTGATGAAGGTCTTCGAGCCGTTCAAGACGTAACCGTCCCCGTCGCGAACGGCGCTCGTCTTGATTCCCTGAAGGTCGCTGCCGGCGCCGGGCTCTGTCATCGCGATGGCAGTGATCACCTCGCCGCTGATCATCTTCGGAACCCAACGTTTCTTCTGCGCGTCGCTGCCGTAGTGCAGGATGTAGGGCAGGACGATGTCGGAGTGCAGGCTGAAGCCGGGCCCGCTGGCTCCTACTCGCCCGAGCTCTTCGGACACGATGACATTGAAGAGAAAGTCGCCACCGACCCCGCCGTAGTCCTCAGGGGCGTCAGGGCAGAGCAGCCCCACCTCGCCGGCCTTCGACCAGAGCTCGCGAGGAACCACGCCCGCCTTTTCCCACTCGTGATGGTGGGGCAGCACTTCGGTTTCCGCAAAGCGCCGCGCGGCGTTGCGAAAAAGTTCATGTTCTTCGGAAAAAATCGATCGCGCAAGCATGGCAGGGACTCGCCTCGTGTTTGTGGTTCGCGTGCGCAGCGATGGCGACGCTACGTGTCATTCGTTAGCCGGGAAGAGCAGCGATCGCCATTGACTCTGCGTCATGCGCAACCCGCGGAAAATCGATCGGAGCTTACTGCGCCGAACAGTCCACGTCGTTGGCGTCGCAACACGCTTCATCCGAGCCGTATCCCCGCCCGTATCCCGTGTGGCACGTCGGTGGTCGTACCCTGAAGGCGAGGCAGCGCTCCTGCCAGCTGCTGTAATACCAATCGGTTCGTGATTCCGTACAGCGGGTGTACACACACTCGCCGTCGGTGCAGGTCTCGTGCAACCCGCAATCTCTTTCACGGACGCACTGCTTCCGGGCAGTCTCGGCCTGGCAGACATCTGGATTCGCCGAACAACATTCGTTCATTGAGCTGTAGTCCGGGCGTGCACCGAATTCGCAATCGCCGGTTGGCTGTGTGAACTCGCAGGATTGTCCGATTCGAGTCACGCCCTGCGCGGCGAAGTTGTCGCAGGCTCGGGAAGCGCAGCAGCCCGGTTCGCCTTCGCAGGTGTACGCCTGTGAGGGGCAATCGGCGCCTCGTTCGCATGGCATCCAACTTCCGTTCTCGTCGATGTCGCACCAGGGCACCGGTGGAGTGTCCACGGAGTCCACGTCCGTGTCTCTACCTCCCGGGCCGGCGTCGATTGATGAGTTACTACCGTCCTCGGTGACATCTTTCGACGAGTCGTTGTTTGCTCCACAACCCGTGTGACATACAAGAAATGGCACGAACGCGGCGATGACCAGCCAGGGCCGCCCGGAAGCCCCGATTTCGGATAGCGCGCGAGAATTGCTGCTGTAACCAAACATGCGTCGGCCTCCTTCCGCAGGACAACAGCAGGCTTGCTACGACAGTTCAAGCCTCGACGGATCAGCGCGCCCGTCGAGCCAGATCGCGCAGCGCCGAGCGCACCCCCTCCTCAAGCACCGGGTGGTAGAAGGGCATCTCGAGCGCGCGGTCCACATCGAAGCCGGCTTCGACGGCCCAGGCCAGCAGGTGTCCG
>JAUICO010000029.1 GCA_030427825.1 bacterium | reverse complement strand
TCAGCTCGGCGAGATAGCCGTCGAGTTTGCGCAGCTTGTTGCCGCCGGCCCACGGGTGCAGCAGGTCGTCGCGCACCATTCGTACTTTGCTTCGGCCGGCCTTCACGACCTGCAGGCGCACATCCACATGCTCCATCAGCCAGGGACCGGCGTCCCAACGCCGCGGCACGCTCAATGGGGAACTCCGGCCAGGGCGTCTGAAAAGAGCTTCGTCCACGCACCGGCGTCGCCCATCTCCAGCGCGGTCACGCCCATCTCTGAACCCGTTGCCCGCGGCGGGTCGGCGTCCATGCCGAAGATGCGGGCGTCACGCCTCACCACCTCAAGATTGAGCTGCGTGCCCACCGCCTCCACCTGCTCGGCGAAGACAGCGACCACGTTGCGCGCCTGTTTGGTCGTCGCCTGGCTGCGGCTTCGAATCCAACGCACGAGGTTGAAGACCAGAAACGAAGCGAGAAAACCCGCGACAACCCCGGCGACGAGCCCCACGAGCACGCCATCGAAGCCACCAAGAGGAACCGAGATGGCGAAGCTCGTCGCAAGCATCGCGATGGGAAAAAAGGGCATCGACAGTCGAACCGGCCAGGCGTCCGAGACGATCACGCGCACCGCGAGAGCGCGGGAGTCAGCGTCCTGCCCGCAGATCACGCTCACCTGATGGCTGGTGTAGGTCGCGCCGAACACGCCGATACCGTTCTCAGCGCGAGCGCCTTTGTAGTGCGCTGACGTCGTGTTCACCGCGGTCGCGAGCCGTCCGACAACGTGGCGGGCGACGGTCCACGCCGGTTCGTCGGCGCTCTTCAGCAGCAGGTCGGTGTGTGCAGCGGTCACAGAACTCCCGGGTGGTGGTGCGGAGCGTAAGAGCAGTGTCGCCTCTGACGCAACAGCGGCGTCAATCCCACACGGGCTCACACCAAACGGCACCAGGTGACGGCCGGGCTCGTCGACCCTTCCGTCGGCGCCCGCATTGACACAGGCGGCAACCGGGTCCATTATGCCGCCGCAAGTTGAGTCTCAGGGAGACGCACGATGGCAGGACACGGAACACAGTGGTGGTGGCACAGCGGGTCGCAGTGGGCGACTCCCTGCGGCTCTTCTGCCACGTGTCCATAGGTCCTTCGCCGGGCCGTAGACACCCAGGATGCAGAAGAGCCCGCCCATTTGGCGGGTTTTCTTTTTTCTGATTCAGATTTCAGTTCGCCGATTCAGTTTACCGACGCGCAGCGAAACCATGTTTCACGAAAGCACATTCGAAGATTTTACAGCCGCGGACGCCAATCGCGTGACACCGGTCGTCCGCGAACGGGGCTCCGACCTGATTACGCCGGTCGGCGCGGCGATGCGCATGTTCACGCCGGGAGAGCCTGCCTGTCTGCTCGAGAGCGCTGAGGGCGGCGAGACGGTGGGCCGGTACAGCCTGATCGCGACCTCACCAACTGCATCCATCGGAAACGACGGCGAGTCTCTGGACGAGCTGCGCGCCTTTCTGGACGCACACCGAGTCAACCAGGTGCCCTTCCCCGAAGCGATGCCGGCGGCGGCGCTCGGCTACATGGGCTACGACGCGGTTCGCCTGTGGGAGGAGGTTCCGGACAGGCACACCAGTAAGCCCGGGCCGGCCTATCTCTTTCACCACTTTCGCGACCTGCTGGTCTTCGATCACCTCAAACAACGCCTGTATTTCGTCACCCTGGTTCCGGCGGGTGCACCGCGTACCGACGCCGAGTTTGCGCAGGCGCAGTCACGACTGGACGCGCTCGAAGCCAAACTGCGGGAGCCGCTGCCGGACCTGTCGCGCCCCGATGTCAACGACTCGGACGAGATCGTTGTCACTCCCGACGACGAGACTTTTCGGCAGAATGTGGAACGGGCGCGCGAGTACATCTTCGCAGGCGATGTGTTCCAGGTCGTCCTTTCGCGCACCTTTGAAGCGGACTTCAACGGGCATCCGCTGAACCTGTACCGCGCCCTGCGCATGATCAATCCCTCACCCTTTATGTTCTACCTGGACATGGGCGACCACACACTGGTCGGCGCCAGCCCCGAAGACCTGGTGCGTGCCAACGGGACGCGCGTCGAGACCCTCCCCATCGCCGGCACACGACGGCGCGGCGCCACGGACGACGAAGACGCCGAGCTCGGCCGCGACCTGCTCAATGATCCAAAGGAACGCGCCGAGCATGTGATGCTGGTGGACCTGGCACGCAACGACATCGGCCGCATCAGCATTCCGGGTACGGTGCGTGTCGAGCGCATGATGAGCATCGAGAAGTTCAGCCACGTCATTCATCTTGTCTCGCGAGTCGCCGGCGAACGGGACCACAACTTCGACGCCCTCGACGCGCTGTGTGCCTGCTTTCCGGCCGGCACCGTGAGCGGCGCTCCCAAAGTTCGCGCGATGGAGATCATCGACGAGATGGAGGACTCAGCGCGGGGCTTTTACGCAGGCGCCGTCGTCTACTTCGATGGCCGCGGCAACCTGGACAGCTGCATCGCCATTCGCACGCTGATGCTGAAGGACGGACGCGCTACGCTGCGGGCGGGCGCCGGCCTTGTGGCTGACTCCGACGCACACGCCGAAGAGCTTGAGACAAGGTCAAAGGCGGCCGCTCTGCTCGTGGCACTCAAGTGGGCGGCGGAGCTGAATTGAAGACCGCCAAGCGCAACTCCGTGTCAAAGCACACATTCGTGTCCGGTACCTGACAGGCACAGCATGATTCTTCTCATCGACAACTACGACTCCTTCACCTTCAACCTCTTTCAGTACTTCTGCGAGCTGGGCGCTTCGGTGAAGGTTGTGCGCAACGACAAGATTACCCTCGACGAGATCGAGGCAGATCCGCCGGAAGCAATCGTTATCAGCCCCGGCCCCTGCACGCCCGACGAAGCGGGAATCAGCCTCCCCCTGGTCGGCGCATTCAGCGGACGCATTCCGCTGCTTGGTGTTTGTCTCGGGCACCAGAGCATTGTGCAGTCCTTCGGCGGCCGCATCATTCGGGCGCCGAAGCCCGTGCATGGAAAGGTCAGCCCGGTAACACACAACGGGCGTTCGCTCTTTGAGGGCATCGGGTCGCCCTTTGACGCGGCCCGCTATCACAGCCTGATCGCCGAGGGCTCTTCCCTGCCTGATGTGCTCGAGGTGACAGCCCGGGCGCAGGACGAAGACATCATCATGGCCGTGCAGCACCGTGAGCACCCGACCTGGGGCGTACAGTTTCATCCTGAGAGCATCCTGACGACCTGCGGCAAGGACATGCTGCGAAACTTCATGCGCGAAAACAACATCCGGAGCGAGGGCGCGAAGTCATGAGTACCTTCCCCGACCTGAATGACATCATCGGCGGCGTGACCATGCAACGCGCCGAAGCCGCCGCATTTATGCAGGCGGTGATCGCCGAGGAGGTGTGCCCGGAGCGACTGAGCGCCACTCTGGCAGTGCTGCGACATCGCGGCGAGACCACGCCGGAGTTTCTCGGCTTCCTTGACACCCTGTTTGCGCACGCAATCCGCGTCCCGTACTACGGAGACCTGCTTGTAGACACCTGCGGAACCGGCGGCGACGGACTTGGGACCTTCAACATCTCGACGACGGTCGCCATATTGCTTGCCGCCCAGGGTGTGCCGGTCGCCAAACACGGGAACCGCTCGGTATCGAGTAAGTCCGGCTCTGCCGATGTACTTGAAGCGGCGGGCGTTCCCATCACCGGCGACGTGGACCTGCTGGCGGCGGCCCTTGAGCGTCGCGGCATCGCCTTTCTCTTCGCGCCCTTTCATCATCCGGCGCTCAAGGTGGTCGCTCCGGTTCGTCGAGCGCTCGGTGTGATGACGGTGTTCAACCTTCTCGGGCCGCAGGTGAATCCGGCGCCGCTGACGCATCAGTATGTGGGCGTTCCAAACATGGATTTCTTCGGACGCTACGCCGACCTGTTTCTTGAACGTGGCCTGACCGCATATGTGGTTCATGGGCGCAGCGGCGCCGATGAGGCGCTGCCCGGCGGCCCCTTTCACATCGCGAAGGTTGGCGACGGCCGCATCCAGGAGCGAGTCGTCAATCCCAGCACCCTCGGCGCCGGTGAGTTTGCTCTTGAAGACTTCCGCGGCGGCGACGCGACCGAAAACGCAGAGATATTGTGGGCGCTGCTCGAGGGCGGTGGTCCGGAGTCTCTGCAACATGCAGTCGCGCTGAATACCGGCCTCGCTCTCGAATTGACGGGGCAGGTCGCAAACGCGGCGGAGGGCTTCGCGCAATCGTTGACGACTCTGCGTTCAGGGGAAGGCGCGAAGCTGCTGCGCGCATACATCGCGGAGGTGTCATGACGGTTCCTTCGATTCTCGCGAAGATCGCCGACGAGCGCCGCGCCGATGTGCGTCGCAATCGAATGCGAAAGTCCCTGGATCACCTCTGCGCCGAAGCGCGGCAAAAGCCGAGCAATCATCGTTGGTTTGCCCGCGCGTTGGAGCAACCCAATCGCTCCGTCATCGCAGAGATCAAGCGCGCGAGCCCGAGCCGCGGCGACATCGCCGGCATCACGGATCCACTGGAGCTGGCGAACCTGTACCGCACGGGCGGCGCGTCGGCGATCAGCGTCCTCACAGAGCCGCGGCACTTCAAAGGCAGCCTCGAAGACCTGGAGATGGTGTCGCAGTCCATCGCCCTGCCCACGCTGCGCAAGGACTTCATCATCGACCCTTATCAAATCTGGGAGGCGCGAGCCGCCGGTGCCGCCGCGGTGCTGCTGATCGCGGCGCTCTTCGAAGACCGCGATGAGCTCGCGGCGATGATACGCACCTGCGACGCCGCCGAGGTGGATCACCTGGTCGAGGTCCACGACGAGGCTGAGCTGGATCGCTCCCTCGAAGCCGGCGCTTTCGTGGTCGGTGTGAACCACAGAAACCTGCACACCTTCGAGATTGATCTGACCCTCTTTTCACGGCTGCGACCGAAGATGGGCGATGTCATCGCAGTCGCGGAGTCGGGCATCCACAGCGGTGAAGACGCCGCCCGCATGTTTGATGCGGGGGCGGATGCTATCCTCGTCGGCGAGCATCTTGCCTCGGCCGACGACCCGGTCGCGGCGCTGCGGCGCCTGCGGGGTGTGGACGAGTGATCGTTAAGATCTGCGGCATGACTCGCGTCGAGGATGTCGGCCCGGCGATTGACGCCGGAGCCACACATCTGGGCATGATCTTCGCGGACGCGTCCAAACGTCGCATTGACGTAGAGGACGCCATGGTGCTGCGGCGCGCGATCCCGGAGCACATCACGCCGGTCGGTGTCTTCCAGGACGTGAGCCAACACGACGTCGCGTACGTCGCAGAGGTGGTCGGAATCAAACACGTGCAGCTGCACGGCGGCTTCGATGACGCTGCGATCCCCTGGCTTCAATCGGAGGGCTTTAGCGTTGTGTGGGCGACGCCGGTCGACCCGGATGGAAACTGGGACGCTCCGAAGCACGCACCGGATCTGCTGCTACTGGACACAGCGAAAGCGGGCCGTTTCGGCGGCACGGGCACACGCTTCGACTGGGCGCAGACGCGACGTCCGCAGACGCCCTTTCTGGTCGCCGGCGGCATCGGTTCTGACAACGTCGCGGCAGCAGTCGCCGCGCTTCGGCCGGATGGCATCGACCTGGCCGGCAGCGTGGAGTCGACGCCGGGCATCAAGGACGAGAGCAAACTGCAGGCATTGAAGATTGCGCTCGATTCCATCGCAGCGCAACGGGACCAACCAACACAGGATGCGCAGATGACATCTTCTGTAGATTTGAGTGCGGGCCGCTGGGGGCCCTACGGTGGCGCCTACATTCCCGAGACTTTGTTTGCTCCGGTCGCCGAGCTGACGGCGGCGTGGGATGAAGCTCGCGCGGACCCCGCGTTCGCCGCCGAGTTCGACGCCTTGATGCGAAACTATGTCGGTCGCCCGTCAGCGCTGACCCGGGTTCGTCGCATCGAAGAGGCGTGGAACACACAGGGGCCGGTGTACCTCAAACGTGAGGACCTGAATCACACAGGCGCTCACAAGATCAACAACGCGATCGGCCAGGCGCTGCTCGCGAAGCGCATGGGCAAGAAGCGCATCATCGCTGAGACCGGCGCCGGCCAGCACGGCGTAGCGACCGCGACCGTGTGCGCGCTGATGGGCTACGAATGCGTTGTGTACATGGGCGGGTTCGACATGGAACGACAGGCGCTGAATGTGTTCCGCATGCGACTGCTGGGCGCTGAGGTGCGCAGCGTAGAGTCGGGCTCGAAGACGCTGAAGGACGCGATTAACGAAGCCATGCGCGACTGGGTGGCCGACCCCGAAAACACCTTCTACCTGCTCGGCTCGGCCCTGGGCCCGCATCCCTATCCCCTGATGGTGCGCCACTTTCATGAGGTCATCGGGCGAGAAGCCCGGGAGCAGTGGCTTGAGAACAACGACAGGCTGCCATCGATCGTGGCTGCGTGTGTGGGCGGCGGCTCAAACAGCATCGGCGTGTTCTCGGGGTTCATGGATGACGCCGAAGTTGCGCTGTACGGCGGAGAAGCGGCGGGAGACGGTGTAGAGACCGGGCGCCACGCTGCGCGCTTTGCCGGGGGCGCACCCGGTGTACTGCACGGTACGCGCACCTACCTGCTGCAGGACGGCGACGGACAGATTCGAGAAACACACTCCGTGAGCGCCGGCCTGGATTATCCCGCCATAGGGCCCGAACACGCGTGGCTGGCCGACACCGGCAGAGCTACGTACCTGCCGATCGATGACAAGATGGCCCTCGCCGCATTCCATGAGCTGTGTCGCCTCGAAGGCATCTTCCCGGCGCTTGAAAGCGCGCACGCCGTGGCGCTGGCCAAACACCTGGTAGACACGGGGGTTCCCCACGGGAACGGGATCCTGATCAACCTGTCGGGGCGTGGTGACAAAGACGTACACACAGTCGCCAAAATCGAAGGAGTAGAGCTGTGAAGGAATCCACACTCGGACGTGTTCTTCGGGAACAGAAAGATGGTGGCCTCAAGGGGCTGATCCCCTACGTCACAGCAGGCGACCCGGATGTGGCGCTGACCAGAGACGTGCTGGTCGCGCTGAGCGAGGCCGGTGCCACAGCGATCGAGGTCGGCATCCCCTTTTCGGATCCGATCGCAGACGGCCCGGTCATCCAGGAAGCGTCGCAACGTGCCCTCGAAGGCGGCGCCTCATTGGATGCCATCCTACGCATGCTCGAAGACGCACGGGCAGAGATTCGCTGCCCGCTGATCATCTTCAGCTACGTGAACCCGATCGATCGCATGGGCTACGATGTGTTTGTTGAGCGCGCGACCCGCGCCGGCGCATCGGCCCTGCTCGTCACGGACGCCCCGCCGGGCGTAGAGCCGGCCCTGGAGACCGCGCTGCGCAACGGCGGCATGGACCTGATCGTGCTTGTGGCTCCGACCACGCCGGAAGAACGGCTGCCGCTGATCGCGTCGGCAGCGTCGGGCTTCGTGTATGTAATAGCGCGCCGTGGCGTGACAGGAAAAGGCGGCGAGTCGACGGATCTAGCAGGGCAACTCGGTCGGCTTCGAAAGCACACAGAATTGCCGCTGTATGTCGGTTTCGGCGTACGCGAGCGGGCGGACGTTGTGCGCCTCAGTGAGCATGCAGACGGCGTGATCGTCGGCAGCGCGTTGGTGACCGCGCTGCACGAGACACCGCGCGCTCAGCGAGCACAACGCGCAGGCGACTTTCTTCGCGACCTGCTGGGGTGATCAGTCGCCCAGTGGCGCGTAGTCCGCAGGGGCGTCAATCAAACAATCACAGCCGTTCTTGATGAAGTCCGCGCCGGGCTTGAGGTCGACGTGAAAGTGATTGTCGTGAGCGCTGTTGTAGTTTGGTGTGAGGATCGTGTTGAAGATTCCCGCGTCGTGCCAGCCGTACGCGATCTCGTAGAGGAAGGCGGCTTCGTCACTCTCGAAGGTGGTCGTGTCGTGCTCCCAATCATCGTAGACATCCGCGCTCCAGCCGTCATCGCGAACGAAGGTGCGCAGGTCGATGGCTCGGCCGTAAGAGTGCTGGCTGAGCGAGCTTGAACCGGCGATGAAGCGACACACCGTCGTGCCGATGTGTACCACTTCGACGATGTCGTATTCGTCGGACAGCGTCTGCGCCATCTTCGTAATCGAACGCGCGAGGTTGCACGACATGAGCATCGATCGGTACTCGCCCGGGTCGTCGTAATAGTAGCGAAAGCTGACACCGGCGACGGGCGACTGCAGGCGAACCGGCTCGTCGACCGTGCACAGCAGCACGTCGTTACCCTCCGGATGCCGCGGCGCATACGTTGTGCGCTCGAAGGGGACGTTGTTGTCTACGAGCCATTGAATGCACTCGGGCAGCTCAGGTGTGGTTCCGTCGTCGGGCACACAGGCGCCGACCTCGGTGCTCGGCTCGCCGGCGCGGGGAACGACTCGGCACACGTAGTTGTCGCGGCAACCGGTGACGGGAAACGCACCGTAGTCGCAACGTGAGTGGCAGTGTGGGTCACCCGTGTTTGCATCTGCGGTGCAGAAGGTGGTGGGGAAGCCGTCCCGGTCCGGACAGAAGAGCGTGCAGGGTTCCGCACACATGCCGCCGCTGTACTCGTCGAGGAGGCAGACCGGGTCGTCGAGATCACAGTCGGCGTCGTTGCGGCACGGAGAGCCGACAAACGTTGGTGCGGCAGGGTCGAAGAGATCCGCGTCGGCGTCGGCGGGCGCGTCCGGGGCTGCATCCAATCCGGTATCGTTGTCGGCATCGGCCTGCGCGTCGAGGCGTGTGTCTGTGGAGTCGCCGGGGCCGGAGTCGCCCGCGCCGGAGTCGCCGCCATCGCTTACATCCTCTGCCACCGTATCCGTTTCGGCCACGATATCCGTCCCGACATCGGCGGCGGCGTCACCCTCGCCGGCGTCGCTGACGGCGGTGTCCGAGAGTCCGGCGTCGTCACCCGCCACATCTGCTGCGACAGAGCGGGTTCCGGGATCCAGCTCTACAAGAGCGCGGGTATCACAGCCGGCGGCTGCCAATCCGACAGCGAAGACCAGGGCATTCAGCAGCGCCGTGGTGAGAGGGCGCACGGCAAGAGGTCCTGCGGCGCCGGGTCGCGTCGTGGGGAGTCTTGTGGGGCCGACTGTCATCGCTGCGTTGCTTCGTGGCTTACGGCGAGATGAGAAAAGGTGAGGTGGAAACCATAGCACATGGGTCGCGACGCGAGCACTTTGCCGATTCCTGCGCTACACTCCGGGTGCTGTGCGATGCACACGTCATGGGCTCGGAACCGGACGGGACGCGCAGCACTTCGGCGCTTGCTATCCGGGAGTGTGTAGTCAGGGTGTCTGGCGAAGGGCAAATAGCCGCGACCCCGAACGCGTTGATCGACGACGAAGACGCGGACCGCGCCCGGCGACTCGCCGACGCTCTGGCCGCAGGTCAGGTCGCAATTGCGGCGGAAGCCGGCGCGGAGAATGTGCGCTGCGTGTTCGTCAGCACCGGGCGCTTTGACGCGTCCGCCGAAGAGACCATCGACGGGCTCAGAGAGGCTTTTCCGGACGCGGCGATCTTCGTTATCGCCGGCGAAGAAGACACGGACCGGGTGTGGACGGCGATCGACGCCGGCGCTGACGCCTTCGTGCGAGAGCCCTACGTTCCGAGCTTCCTCGCGATTACTGTCGGGCGCGAGCTTGAACGTAAGAAGCTCGCGGTGGAGGTCTCGGCGCTCAGAGACTCGCTGCCTTCGGACTCCGGCCTTGGCGGCTTCGTCGGACGCTCGGAGGCGCGACGGCGTGTGGTTGACCGCATTCGCAAGGTCGCCGGCTTTGATGCGACTGTGCTCCTTCTGGGAGAAACCGGAACCGGCAAGGAGCTCGCGGCGCGAGCGCTGCACAACCTCTCCCTGTCACGCCGCGAAGGCCCGTTCGTGTCAATCAATTGCGGTGCTATCCCTGAGTCTCTGCTCGAAGCGGAGCTGTTCGGCCACGCCAGAGGCGCATTTACGGGCGCTGTTAAGGCGCGCGTCGGGCACTTCGAGAGGGCACACGGCGGGACTCTCTTTCTCGACGAGATCGGCGACATGCCGATGGCGCTGCAGGTGAAGATCCTACGCGTGTTGGAAGATGGCAACGTCACCCGTCTCGGCGAAAGCCGCGGTCGCCGAGTGAACGCCCGTGTCGTCACCGCGACCTCAAGAGACATCGAGAACATGGTGCAGCTCGGCACCTTTCGCGAGGACCTGTTTTATCGCCTGAATGTGGTTCCCATTCGGTTGGCGCCCCTGCGTGAACGGCGCGATGACGTCGCAATACTGGCCGGCCACTTTCTCGATCGTCTGCGTGAGCGCGGTCAGACGAACGTCCGTCGCATCAGCGCGCAGGCCGTTGAGATCCTTGAACAGTGGGACTGGCCGGGCAACGTTCGCGAGCTGTCCAATGTGATTGAAAGGAGCGCCGTGTTTGCGCGCGGCGACGAGATCGGCGTCGAGGACCTGCCGCCGGAGCTTCGTCCATCAGACAGCCGCGACGCGGGCGCTGTCAGCACAGTCATCGAGTCGTTGTCGATCAAGCAGGAGAGCAGGAAGCTCGAACGAGCGCTGATCGCGGAAGCGATGAAGCGCACGGGCGGCAATCGCACCCATGCGGCGAAGCTGCTTGAGATCTCGTACCGCGCGCTTGTGTACAAAATCCGCGACTACTTCCCGGACGGGATCGACGAGGACTGAGAGATCGCAGCCAAGCGCCTACAAGCCGGCTGTCATCCACCGCTCGAAGTAGACGCCGAAGAAGAACCACTCAACGGCAGCCAGCGCCAGCATCGGCCCGAAAGGCAACGCGAGCAGGCGCGTGGGAGTGGCGATGCCGTCCGTCGCGACGGTGTCGGCATAGTCAGACTCCGCAACGGCTGACCCGCCACCGTCTTCCTCGCGCGGTGCCTCGTCCCAGAACTCCGGCTTTTCGGCACCGCGTATCAACGGCCCGCCGCTGCCCGGACTACGGTCATGGAGTCGATCGATAACAACGAAGATCAGCGCAACCGCGATGCCCTGCACCGACGCGGCGAAGATGACCGCCGGCAACGCTCGAACGCCGAGCCAGGCACCGATCGCACCGGCAAGAACGAAGTCGCCGCCGCCGATTCCGATACGTCCGGTGGCCAGGAGGTAGAGGCGGAAAACAACAAAGAGCGCGCCGAAGCCCACAAGCGCGCCGATCAGTGACTGCACAATGTCGGGATTCGGAAAGTAGGTCTCCCACCCGTCGGCGCGGGGAATCAGCAACGATGCGCCGATGCCCAGCGCGGTCAGCGGACCGGTGATTCGGTGCGGCAGAAGTGTGTGTTTGAGATCGATCGTGCTGAGTACGATCAACGCGACGAAGAAGTAGAAGTGCAGCAGCCAGGGCACGAGCTGCACCTGCAGAGGTTGCAGCAGCATGCGTTCGTCGCGACCCACCCACCACCAGAGCAGTACGGCGAGACCACCGCAAAGCAGCTCGATCAGCGCGTACTGAAACGAGAATCGCGCGCCGCAGGCCCGGCATTTTCCGCGCAGAATGAACCAGGAGAGCACGGGGATGTTGTCGTACCAGCGAATGTCGACGCCACACCTTGTGCAGTGACTGGCCGGACTGACGACGCTCTCGCCGCGCGGAAGTCGCGCGATCACGACGTTCGCGAAGCTGCCCCAGCTCAGGCCCCACACGGCGGCCCAGGCGTATAGCCAGGGGACAAGCTCGGGGGTGACCGTCACGATCGGGCGCTCCGGGCCACATGTGCGCGGCTGTTTCGCAGATTATCGTTCACTTTTGGTCGCGCCGTGGAAGTGCGAGTAGGCTGGTTGCATGTCATCCCCTCAACCCGACAACCCGCAGATCGCCGATTTGATTCGCCGTCGCGGCCTGGTCTCAGGTCGTTGGATCGGGTGGCCCTTCTTCGTGATGACCGCTGCCGCCTGTGCGATCGCGGCCTGGTTTCAGGCGAAACAGCGGCCTGATTTCGTGATGTACACAGCCGGTTTGTACCTGTGTATGGCGTGGTTCGCGAATCTTTACCGCTCTTCGTGGCGGGCCGGGGCACACGTACGGCGCCTGCTCTCGATGATCATCACCCTGGCGATCCTGACGGCGCTCTGCTGGCTGCACATCGACGACGCCACGCCGCGGACGATCTACGTGGACTCAGTGGCGGTGCAGCGGCCACCGCGGCAGGAGCTCTTCGTCAGCGTAGCGCTCAACGCCCTCGCCGGCCTTGCGCTGCTGACCCACGGCCTCGCGCTTGGTTTCGGCTCCCGCGTTCTGGTGCGCGATACCGGCAGGCGTATTACTGAGCAGGCGGTGCGCGCTATTATTCGAGACGACGCCGCGCTCGACGACGACCCGTTGAACCCGGTAGCCACCGAGGGCGAGCCCCTCGGCAGCACCCAGAGCCCGGCCGACGAGCGGGCTGAAGGCGCCGGCTGATTCCGCCGCCTGTGATGGGGAAACCCGCGCGTGCAGGGCTCAGCGGACCACCGCCACGCCCATGTCATCGAGCACCCTGAAGTAGCGCTCAAGCTCGCGCATTCTCGCGTCCGGCCCCGGTCGGGTGATGCCGAGATTCCGGCGCACCCAGTCTTCCAGCTCGGGCTGGCCGTAGGGCTGCAGTAGACCGTGGCGGATGCGTTCTTCTCGCAGGTTGATCTGCGGAAGCACCGGCGGCGCCGGACGGTTCGCGTTCAGGGTAAGCTCAAGATCGAGGGCGGCACCGAGATCACCCGCCAGCGCGGCACGCTCATTGACCTGATCCAGGCCGAATATGCGCGAAATCAGCGCCGGAACCGAGGCGTGATCGATGAGATCGTGCATCACGTGCCCACGTCGAGCCAGGGGTCCGGCGACCAGCCCGGGCACCCGAAAACCCAGCTGATTGAAGCCCTCGGCGGCGCGCTCGTCGCCTTCTACCGTCGGAGGAGGGACGTGGTCATGAAAGCCGCCATGCTCATCGTACAGGACCAGCATCAGGCTGCGGTCCCATTGAGGAGAGTTGCGCAACGCTTCATAGACGGAAGCGATGTATGCCTGCCCCAGGCGAATGTCCTGCGGCGGATGGTCGTCATTGAGCTGGTAGTCCGGCTCAACGACGCAGACGTTCGGCAACACACCTTCGGCAGCGTCACGGAAGAAGTCGCTCGAGTTGCCGAGGCGATTGATCTGCGAGATCGGAAAATCCAGCAGCAGAAACATGAAGGCGATGCCGCCGTCCGCGTACACGCCCACTGAGCCGCCGGAGTCGCGGAGCATGCTGTAGGGAGTCTTCGCACCGACGGGAACGCCATTGCTCCACTCACCATCCGAGGTCGCGCAGTGGCTGTAGAAGCGATTCGGCCAGGTCGGCCCAAGCAGGGAGCAGTGCCAGTGGTCACAGAGAGTGAAGCCATCGGCGAGGCCGTATAGCGCCGGCAACTGCTCTCGCGTGTGATAGCCCATCACCCAGCCGATCTTCTCGGCCATCTCGGCGTCGCTGAGGTTATCCTCCCAGCTCCTGACGAAGCCGGAGTTCGTGCCGTTTGCCCACTGCTCCATGCTCGCGCGGTGCCCGTGGCCCGGATCCGGGTGCACGATCCACGCGTCTTCCAGGAACTGCGGCGTGACCGGCGAGCCGTCGAGTCGCGGGTTGAGGATCGACGAGCTGAGCCCTTCGACGTCGGTGCGGCCTTCCACGAGGCTGAGTGAGCCGAAGTAGTGATCGAAGGAGCGGTTCTCCATCTGCACGATCACGACGGTGTCGATGTAATCGAAGGGATGCGAGCCGTCGCCGCGCACGGGCTGCAGCGAGGGGAAAGGGCCGGGGGCGTCTGTTCTGAGGTCAGCGCCGGTGTCCGACGTGTCGGCGGCGTCCAGACCTGTGTCAGAGCCGGCATCTGACCCGGCGTCGAGCGCGGCGGGGTCATCATCACACGCAGCGATCGTCCCGATTGCGGCGCCCGTGACCAGAGCGCCGGCACCTTTGAGCATGGTCCGCCGAGGCACTCCCTGTGTCGGTGTATCGCTGTTCTCGCCCATGGCGTTCCCCTCCGCTGTGTCGTTCCTGCGCTGCGGCAACCGGCCGGCGCAGCGCGCGTGTCGCGGTCATTGTAGGAAGAGGCGCCGTAATTTGCGACGAGTTCAGCGCCAGTGCGGTGTCGGCCCGCTTGTTTCGGTTCCCGCGACGGCAGCGCGAGCAACCGCTGAGCAGTGTTCCGGCTCCTCGTCGACGGCTGCGAGCAGGATCGGCTCAGGGCAGGCGCGGAAAGGGAATCGCCTCGGCGATGCCTGACAGCCCGCAGAGCCAGGCGACCGTGCGCTCTACACCCAGCCCGAAGCCGCTGTGCGGCGCGCTGCCGTGTCGACGCAGGTCGAGATACCACTCGTAGTCTTCGGCATTGAGTCCGTCGTCTCCGAGACGTTCCGAGAGTCGGTCAAGCGAGTCTTCACGCTCGCCCCCACCGAGGATTTCGCCGTAGCCTTCCGGCGCCAGCAGGTCTGCACACAGGACGGAGTCTGGATCGTGCGGGTCGCGCTTCATGTAGAAGGGTTTTACCGACGCCGGATAGTGCGTCACGAAGAGCGGTGTCGTTCGGTCGGCGGAGAGCAGCCGCTCTGCCTCCGCGGTTAGATCGTCGCCGTGGCGTATCGTGGCGCCCGCCTCGCGGGCGGCGTCAATCGCTTCGCTGTATGTGATTCGCGCAAAGGGTTGCTCTACGCCACGGGCTACTTCGAGGCGACCGAGGAGCTCGAGATCTGCGCCGGCCCTGCCGACTACGCCGGCTATGACAGCGGATACAAAGCTCTCGCAGAAGTCGATCAATTCATCCAACTGCATCCAGGCCACCTCGGGCTCGACCATCCAAAACTCAGAGAGGTGGCGCGCCGGGTTGGGCGTACGCTCATGGCGAAACACCGGCCCGTAGGAGTACACGCGACCGAAGGCCATGGCGGCGGCCTCGTTGTGCAGCTGACCTGACTGGGTGAGGTACGGAATTCCCGGATGCCGCGTTTCGAAGAGCGAGGTGCGTTCTTCGACCGCGTTCGGCGTGAAGATCGGCGCGTCGACCTGCAGAAAGCCGCGTTCTTCCAACACCGCATGGATGGACCGAATCAACGCAGCGCGAACCCGTAGGATCGCCTGCTGCCGCGGCGCCCGAATCCAAAGGTGACGGTGCTCAAGGCGCGCCTCGATCGGAGCCTCGTTCTGAATAACCGGGATGTCGCCGCCCTCTCCGACGACGGTCAGCGTGCGCAGCCGCAGCTCGAGGCCGGAATCAGATCTGGGCTCCCGGGTCACCGTTCCGACCGCCTCCAGACTTGTCTCGCGCTGCAGCCGACGTGTCGCCTCGAATGTGGCCTCGTCCACTGCGTCCGAAGCCACCACGGCCTGGATCTCGCCCGTGCCGTCACGCAGTTGTAGGAAGTGCAGGCCTCGGCTGGATCGCCGACTCACCAGCCAGGCGCGAACCGTGACCTCCTCACCCTCGCGTTGTGCGACGTCTCTGATGTAAGCACTGCTCATGTTGTCAGACCCCGACTCCCGCAAAACCCTGATGAGACTCGCGACGATGGTCGCCTGTATGGCCGTGATGTTCAACTACGGCTGCGGTGGCGGCGCGCAGACTGCCGCCGTCCCCCTTGAGGTCGCCCCACTTTCGGCACCGTTGAGCGACCTGCGCCACGACATACGCGACTACGCGCAGCGAGAATTCTCGCGAGCGGCGGCGCGCAGCGATGTGGTCTGCAGCTGGTACCTGGACGGTATCTCTCGCGATGACGGCGCGGCGGGATTCGACGCGGGCGCCGCCACATTGACCGGCGTACGCGTCGAGATCGAGGTCACCGCCCACTGCCCCCAGACGGTGAGCGCGTCGGGCACCGGACGGGCGTTGTTCGCGGCCGCGGACCTTCGCACCCACTCCGCCGCGCGACGCGAGGCGCTGCGGGAAGCCGCCATCCAGGCGATCGACGACGCGACGATGCGCATCTCACCCATGCTGAGCGGCAGCGAGGAACCGTAGTGGCAACACGACAACAGGACGTCGACGCGGCGCGCGACTTCTTTCGCACCCTCAGCAGCGAGGGCCCGACCTCGGCGCTATATCTCTTCTACGGCGCCGAGAGCTACCTGGTCTCCGAGGCGCTGAACCGCGTGATTCGCGCGGTCTTCCCTGCCGGTCGCGACGACCTGAATATGGCCACATTCGATGGCCGCGAACACGACGGCACCGAAGTCTGTTCGGCAGCATCCGTGGTCCCCATGCTGGCTCCGAAGCGCGTCGTGGTCGTCCGCAACGCACACCGCTTCTCGGCGGACTCCTGGCGTCAGCTCGCAGAGTGGGCAGAGGACCCGGCGCCGACGACCGTGCTGGTGATGGAGGCGGAGAAGGTCGACAAGCGACAGAAGTCCCTGAAAGCGCTGCTGAAGCTGCCGGCGGTGAGCGCGGTGCATTTTCCCGAGCTGCGGGAGCGTGAGACGACACAGTGGGTTGCACGCCAGGCGTCGCGCCACGGGCTGACACTTGCGCGCGACGTACCCGCGTGGCTCGTCGAAGCCATCGGCACGCGGCTCTCAGATCTCGACCACGCGCTCGAGCGAATCGACCTCTATCTCGGCAAAGCCGAGGATCGTCGCGTGCCTCTGGAGACGGCGATGGAGGTGGTCTCGGACACACGCACCCGCTCTGTCTTTGAGTTGATGGATGCACTCTTCGCCCGACGCGCAGACGCAGCGCTCGCGCAGTTCTCGCGGATGCTCCTGCACGGTGAGAGCGCGATTCGTGTTGTCGCTCTCGCCGCCGGCCAGTTCCGCTCGCTGCTTCTGGCGCGAGATGCGTTGAGTCGCGGCCTCAGTGGAAGCGCGCTCGCCTCCGCAGCTGGAATTCCGCCCTTTCGGACCCGGGACGTGACGGCGGCGGCGCAGCGCTTCTCGATGGAGGAGCTGTACGCCATTCACGAAGAGATCGCGGCCGCCGATCATCTGTTAAAGTCGAGTCGCCTGAGCGACCGGCTCGTCGTTGAGCGGCTCTTTCTTTCGATCTGCCGCCCCGGCGCTCGCGCTTCCTGATCGCAGGCCGTGATGATGGCGCCGGGCTGTCACAGTCTGCGCCGGCTCAATCTCTCTATCTGCGCAAAAACGAAGAAAGCCGCCTGCGGCTGCGGGCGGCCCTTTGCGTCGGAGCCGGCGGCTCAGATGCCGTTGACCAGACGGGTCAGGCGAGAGATGCGACGGCTTGCCTGATTGGCGTGAATCACGCCCTTGCCCGAGACACGGTCGATCACGCGGATCGCAACCTTGAGAGCCTCAGCAGCGGCCTTTCCATCGCCGGCTTCTGCGGCAGCGCGCACGTCCTTGACCGCGGTACGCATCGTTGAACGCCAGTAGCGGTTGCGCTCATTGCGCTTTGCGTTCTGGAGGATTCGCTTCTGTGCAGACTTGTGATTTGCCACTTGGGGACTCCGTCATCGGCCGCCGCGAGTGAGTTGCCGCGGCCAGCGGTGGGAGGTAGTTTCGCCCTACCGCCACATTGGGGCAGCGGCCTTAACGGAGGGCAATTCGGGTGTCAACCTCACGAGGCGCAAAATTGCCCGAAGAGATCGTCCACGACGGGGCGATGATCACATCCACGGCGGCGAAACTGGTGCGCCGGCTGCGCGAGATGGGTCAGCATCTGACCACCGCCGAGAGCTGTACGGGTGGGCTGATCGCGTCGAGCATTACGGACGTACCGGGAGCGTCGGCGGTTTTCGATCGCGGCGTTGTCACCTACTCGAATGCCGCGAAGACAGCCCTGCTTGGCGTGCCCGAAGCGTTGTTGGTGGAGCACGGCGCGGTCAGCGCTCCGGTCGCCACAGAGATGGTACGTGGCGCCCTGTCTGCGGCGGGGGCAGACCTCGCGATCGCCGTCAGCGGAATCGCCGGGCCTGGCGGAGGCAGCGCAGAGAAGCCGGTCGGCACGGTGTTCATCGGGGTTTGCGACCGCGAAATCACGCGGGTGTATCACTTTGCGTTCGCGAATCGGACCCGGTCAGAGTTCAAGGCGGTTACCTGCGCGGCTGCCCTGAGACAGGCGGCCGCCCTGATCTCGGACTCGTTGCCGAGCCGCGGAGCTTCGTCGCTGCAGAGCGATGTGGCTGCCGCGACGGCAGACGGCAGCCTGCAGGCATGTTATCAGCTACGCGCCGATCAGGGAGTCGAAGAGCTTGCGCTATATTATCGCCATTGAACCCGCGATTTCGGTCGCCGAGAGGCTGGTCCTGCTTCAGGAAGAGCTCGACGATCCGATCCGGCAGCTGGGCGCCGACGTCCGCTGGACCCCGGCGATTCACCTGCGCCTTGTGCTCCGTATTCTGAGCGACCTGGACGAGGCTTCGTCGCACCACCTCTTTGGCGAGCTCGATGAGTGGTTTACACACCGGAAGAGCTTCGAGTTTTCGATCGGTGGCACGCAGATGCTGCCCAGCGAAGATCTGCCGCGGATGATCACCGTCGGGCCATCGGAATGCGCCGGCCTGGGGGATCTCCGAGATGGTCTGAACGACTTTCTCTCGAAGCATGGTGTTGCCTCAGAACCCCTGGCGTGGGAACCCTCGATGTTGATCGGTCGGATCGTTTCGCCGGATCGGCCGCCCGCGCTGCACGGCCTGGTAAACGCCTATACCGACACCGCGTACGGATCGACGACGGTGCGTGAGATCGTCACCTGTCGGTCGGAAGTAATCGCGGGCATCGCTCGTACGTCAGTGCTTCGACGTAGCGTCCTTCTGGACTGACTCGCGCGGGCGGACGAGACCCGTCGGCGGTCTCTGTTGTTCGCCGAGCGGCGCAACAGGCCGCGTCGGTGATCGACTCTCCGCTCGTGTTTTCGAGTTGCGTAGGGCTCGGCAGCATGTTACTGAACACCTGTTCCGCGTCTCCGGTTTCCTGAATCCACCTCGCATTGTTCGAAGGGTTTGGCGAGATCAGGTGAGCGAACACAACGGACGTACTGAGGAGTGCACATGGCGAAGCAGTCAGACAGTAGAGAAAAGGCCCTTGAGTTGACGATGAAGAGCGTCGAAAAGCAGTTCGGCAAGGGTGCGATTATGCGCCTTGGCGACGGCGACGCGTTGGTGGAGGGCGTACAGGTCATCCCCACGGCATCGATCAGCATCGACGTCGCCGCCGGTATTGGTGGGTATCCTCGGGGTCGTATCGTAGAGATCTACGGCCCGGAGTCGTCGGGTAAAACGACGCTGACGCTGCATGCGATCGCCGAGGCGCAGAAGGCCGGTGGTATCGCGGCATTCATCGACGCCGAGCACGCGTTGGATGTGACCTATGCGCGAGCGCTGGGCGTAAACGTTGACGAGCTTCTGATCAGCCAGCCTGACACGGGCGAGCAGGCACTTGAGATCGCGGATATGCTGGTCCGCTCCGGTGCAGTGGACATGGTGGTCATTGACTCCGTCGCGGCTCTGATTCCCCGCGCGGAGTTGGAGGGCGAGATGGGCGACACCCATGTGGGCCTGCAGGCACGCCTGATGAGTCAGGCGTTGCGTAAGCTCACGGGCAACATCTCGCGCTCACAGACCTGCCTGGTGTTCATCAACCAGATTCGTCAGAAAATCGGCGTGATGTTTGGTAGCCCTGAGACCACTTCGGGCGGTAACGCGCTGAAGTTCTACGCCTCGATGCGCATCGACATTCGCCGTATCGGCGCGCTGAAAGATGGTACCGACGTCGTCGGTAACCGTACCCGCGTGAAGTTCGTGAAGAACAAGCTCGCGCCGCCCTTCCGGCAGGCCGAGTTCGACATCATGTACGGCAAGGGCATCTCACGCGAGGCGGATCTGATCGATATCGGTTCTGACCTTGGCATCGTCGACAAGACCGGGGCCTGGTACTCCTACGATGGCGAGCGTTTGGGGCAGGGTCGTGAGAATGCGAAGCGCTTCCTGCAGGAAAATGCGGCCATCGCCCATGACATTGAGACGAAGATCCGGGTTCACTTCGATCTCCCGACCAACGCCATGACGGCTCCTGCTGCTGAGGATCTGGCCAAGTCGGGTTGATCCCGCCGGCCGGAGGATCGCGGTTTTCGCGCGTCGCAGCCTTTGCGTTGGGGCGCCGCTTTTCGTATGCTCGTCCATCGAAAGACCGCGAATACTTGGAGATCACAAAGCATGGGGAAGCCGGACGGCATCCGCATTACGGTAGAGGGCTGTTCGACGGAGGATGACTTCGCCGAGAGCTATGCGAAGTTCTTTCGCAAGGGAGGACTCGTCGTACCGGCCAATACCGAGCGCTCGATCGGCAGTGAGCTGCTGATCGAATACGTGCTCGGCAACGGTCTCTCTGTGTTCAGGGCCCAGGGCGAAGTACGCAAAGTGAAGTATCGCGCAGATGGGTCCGTCCTGGCGCTGATCCTCAAACTCCAGCGCATGAACGCCGCCAGCAAGGGTATCTACAAGAAAGCCATGGCGCTTCGTCAGGAGCGCAAGGCGACAACCGGCGAGTTTCAGGCAACGACCAGCGACTTTGAGACGGCACACGCGCGGCTCGGCGGCCGACGCCCAACCACCCGTATGCA
This sequence comes from bacterium, assembly GCA_030427825.1. Classification (GTDB taxonomy): domain Bacteria; phylum Myxococcota_A; class Bradymonadia; order REDH01; family REDH01; genus JAUICO01. The sequence continues at coordinate 24,572 of JAUICO010000029.1, read as the reverse complement.
GGCACTCAGCCCCGCCGGCCGACCCACAACCAACAGCGGACCTTATCGCCTGGTCCGGAAGGCCCCGGCAGGGCCAGAGGCCGCAGCGAGCGAGGCAGCGTCGGTATCTCGTGAGGCGGACGCCGACGAATCGCCGGCGCAGGCGGGTGCCGACCACACAGCTGTAGATCTTGTTGAAACGGCCGGGCTCGGCGACGCGGATGCTCCGGAGACCATCGAAAGCTTCGACAAGGAGCTGAGGCAGGAATCGACGCCGCCGGAATCGCGCGGCGAGCTCTTTAATGAAATCTCCGCCGACGGCCTGAACCAGGATATCGATTCATCATTTGATCAGATATTCAGCGGCACAGAAGACCTGAATCCCGCCGACATCGAGAGGATTGAGAAGCACCGCGAGCAGATGATCTCGGATGACCCCCTGGTGATCTACGACGACATCGATGACGGCGAAGATGTGGTCGAGCTCGGATCAGACCTCGTCGTTCAGCCGGACGCCGAGCCCGCAACCGGGCTGGACGAGGCCGAAGCGATCAATCGTCTGATCCGCACAGTGACAGGATCACACGCCACGGTCGGCAGTCAGGAGGAGATCGCTGAATCCCTGTCCATGACAGCAAACTCCGGCGGGAAGGTCGACGAAGAAGACATCCTGGCCGCTGTTCTCGGCGACGATGACACGCCCCGCGCCAGAACCCCGCTCCCCCCGCCAAAGAAGAAGGGGTTCTTCGCACGACTCTTCGGCCGCGACGACTGACGCACAATGGCCGTCGGACGCGGCTCGACAATCGCTGCTGCAGGTTGCCGGTGACGGCCGGCGGGCTGCTCTTCAGCCGTGGCGCAGGCCTGAGCCGTGCTTGCCGTGCGTGTCCGCGCTACGCACACCGGGTGCGTCGGAACGTTCTAGAGAGACAGCGCCTTTCCGATATCAGAACGCATCTGCAGACCGGGCCATGAGATCTCTCGCGCGGCTTCGTAGGCAACGCGCACAGCTTCGTCCGGCGTGGCCGCGCGCCCGGTTACACCGAGCACGCGCCCGCCGTTGACGCAGACCGCCTCGCCGGACTCTCGTGTGCCTGCGTGAAAGACGGTCACAGCCGCGTGCGAGTTCGCCGCGTCAATCCCTTCGATTGGCGCGCCCTTCACCGGTTTCGTCGGGTAGCCTTCGGCCGCCAACACGATGACCGCCGCCGCTCCTGCGGCCGAGAACGTACGCGTACTGAGGCTGCCATTGGCGCAATCGACCAGCGCCGGAACAATATCCTCGTCAATCGCGCTCAGCAGGACCTGCGTCTCCGGGTCTCCGAGACGAACGTTGAATTCAAGCACGCGCGGTCCGGCCGCTGTCAACATCATCCCGGCGTACAGGAAGCCCCTGAAGTCGATGCCACGTGCGGCCAGCTCGGCGAGCACCGGCTCGATGACCTCTTCGTGAAATGCGGCACGCATGGAGTCGCTGACGAAGGGCGCGGGAGTGAAGGCTCCCATGCCTCCGGTGTTCGGACCGCGATCGCCATCCTGCAGGCGCTTGTGGTCTTGAGAGGTCGGAAGCGCGACGTAGTTCGAGCCTGAAGCCAGAACGATGTAGCTCGTCTCGATGCCTTCAAGACGCTCCTCGAGAACGATGCTCGCGCTCGCTTCGCCGAAGGGGCGATCCCGCAGCATCTCTTTGGCCGCAATCCGCGCGCTCTCTACATCGTCACAGACGATCACGCCTTTGCCAGCGGCGAGTCCGTCCGCTTTGACGACCAGCGCGGCGCCGTCGAAGCGGTCGCAGAAGGTGTCGATGTCCGCGTCACTGTGTACTCGCGCCCAGCGCGCGGTCGGCACGCCGGCCGCATCCATCACCTCTTTCGCGAAGGTCTTGGAGCCTTCGAGGACAGCACCATCGGCACCGGGCCCGACCACCGACAGCCCGGTAGCGCGGAGACTGTCGGCGAGACCAGCGACCAGCGGGGCTTCGGGTCCGATCACCACAAGTCCGACATCGTTGGCAGCTGCGAAAGCAGCAACCGCATCGTGGTCCGAGACCACGACGTTGACGTTCGCAACGCCGTCGGTCGCAGCGGTACCCGGGTTCCCCGGCGCGACGAATACGCCATCGACCAGGGGGCTCTGAGCCACTTTCCAGGCGATTGCATGTTCACGGCCGCCGCTGCCGATAATCAGAATCTTCATACGTGGACCGATTGCAGAGTGTCTCAGTTATCCAGATGCCTAGTGCCTGAAGTGCCGGTGACCCGTGAACACCATCGCGATTCCGTGCTCATTGGCCGCCGCGATGACTTCGGAGTCTCGCTTCGATCCGCCCGGCTGAATGACCGCGCGAATGCCGGCCTCAGCGGCGACGTCGACACCGTCTCTGAACGGGAAGAACGCGTCGCTCGCAAGCGCGGCGCCGGCGAGGTCGCCCGTCGCCTTCGTCACTGCGAGGCGCGCGGCATCTACGCGGGACATCTGACCGGCACCCACTCCGTAGGTGCGCGACGAGCTTCCAACGACGATGGCGTTCGACTTCACGTGCTTGCAGACGCGCCAGAGAAAGCGCAAGGCCGTCGCTTCGTCACTCGTGGGAGCGCGCTCTGTAGCCACTGTCCAGTCCTCTGCGATGTCGCTGATGCGCGGATCATCGTCCTGGATCAGTGTGCCGAAGAGCGTGGGTCGGGCACGAATCACGTCCAGCTTCGCGGCTGAGGTGTCGATGAGCCGCAGATTCGTCTTCGCAGACAGAATCTGCCGCGCCTCATCGTCAAAGCCGGGGGCGGTGACGACCTCAAGAAAGGTCTCCGCCAGGGCCGCCGCGACATCCGCACCGACGGGGCGATTCAACGCGACGATGCCTCCGAACGCGGACACGGGATCACCGGCGTGCGCGGCCCGATAGGCCTGCAATAGTGAGCTCGAGTCACGTCCAACGCCGCAGGGGTTCGTGTGCTTGACGACGACAGCTGCGGGCTCGTCGAATTCCAGTACCGCTGCCTGCGCGCCATCGAGGTCTACAAGGTTGTTGTAGGACAGCGCCTTGCCCTGCAGCACCACCGCGCCGTTGAGCTCCGGGACACCATCGTCGCGGTACAGGGCGGCGGCCTGATGCGGGTTCTCGCCGTAACGCAGGCTTTGCACGCGAATCAACGGGCGATGCACCTCCTCTGGCAGCGTCGGGTTGTCTCCGCCGTTCGTTCCGAGCCAGCTCGCGATCGCAGCATCATAGGCGGCGGTGTGCCGGAAGGCCTTGAGCGAGAGTCGGCGACGAGTCGCGTCGCCGACGCCGCCCGCATCCACCTCATCAGCGACTGCGGAGTAGTCCTCAGGGTCGACGACGATTGTCACCGTGCTGCTGTTCTTCGCTGCAGAGCGAACCATGGTCGGTCCACCGATGTCGATTTTCTCGATCGCCTCGGCGAGCGTTACGTCCGGTCGCGCGACGGTTTCGCGAAATGCGTAGAGGTTCACTGCTACGATATCGATGGGGCGAATTCCGTTCGCTTCGGCCTCGGCGGCGTCGCCTACGTCTCCGCGCCTCATCAGGATGCCGCCGTGAATCTTCGGGTGCAGGGTCTTGACGCGACCGCCGAAGACCTCGGGCGAGCCGGTGTATTCGCTGACCGGTGTGGCAGCGACACCGGCTTCTCGGATCGCGTTCAGCGTCCCGCCGGTGGACAGCACTTCGTATCCCGCCGCCGTGAGGCGCGCAGCGAAATCGGCGACGCCGCGCTTGTTGGCGACAGAGATCAGCGCAAGCGGCTTGTTGCGTTCGGTCATGGGTTTCCTGCGTCGAGTGGCGGGCTGCGTCACGGCTGCTCAGTTGTTGAGCAGCTCGTCGCTGTCGCCGATGTCTACGTATTCGTCCTGCAATTTTTCGAGTCCACTGACCTCGACCTGACGGATGCGTTCGCGCGTCAGGTTCAAGATCTCGCCGACCTCTTCGAGAGTGATGCCGCCGCGGTCTGCGACGTCAAGCGCGCAGCTCTCGGTCATCTCCCACACCTCAAGATCCGGGAAGTTGACCTTCACCGAGCCGGAGTCCGGGTTGACGTCGAGGTACAGATGAAACTTACAGCTGATCCACGGACAGGGGCGTGGTCCATTGGCGCACTGCGAACGGAATCTCGGGCGGAGGTCCTCCACCGCGGCGATGATCTCATTCGACTCGCGGATTTCCTCCTTTGAGAGGCGACGAGACGCCAGCGTCTTTGAGCGCCTAAGCCCTTTACGTCCCTTCCTCCGGGCGACGCCGGAGGGGGTGATTCCCTTCTTCTTGTCCGCCATGGGCGATCGGGCCTCAGAGAGCGCAGTGACGCGGATCAACGCCTCTGTAATTGCCCGCGATCCTCACTGTCAACGCGGGTGTCAGTCCGGCGGATCAACCTGCTCGTCCGCGACGATGAATCCTTCCGTCGAGTAGTTCGGCTTATCGTTGAAAACGTGCTTCGCCTCGATGTGGCGAACCGTGCCGGACTTGTTGCGCATTGCGATGGAATGCGTCTCGCACCCGTGGTGCGTGAAGCGTACGCCACGCAGCATATCACCCGAGGTCACCCCGGTAGCGGCGAAAACGATGTCGCCGTGAGCGAGATCGTCAATAGTCAGCACGCGGTAGATGTCCCGCCCGGCCATCATCTTCTTCGCGCGCTCACGCTCCCGGTCGTTCTTAAACACGAGCTGACCCTGCATGCCGCCGCCGATGCACTGAAGCGCCGCCGCAGCGAGGACCCCCTCCGGTGCGCCGCCGATGCCGAGCATGAGATCGATGCCGGTCTCATCGGCACAGGTTGCGATCGCCGCGTGTACATCGCCATCCTGAATCAGCTTGATTCGAGCACCCGCCGCCCGCACTTCGCGGATCGTGTCTTCGTGGCGCGAGCGATCGAGGATAACGACGGTGAGTTCTTCGACAGTGACGCCCTTCGCAGCAGCCACGTTGTAGACGTTTTCTGTGGGGGTTTTTGTGATGTCGATCACATCGCGACCGGCAGAACCGGTGGCGATCTTGTCCATGTACATGTCCGGCGCATGCAGAAAGCAGCCGGCCTTTGCCATCGCGACGACCGCGAGTGCGCCGGGGCGGCCGTACGCACAGAGTCCGGTTCCCTCCAGCGGATCCAGGGCGATGTCGACCTTCTCGTCGCCTTCTGCGGCGCGACCAACCTTCTCCCCGATGTAGAGCATCGGCGCCTCGTCGAGCTCACCCTCGCCGATTACGATGGTGCCGTCGATTTCCATCAACTGAAACGCCGTACGCATCGCGGAGACCGCGGCCTGGTCACTGGCGTGGACATCGCCACGCCCCATGGTTCTCGCCGCGTTGATTGCGGCGGCTTCAGTCACTCGAACGAGCTCAAGCGCAAGGTTGCGATCCATCCCCCTCTCCCTGTCGACACGTTGGGTTCGGGCGCCCTGTGCTCGATCGTCGCGAAGCTGTCCAGGCCATTCCCGAGGCGGCCCGCGGATTGCGCCGCGAAGTCGACAATGACGCCGGTCCATGTCACCTTGCGCGGATACACGGGTTCTCTCATGCTCTTCGATATCGTCGCCATCGTTCTCTTGATCGGATTGATCGGGCTCGGCGCGTGGACCGGGTTTCTCTCCCAGCTCGCCGGCCTCGGCTGTGCGATCGCTGCGGCCGCCTTCGCGCCCGCTTTCGCGCCCGCTATCCAGCCGTCTCTGGCGGGAATCGCTCCGCAGCTCGGCGACGCCGGCACAGGCGGCATCGCGCTCGCAGTGGCCGGTGTTGGCCTCTACCTCGTCTTCATGATCGGCGCGTGGTTCGCGATTCGCGTCGTCCGCGGCGTAAGCGACGTCATGGACACGATGGACCGCGTTGCCGGCGCCGTCGTCGGAGCTGCCGAGGCGTTGATCATCATCTATGTTGCGGGGAATGGGATGCTGATCGCCCGCGATCGCCTGGGCCCCGATATCAACGAGAGCGTGGCGCTCCGGATCGTCGACGAAGTCGAGATCGACCGTTGGGTGAATGTCGAGACCCTGCGACGCAAGCTGCAGGGCGACGAAGACGAAGCCCACGATACCCGGGGCGCGGCGACGCGGCCCGAGAGCGGCGCTGCGGAAGGCTCGCCCGCGACCGCGGAGTCACCAAACAGCAACGCCGCCCTCCCGGACTACCGCGAACTGGTGGTGGTCGAATGAAGGCGCTTCGTACAGGCCTTACCGTCCTGCTCTGCGTCTCGGCGGCGCTGTCGGGATGCCGAAAGAACGACACAGAAGTTCGCCTCGAAGGAACCCTCCGCTGGGGTGACTGCGACAGCAACCTGCTGCCATATGACTACACATTTGCGACCTGGTCGGACATCCTCGACGACGTGGGCGTGCTCCGCTTTCAGGACGAAGACGGAGCGGCGACGGCGTTTCGGGATTATCTGGTCTTCACGGTCACCGGCCGCCGCGAGCTGAAGAACCGCGTTGGTGAGGCCCTGGAGGTGGGCCCGCCCGGTAGCGGGGCTCCCGTAGAGGGCTCCCTTCAGTTTCCGGTCAGCTGCCCTGAGGAGCTGGACCTCCTGGGTGTTCTCATCGGGACCATCGTGTTTGACGAATTCCATGGCGAACAGGAGACACGTATCGCCGGCTCCTTTGAAGCGCAGGTCGTCGACGGGCGGGACATGAACGAGGTGATCGGCGAAGACCTCACCGGGTCCTTTTCGTTTGTCCGACGACGCAATCCGCCCTACCAGAGCTTCGGCCTCGTCAATGACCCGCCGGAATCACGTCCTCTTCGATCCATTCCTGCTGCCGAACGCGATGAACGCACCTCTCCCATTCGGACCATTCGAGCTACTCAAGCCCCTCGCTGAAGGCGGCATGGCCATCACCTGGCTGGCTCGGATTGCCGGCGACGAGCCGGGCCGAGAGCTGGTGATCAAGCGGGTGCTCGAAAAGTATCGCGACGACGCAACGTTGCGCGCCCTCTTCGTTGAGGAAGCACGGGTAGCTACCCGGCTGCGCCACGAGAACATGGTGCGAACCTTTGCCTTCGGAGAGGTCCAGGACGAGCACTACCTCGCGATGGAGTTCGTCTACGGCGAGGACCTTCGCAGACTCGCGGAACGCGGCGGACAGACCCGGCGCTTTCCGACAGCACCATTCTTCACATCTGTGATTTCGAGCGCAGCCCGCGGCATGCACGCGATGCATGAAGCAACGGACGACGACGGACGGCCCCTCGGGCTTGTCCACCGCGACATTTCGCCACCGAATCTCATGGTGGCCTTCGACGGCGGTGTGAAGGTGCTCGACTTCGGGATCGCGCGCGCCGCCGAACACTTTTCGACGGTTCGGGCAGGTCAGCTGAAAGGAAAGTTCAGCTACATGTCGCCGGAGCAGGTCAGCGGGCTCGAGGTCGATCGCCGGTCGGATATCTTCTCCCTCGGTACCATCCTGTATGAGATGACTACGAGACGACGTCTCTTCCGTGGGGAAAGCGACGTCGCGACGATCATGAGCATTTCCACGGCGAATATTCAGCCGCCGTCAACGCGAATCGACAACTACCCGCCGGCTCTCGAAGACATCGTCATGCGTGCCCTCGCCCGCCTTCCGGAAGACCGTTTTCAGACCGCAGCTGAGTTCGCCGACGCCCTCGATGCCTTCACCGCCACTGAGTCCGCCAGACCGGGTGTCGCCGTGATAGGCGCCACCGCGCGTGCCCTCTTCCCGGAACGAGTGGAGGAGATGAATGCCCTTGTTGGGGAAGAGTACACGGCTCCGGACGCCGAGTCTCTGCGAGATGCGGTGGAGCGCGTTGCGGCGAGCCGGCCGAGCGAGGCACAGGTGGAGCTGGTCGCCGAGATGGTCGCAGAGCAGACTGCGGTTCGCTCCGCGCGGGCGCAGGCGGCTCACGGACACATCGAAATGGGCGACGTTGCGGCCCTGCAGCAGGGCGGGGGAAGCGGTGAAATTCGTATTCGTTCGGGGCTTCCATGGCGCGCCATTGTCGGTGTCGCGGCGCTCGCCGCCGTGGTGATCGTGATCCTGAAAGTGTTGGTGTAAGCTCCCTGTCTCTTCACCGTATCAAAGCAGGGGTCGCTCATGGCAGAGGAGCCGTTGATGGACCGGGATGTCGAACAGACTTTGCGACGTGACCAGAGTCGCAGACGAGTAATTGGAGTCGTTTTCGTGGCTCTTGTGGCATTCGGTGGCTGGCTGCTCTTCACGAATGTGCTCTCCGAAACCGGCGGCATCGACACCTCCAGGAATGGTCCCGGCGAAGCTGATGACTGGGAGTCGAACTGGGAGCCTCCTCCGGCTCCGCCGACCGTCCGCCTTCAAGTCACCAGCAACGTCGATGGTGCTGCGATCGTCGTCAACGGCATACTCACCGGCCAACACACCCCCGCAGCGGTCCAGGTTGTAGAGGGCGAAACCAACACGATCACACTCTACCGCGATGGCTACCGCAGTGGGCTGCTGGAGGTTCTCGGGCGCGCCGGTGACGCGCCGCTGATCACCCTTGAAGAGCTCACGGAGCCTGAAGGCTGGGAGCCGCCGGAACCCGATCCGGAGAGTGAGACCGAGCCCCAGACAGAATGGGCCCCGGAACGGGGACGAATCCGAATCCGCGCGCGCACGCCGGGGGGCGAGTCAACCGAAGCGACGATCCTTGTCGATGGAGAACCGGTCTCAGGGACCACCCCGGTCGAAGTCGACGTCGTCGCCGGCGTAGAGCATCACGTAACAGTACGAATGCCGGGTTTTCGGGACTCGATCGCTACCCTCGTCGCTCGCCCCTGGGACGGCGAAGAAGACACCCGCGAAGTCATGGTTGACCTCACGCCGGACCGCGAGCGCAACCGGCTGAGCACCTTTTCAGTCACGACCGTCCCGCGCGGCGCTGAAGTGACGCTGAATGGAGAGGTACAGGCCGGGCGACTCATTCACGTCGACACTCCTGGGCACCATCTGCTGACAGTTACCGCGGCCGATCACGTGCCCTGGCAACGCGCTTTCGACAGCTCCGTCGGCATCATCATGATCAACGCGGTGATGGAGCCGGTATACCGCGAGCCTGCGACCGTGAGCATCACCGTCGAGCCGGAGGGCGCCGTGATCTACGCCATTCCGAACACCGAACACAGCGCGGGCGGACGGCAGATCGGCATCACATCCGTCGAGAACCATGAGCTGAGCACCGGCGATTGGACGATTCGCGTGGCACACGGCGAAGTCGGAGACCGGCAGCGCGGCGATCTGGAACTCAGCCTTGAGCCCGGCGACCACCGGGAACTCCGGCTGCGCCTCGCCGATGGCGTGCTGCAGGTCCTCACCGAAGAACTCTGACGTCCTCCCTGTAACTGCCGGTCCGGCGATCGTCGGTGTCACGGTCTCACAGCAGGACGGCCACGGCGCCGGCCTCCTGTACCTCGATGCTGTCCACGGCGAAAATTGGACCGATCTTCGCTTGCGGGGCAGAGTTACGGATGTATGCAGAGCACCGTGATCAACGGTGAGTGGAGTTCATGCACCGACTGTCTCTCAGCGGGCTGCTCATCAGCAGCCTATTCTCTCTTACCTGCACCGAGGGCCGGGTTGGCGCCCGCGCTTCGCAGGAGCCGACACACGCGGAGCGTGTCGACACGGTCGTAGACCACGTCGCCGGGGAACTGGTCGAGGCAGTCGTCGAGCGCGTCGACGGTGCCACGCGCGAGACCGCACTTCGCAGCCGCTTCGCCGCGGACGAGCTCGGTATCGAGCTGGACGACTCTCACCGCCGACTGCTGACCGATTTCTACGCGGAGCGCAATTACAGACCCGTATTCGTATCCGGCGACCACCTGACAGCCGCTGGCGTCGAGCTCGCCGAGACCCTTGCGGCGGTCCGGGACCATGGGTTGGATCCTGCAGACTACCATCGGGCGGAGATCGCAGACGGTATCCGCGCGATGTACGATCCCGACACCGTCGAGGAGGCCCGCAATCGTGCTGCGCTGTCAGACGACGAACGAGAAACTCTGCGAGCATGGGTGGACCAGACGCACGCAACGGCCGGCGAGCTGCCGGATGCCGAGACGACGGTAGCGCTTCTTCTCAGTTCTGACGCTGCGAACCCGCTCCCGCGCCTGGCGGCATTGGTGCACAACGACACCCTGGCGGCCACGCCCGAAGCCGCCGCCGCGATCGACACAGAGCTGCACCTGGCGGACGGCTACCTGCGCCTGGCGCGCGACCTTCACTTCAACAACGAACACTACTTCACAGATGCGATGAAAGAAGAGCGGGGCTGGGACTTCGAAGAAGAAGGTGCCCTCGCCGCCGCTACCGACACCCTGCTCGCGGAGTCCTTCTCGCGGGCTGCCGGCGAGACGGGTGTTGCAGCTGAACTTCGATCCCTGTGGCCTCCCTTCCGGCAGTACGAGCTCCTGATCGCAGGCAATCGCGAGTACCGGGGATATGTCGAAGCCGGCGGCTGGGGTGAGGTGGACGCTCCGTACGAGATGCGACCGGGCCGTGACGCCACCTTTATCCCAGACCTGCGTCGACGCCTTGCCGCCGAGAATTACTGGGATGGAGACCTCGAGAGCCGCACATTCGACGAAGAACTCAGCGCTGCGCTGGCAGCCTACCAGGCCGCTCATCAGACCCGAGCGGACGGGTACATCGGAGAGGCGACCATCGAGTCACTCAACGTACCTGCCGAACGACGCCTTGCGCAGATCATCGCCACGCAGGAACGCCTGCGCATGACCCGGCTGGCACGCGACGCCGGCGGCGAATACATCGTTGTTTCACTTCCGGCATTCCGCGGCGAGTTGTGGGACGAAGGCGAGGTCGTACACTCCTGGGACACGATCATCGGCCGGCTGAAGCGACGGCGGAACGACGACGGAACGATGCGCTACTGGGGCGCGACTCCGCTCTTCAGCGACTACATGGAGAACATCGTCTTCAATCCATATTGGAACGTGCCGGGGCAGATTTATCGCGACGAGTATGCAGATCGCATTGAAGAGGATCCGGAGTTTCTGACGGAACACAACATGGAGTTCTACGACAGCAGCAATGGGCACCGCTGGCTGCGACAACGCCCCGGGCCGGACAATGCCCTCGGTGTCGTGAAGTTCCTCTTTCCGAACGAACATGACGTCTACATGCACGACACCAATCAACCGGACCTCTTCAGCTACGACATTCGCGCCTTCAGTCACGGCTGTATTCGCGTGAAGGACCCCCTTGAACTCGCGACCGTCCTGCTCGCGCGCGACCAGGACACCGCCATGCGCACCGCGCGCGGAATGGCACACTCCTACGTAAACCGCGGAGCGCAACAGTGGGTGCCCCTGAGCACCCCCGTCCCCGTACATCTGGAATACTTCGCGACAGAAGTCGGTGCGGACAACCGTGTGCACTTTCTCGCCGATGTGTATCGTCTCGATCGCGCTCGGGTAGACGAACTCGAAACACACATTCGAGAACGCGAAGCGCTGCGCCGCACCGAGATGGACGCGATTCGTGCTGCCAACCAGCAGGCGCGTATTGAGCGGGCGGCCGCCACGGCGGCAAACACACAGGCCGACGCGGAGTAGCGGCGAGCTCGTGGGAGAGCCCGTCAGTCCGAGGCCGGCTCCGCTGCCTGCCCTTCCGGGCTCGGCGCCCCGATCGTACGCTCTGTTCGCCACACCCACCACGCCAGGGTGGCGCGCATTACCCGGGTCTCTGCCGCGCTGTTGGCCTGTACCGGAGCCATTGCGAGAAAGAGTGCGCTGCTCTCGGTGGCCCGCGCGCCACGTACATCTGCGATGAGGTCGCCACGTGTGATGTCTGTCACGACCAGGCCGACGTTGGCTCGACGCACCGCGATATCTGAATCTGTGTTGTTTGGCTCTGTCGCCATCGTCCCATCAACCGTCCACCGCAACTCATCCGCAATATGGACGGACCAGGTATCGTCAACATGCGCTACCGTCAGGGGCGCGGTGTCGCCGCATACAGACGTCAGCACGCCTTCGGACTCGCTGAGCACACACAGCGTGTCGCCTTCACGATTCACCAGTTCCCAACCGGACTCGGTGGAACGAACACGCCCGATGCGAACGTTGTCTCCATCAAAGATCCGCACGCCGTTGTTTGTCAGGCGCAACACGTTGTATCGCTCGCCGGACTCGTCAAACACCTCAACGCGGGCGCCCTCAGTCCGCAGCTCCAGACCCGGCCCCGTAGCCTCGACACGAAAAGGCGGTGTCGGCTCTTCGCGATGCATGCAGCCCGCTGCGGCCAGGCAAACAAGGGTTGCACCGAAGAGCTGTAACAGCAGACGAGTCATGAGAAGGGTATGTCGTGGTCCTTACGGATTTGGTCGAGGATGCCGTTCACGAAGCGCGGCGTCGTCGCCTCACCGTACTTCTTCGCGAGCTCGATGAGACCGTTCAAGGTAGCGCGAGGTCGGGGCGTTTCTACAAAAAGGAGCTCGGCCACACCCATCCTGAGAAGGGTGCGGTCGATTACCGGCATGCGATCCATTCGCCATCGGGGCGAAGCCTGCCGAATCTTATCGTCGATCTCGTCAGTGCGTTCCTTCACCAGCAGCACGGTCTCGCGCAGCGACGGAGCGTAGCGCTCCCACGCGTCGCGGTCCGGGATGTGGTCGTCGACCCGCGGAATTCGAAAGTACTCACTGACCTCGCTGCGGGTCGCGGGCACGGCGCTGCCAACAAACACATCTTCGATGCGGGTCATGGCGACGCGCGGATCGATGCCCTGCATGTCAGCTGACATGAGAATCCACATCGCCCATTCTCGGCGCTGATCTTCTCGCTGCGGTCGCGTTGTCATCGGCAGCGTGTGCTCTCGGAACAGGTGCGGGCGACTAGTTCGCCGACAGCGCTTTGTAGAGGTTGGCCATCTCGATCGCGGCAAGCGTTGCCTCGTGACCCTTATTCCCGGCCTTTGTTCCCGCGCGCTCAATCGCCTGATCGAGGGTGTCAGCGGTGATGATTCCATAGCTGACAGGCACGCCGGACGAGAGAGACGCCGTCGCGATCCCCTTCGTGCATTCGCTGGCGATGTAGTCAAAGTGCGGCGTCGATCCGCGGACCAGCACTCCCGTGCACACCACGGCGTCGTACCTGCCCGACTCAGCGGCCTTCTTGGCCACCATCGGAATCTCAAAACAGCCGGGGACCTTGATCACGTCCGTGTCATCAAGTTCGCCGCCATGACGATCGATGGTATCCAGCGCGCCCTCAAGGAGCCGATCGGCAAGGAAGTGGTTCCAGCGGCTTGAGATCACTGCGACGCGGAGCCCCGTCGCGATCAGATTTCCTTCAATGGTTCGCGGCATCGCTTACTTCTCCTCTCGCTGAACCCGTGACCATGCCGGCTTCGGGATCGGAACTATCTCTTCGATGTAGAGACCGTAGGACTCAACGCCTACCAACCTCGGGTTGCCAACGTTGAGCACCCTCATACGCTTCACACCGCAATCGGCAAGGATCTGCGCACCAATGCCAAACTCACGAAAGCGTGGGTGTGGGCGGTTTACCTTCGCGATTCGCTCCGCCTCGGTGAGCTCTGCCGCCGTCTCGTCCTCTTTGAGCACGTAGCGACGAATGGCCTGCAGGCGCGTATACTCCTGCTTGTACAGGTAGACGAACACACCGTGTTCCGCGGCGGCGATCTCGGACATGGCGCCGTGCAGCTGCCAGCCACAGTCGCAGTCTTTGCCGCGAAACACATCGCCAACCACGTTCTGGTGCTGGACGCGGACCAGCGTCGATTTTTCGCTCGCGCCCGGATCGCCCTTGATGAGAACGATATGTTCGGCGCCGTCCACGTCCTTGTAGACGCGAAGCCGAAAGTCCTCTCCCCAATCGCAGGGAAACGGAGCCTCAGCGACGCGTTCGACGAGGCGATCTCGCATCAGCCGGTACGTGATCAGGTCGGCGACCGACACGATGACAAGACCGTGTTCCTCGGCGAAGACCTCAAGATCAGGCATGCGAGCCATCGTCCCGTCGTCATTCAGAATCTCGCAGATTACACCGGCCGGCTTCAGGCCGGCGAGGCGCGCCAGGTCGACGCTGCCTTCGGTCTGTCCTGTGCGGGCAAGCACGCCGCCCGGACGGGCGCGAAGCGGAAACACGTGTCCCGGTCGACACAGATCCGAGGGCCGCGCGTCGTCGGCCACTGCCGCCTGAATCGTTCGCGCGCGATCAGCAGCTGAGATCCCGGTGGTGACCCCCTCAGTCGCCTCGATCGAGACCGTAAAAGCGGTCCCGAAAGGCGTGGAGTTGTCGTCTACCATCATCGGCAGGTTCAGCTGCTTGAGACGTTCATCGGTGAGCGAGAGGCAGATCAGGCCGCGACCGTACTTCGCCATGAAGTTGATCGACTCAGCGGTCACCTTCTCGGCGGCGATGACGAGATCGCCTTCATTCTCGCGGTCTTCGTCATCGACAAGAATGACCATCTCGCCGCGCTCAATCGCTGCGATCGCGTCTTCTATGGGCGCCAGGGGCATCTTCAGCTCTGTTGTTTAAGGTATCCAAACTGGGCAAGCAGGTCTGCGGTGCCCTTACGATGCGTCCCGCCGCCCATCGTCAAGAGTCGCTTCACATGTTTCGCGATCACGTCGGTCTCGATATTAACGCGACGTCCTCGGCGATACTCCGTGAGGCGCGTTTCATCCGAGGTAAATGGGATGATCGTGAGGCGACACCGTCGTCCATCCAGCTCATTGATCGTCAGCGAAACCCCATCCACCGTGATGGAGCCCTTCTCGACCACTTCATCGAGGATGCCCTCTTCCAGCAGAATCCAAACCTGCCAGCTGCTGCCGTCCGAAGTGACCTCGTCGACTTCGCCAACGCTGTCCACGTGGCCCTGTACAAAGTGCCCGCCGAGGCGGTCGCCAACACGCAGGGCGCGCTCAAGATGAACCCGATCGCCAACGCGCACCTCGCTCAACGCGGTGCGTGTCATCGTTTCGACGCTGGCATCCACGGTAAAGCTGGAGTTATCGAAGCTGCGCACCGTCAGGCATACGCCGTTTACGGCGATGCTCTCGCCGAGGGTCAGTTCTGCCGCAGGGATCTTCGTCTCAACCGTCAGTGTGACGTCTTCGCCGCTGCGGCGCTTCTGTCGGACAGTGCCCAGGTCTTCGATCAATCCGGTAAACACGGGTCAAACCTCGCGCAGGTCGGCGGTGATGATGATGTCGCCGCTCTCGCCACCGGAAGCCTTGAGATGGTCGACCTGAACACGCTGTGCTCGAAGCGCGTTCTTCACAAGGTCTGCGCCCTCGCCGCCGATCACAGGAATGGCATCGCGACCGCCGATGATGATCGGGGCCACCATGAGCACGAGGCGATCCACGAGGCGCCGCTGCAGCAGCTCGCCTGCAAGCTCGCCACCGCCTTCAACCAGCAGATTCAGCACTGAACGCTCGCCGATCTGCGACAACACTTCGTCGAGATTCAGCCGGCCCTGCGTGTTGCCGACCCGTGCGATATTCACAGAGCGCGCCGCCAGACTGAGGGCTCTCTCTACACCGGCGTCTTCTGCGCAGAAGAGGGTCGTCGCCGCTACATCGGTGTCGAGAATCGCGGCATCGTCGGAAATCTGCAGCCCGGTATCGAGGGCGAAGCGATGCGGCGTGTTCGGCCGAACGCTATCGTCCGCGCCGTCGCGCGCAGTCAGTCGCGGGTTGTCGAGGCGAAGGGTGTTGCCGCCGACCAGGACGCCGTCCGCGGCAGCGCGCATTTCGTGCACGCGCGCGCGGGTCGCTTCACCGGTAATCCAGCGGCTGTCTCCGGTGCGCGTGGCGATGCGCCCATCCAGCGACATCGCAAGCTTCAGCGTTACGAAGGGCCGGCCTTCGGTCATGTGAACGATAAAGCCTTCGTTCAGCCGGCGGCACTCCGCTTCGCAGACGCCGACGTCGACTTCGATGCCGGCATCACGAAGTCGCGCAATGCCGCGGCCCGATACCTGCGGGTTCGGATCGATCATGCCCGCGACGACCCGGCGAACCCCGGCGGCGATCAGGGCGTCGCTGCACGGCGGCGTGCGACCGTGATGCGAACACGGTTCCAGGTTGATGAAAATTTCGCTGCCACGGGCCCGCTCACCGGCCGCTTTCAGGGCAGCAACCTCTCCGTGGTCACCGCCGACCCGTGCGTGAAAGCCCGTCGCGATCACCTCGTCGCCCTTCACGATCACTCCGCCCACCATCGGGTTCGGCGAGGCGCCGTGACGGCCGCGCTCGGCCTGCGCCAGCGTCAGGCGCATCAACCACTCGTCGCGGTCTCGACCGTTCAAACCCGAGGGGACAGGAATCGAAGTTGCTTCGCTGGACGACTCACTCATCATCGTCCTTCGACTGTTCCCGCTCCACTTCATTGAGGAACTCACCGATGTCCTCGAAGGATCGATACACGCTGGCAAAGCGCAGCCAGGCCACCCCGTCGAGACGGCGAAGCTCTTCCATCACCATGTCGCCGATCATTCGAGAGGGGACCTCTCGCTCCAGGGTTTCGGCGAGGCGACCCTCTACGTGATCGACCAGCCGAGCTCGCTTTGCAGCCGAGACGGGCCGCTTCTGGCAGGCGCTGTCGATACCCCTGCGCACCTTTTCGCGATCGAAGGCTTCGCGTCGTCCGTCACTTTTGACGATCGAGGGGACAGCGCGCTCGACCCGCTCAAAAGTAGTGAATCGTGCTTCACACTCGGCGCACTCGCGACGGCGGCGGATCGCGTCCGCGTCTTTAGAGACGCGGCTGTCGACCACACGGGTGTCGTCGTTACCGCAGCGAGGGCATCGCATCAGTCGAGTTCAATCTTCTGTACTCGCCGCGCGTGTCGGCCATCGTCGCCCGGCGTAAAATCCGTCCGAATGAAGGCGTCGAGGCAGGCGTCTACAAGCTCGATTCCGGTGGCCCTCGCGCCGAACACCACAACGTTCGCGTCGTTGTGCTCTCGTGCCATCTGCGCTGACCACGGCTCTCGAACCAGCGCGGCGCGAATGCCGGCGTGGCGATTTGCGGCGATCGCCATGCCCTGGCCGGAACCGCAGAGCAGTACACCCCAGTCGGCTTCACCGGCTCCAATTGCCCCGCATACCTGCGCCGCAAATTCCGGGTAATCGACCGAAGAGCCCCCGTCGGGGCCGAGGTCCATCACCTGGTAGCCTGCCGCAGCCAGCCGGCGGCCGATATGCTGACGCAGCTCGACCGCTGCGTGATCAGACGCAAGCGCGACGCGCGGACCCAGCTGTTCAGCCATGCCTCACTCCGAGAGTGCTCGCGAATGCATTCGACAGGTCAGCGTACAACGCTTTCAGCGCTCGACGACGCCGATAACCTGACGGCCTTTGTAGGTGCCGCAATGCAGACACACGCGATGCGGGAGCTTTTCCTCGCCGCAGCTCGGACACCAGTTCACGTTCTTTGCCGTGACCTTGTCGTGCTCCGAACGTCGCTGTCGCGTGCGGGCCTTGCTCTTTTTCTGCTTCGGTACTGCCATCTGTCTTCTCCGGCTTGAGCGCTAGTTGCGCTCCATGTCTTCTTTCAATTTCGCCAGGGCCGCCCATCGCGGGTCCATCCGGGCCCCTGTCTCTGAGTGATGCAGGGCTTTCAGTGTTGGAGTCTCTGTACATTCCCCATCGGGGCAGCTCGGAGCGGCGTCTATCTCAAGCATCACAACCTCGCGAGCCAATTCCAGAAGGCTGACCTCGTCACCGCTGTAAAAGCTGATCTCCAGGTCGTCAGAGCTGAGCTCTACTTCTTCGTCCTCGGTGAGCCTGTCGGTGTGAACGCCCGCTCTCGGCAACAGCGTCCAATGAACCGGCAGGACCTTCTCAAACCCTCCGTGAGTCAGGCACCGGGCGCAGTCGAATTCAGCCTCAACGCGAATCTCTCCGCGCACCATCAGGTTGTCCTCGACGCGATCGACCGACATCTGCACCCGGCAGGGCGTGTCCGTCACGCTGTACAGTTCGTCTATGTCCCGAAGCCACTCTCCCAACTGGTGAGAAGGAATTTCGAAGTCGTATGTGCTGCGCCCCTGGCGCAGGCCCTTGAGGTAGAGTTCCAACACCGCCTCCGAAATCAGGCGCGCGACTATAGAGTCGGCGACCTGCCTGTCAACACCGGAATCCCCGACGTGATCGCGTGCCTAACGCAGCGCCGAGGTTCCTACGGTTCCGATCAGTGAGCGAATGTCCTGATCGTTGAACTGAATGCCGCCACCAAGGAACACATCGCGGGGGCCGGGATTCAGAAGATCGTCGAATCCCGCGTGCAGGAATACGTTCGAGAGCACCGAGCTGTCATTGAAAATGAGCCCGCCACGCAGCACCGCGTAGGTACGAAGTCGCGCCCGCCGGCTGGCCCCGAAATCGAACAGGTCTACGCGCAGCTCGAGGTTGTCCTGAAAAGCCCAGATATTGGCGCCGATACCACCGCTGGATTCCATGATCCCGAAGCGGCCTCCGATATACAGCCGGCCCTCGTCCAGGATCGGCCACCGCTGACCGATCAGCACCGAGAACTTGAAGCGCTGTCTGGTGATCGACTGCTCCTGAAACTGTGATGGCGGCTCGTCCGGATCCGAGCTGATGGTCACGATCTGCGTGGTCTCCGTGTCCCCGCGCGGGTCATCGACCAGCTCCAGCGTATAGAACTTGTCCGGGTTCGGGCGAAGGCTGAGAGTGACGTAACTCTTGAAGGCGTGCTCGTTCAGCCCGTACTCGCTGCGCAGCTCGACCCAGGTCTGCACGCGGTTGATTCCCTCGATCAGATCGCCGGTCCCTGAGAGCACCCGCTCGGCTTCGGTCGCCAGCGTGTCGTCGTTCACGAGTCGGCCGATCGTACCTTCGCCGTCGGCCACGCGATCGGTGATCTCCTGCACGTTCGCGAGGCTGTAATTCAGTGTGTCGAGGGCCAGCTGAAGGCTGGACAGGGTCCCGGTCAGCGTGCCGATGCCCTGCGCGACGTCCTCTGAGCTGCGACCCATGATGTAGCGCAGCTCGGTGGTCATGCCCTGCACGTCTGCCAGAATGCCGTCTACGTTTCGGGTCGCCGAGCCGGTGAATTGACGCATCTCGCCGGATATCGCCTCCACGTTGCCAACGATATTCGTCAGCGCGTCCTGATTCGTCGCGGTGACGTTCTCGAGCGTGGCGACCATGTTCTGCATGTCACCGATGATCTGCTGTAGACGATCCGCCGTCTCCGGGTCGCCGAACACAGCCGCAAGATTCGAGCTGACCTGCTGCACATCGCGTGAGATCCCCTGCAGGTTGGTCGCCAGCGCTGACATCTGCTCGAAGAGCGTCGCCGGTCCGACCGGCGTCACGACGTTGTGAATCTCGTCCCCGTTGCCGAGTCGTTCGCCTCGAAGGCCGGGGGACACCTCGATGTAATAGTCACCAAGCAGCGAGGCCTGCTTCTTCGACAGAGCGGCACCGTCCAGCCAGACCGCAGCTCCCGAAGGCCCCGTGCTTCGAATGCCCTCAAAGAGTTCCACGTCGTCCTGCATGCGGAGCACAATGCGCGCCCGGTTGCCGTCGAGGCGTATCGTCTTGACCTCGCCCACGGCGATACCCGCCATCATGACACGGGACTGCTCTGCGAGACCCGTGGCGTCGTTCAGGTAGGCGTGCAGCTCGTAGCCGTCTCCCCGCTTGAACACCGAGTTGCTCGCGCGCCCGAACATCCAGGCGAACGCGACGGCTGCTGCAATGACGAGCAGGCCGACTTTGAAGGGTGTAACGAGGTCTTTCATATGTGGGCCGTAGCGCGGCAGATGGTGCCGCCGCGGAAGCTTAGGCGAACATGACGGCAGTAAGGA
The DNA here is from genome assembly GCA_030427825.1 of bacterium. Lineage (GTDB taxonomy): Bacteria > Myxococcota_A > Bradymonadia > REDH01 > REDH01 > JAUICO01. The sequence goes on along the minus strand of JAUICO010000029.1, from coordinate 4,778 downwards.
AGTAATTCAGGACAAGAATTGCGACCGAGCTCATGACCACAGCGGTCGTGGTCGCCTCGCCGACGCCCCTCGCGCCACCTGAGGCGTTGAAGCCCTGGGAGCATCCGATCGCCGCAATTGCCACACCGAACGTCGCCGCCTTGATCGCGCCCATGACCAGGTCCATGGGGTCCACGATCTCCTTGATATTCAGCATGAAGATGCCGGGATCGACGCGCATCAGCACGACGGCAACAAGATAGGCGCCGAGCATTCCGACGTACACGAAGAGCGTATTCAGCAGGGGCATCACCAGCATGGTCCCGATCAGCCGCGGCGAGATCAGGTAGTGGACCGGGTCCACCGCCATGACCTCCATCGCGTCGATCTGTTCCGTCACGCGCATCGTACCCAGCGTCGTCGCCATCGCGGAGCCGCTCCTGCCGGCCACCATCAGGCCGGTAAGAACCGGGCCCAGTTCGCGGGCCAGCGTCAGAGCAACAGTAGTGCCGACCAGAGACTCGGCGTTGAACATTCGGAACGCCGATACCGACTGCAGGCTGAACACCGCGCCGGCGAAGAGGCCCGTCAGGAGTACGATAAAGAGACTGCCAACCCCCACGTCTTCCATCGCCAGAAAATACTGCCGCGGGCGATACGGCGGTCGAAAAGAACCGAAGAATGCACGCGCAGTGAGGACGGTGACCTCGCCGATACTCTCGACGAAGCCGATCACCGGCCGACCGATGCCCTCTACTACTCCTCGAATGGTGGTCACGCGCGCGACGTTATGCTGGCAGGCAGGCAGTGTCCAATTGCGGGCGTCAGAGCGTTGCGTCCGGGCGCGATCTACTCGCGGCACTCCGCGTACTCTTCGATGAAGCGCAGGAGGTCTTCGTAGGTGCCGTCACTGATATGGCTGATCTTCTCACCGCCGCCGTGCTCGACACCGCCCAGGGACTCCGAGAGCGGCTTGAGCAGGAGGAGGCTCTGCGTGGGGTCGTCGAAGTCGAAGGCGCCGAGCTCGTTGAGGTTCGCCAGGGTTCGCAGCGCGGCGACTTCTCCGGTCTCAGGATCGATCCACTGCGGAGGGTCGCCGACGTCGATGACCGGTGGAGGGCGGTGGCACACGCCGCATCGGCCCAGCCATGGCTCTACGACGTCGACGAACATCACGCCGACGCCGGCCTCATCACAGCCCCACTCCTCTTCGCGCCACTGCGTGGCGTCGTTGCAGTCGACTTCGCAGGGATCCGGCCTCGCGGGTTCCAGCACGACGCAACGGTCCGTGTCGTTGTCCGTCTCGCAGACCGATTCGTAGCAACGGGAGGCATACTCAATCCACGACTGCAGCGCGTCCAGCTCGGAAGAAGCGCGCGCCGGCGTCTGCCCCTCTCCGTTGATGCCACGCCGCACGAAGTCCAACACCGGGCTCGTACCGGCATCATCGAAGCGAACCAGGTCGGTCTGCACCATGCAGCCCATCGAGGCACAGGCATCACCTACCATGAAGATGCTCAGATCCAGGCCCGGCAGGTGGCATTGAGAGCAGGACTGCTGCCGCTCCGACGAAGCCAGCGGTGCGATGGTTCTGTCGAAAAAGTGCGAGAAGTCGGCGTCGGTGCAGGCGCCCGGTGCAACGGGACCGCCGGACTCCTCCGCCGGGTCACATGCCGCCCACAGCGCCGCTGCGAGCGCGCCCGCCAACGCGAGCCCACAGAGGCTGCCGGGTCCCGGGACGGCGCGCCGCATCACCTGGTGGGCTCCAGGATCGTCACCCGCGTATTCGTACTGACGCGATGCCTGCTTGTGCCCCCGGCCGGCCAGTCCACCGTCAGTATGGCTTCCGTCGCGTTGCCCATCGGCAGGGTCAGCCAGAGGCTGTCCTGCGACATGAACCCGGTGCCGCCGCTCACGCGTCCGTAGCTGACGAGCTCGGAGTCGAGTCGCACGCGGGCACCAATTGCGTCGCGGTTCGATACGGTACCGACCAGCAATACGCTCACCGTTGGGGACTCGGTGGTCATTTGGTTTACGTAGAGCGCCGATAACTCGCTCTGATCGTCCGGGTAAGCCGCAAAGCCGCCGATGTTGAAGAACAGGTCCCTGTCACCGTCGTGATCGAAGTCTGATGCCGACACGCCGTGATGTCGCGCAGAGCCATGACCGGCGACCAGGTCCACAGAGGCATCGTGCCAGCGTAGTTTGCCGTCGACCAGCTCCGAGAGATACAACAGCGGTGGCTTCGCGGCCTCCGGGCTTCCGGTCCCGATGACGATATCGGGGAGGCCGTCGCTGTCGATGTCTCCGGCAAAGATGCCCATCGTATTCTGGAAGACGGGGTCATGGTCGACGCCCGGAATGTCGTCCACCCGATCGAAGCGCCCCGCGCCGTCGTTCAGAAGCAGGACGTCACCGCGATCCCAACGCCCGAGCCAGACGTCAACGTGCCCGTCCATGTTCGCATCCAATGTCGTCGTAACGAATCCCGCAAAGAGGTCGTCGTCCATCCAGGTCACGCGTTCGAATCGCTCACCTTCCATGTTTCGATACAATCCGGTGCCGTCGTCGACGTCGCGGTTCGGGTCCTCGGTGAGCTGGTCGTGTGAATTGCTGATCACCAGCAAGTCGGAATATCCGTCTTCGTCGTAGTCCAGCCAGAGCGGGTTTTTGATGTCTCCAAATGCCGGGCCGATACCGAGCGCGCCGCTGACGTTCTCGAATCGCAGGTCACCGAGGTTGCGGTAGATGTGGACCGCGGCCTCGTAGGCCTGCTCCCCTCCGTCTTCAGCGAACCAGTCGGAGAGCGCGGTTGCAGCGATATCCAGCAGGCCGTCGTTGTCGAAGTCGGCGGCGGTCAGCGACCACCACGCGCGTTCGTCCTCACCAATGCCCGAGGCAGCTCGGACGTCAATGAATCGGCCGACGCTGCGCATCGCGTTCCGATACATGTGCAGGTATCCGACACCGTCGTATCCTGCAGAGGCGTGAATCACGTCGCGATCACCGTCGTTGTCGAAGTCGGCGAACAGCGTGCTCCAATTTCCGCGCAACGACGCGTCCGAGAATCCGACGTCCAGCTCCTCAAAGAAGCGCCCATTCACGTTCCGAAAGAGCCGCGAGCGGTTGTCATGGTCGTCTCGTGCTGTCCCACTGTCCGACTGCCAGATGTCGTCCCATCCATCGCCGTCCACATCCACAAACACCGCGCTGCGACCGTAGGCCGCCCCACCGGCGTGCAGTCCGAACGCAGTCGCGCGATTGCACAGGCTGACGTCTTCACCGCAGGTGTTGAACGCACCCGCAGGGCGTATCGCAGGGCCCGTGCAACCGCCTTCACCGAATATAGCGGAGCAGCTGCCGCCGTCCTCAAGATCAGCCAATCGGGACTCGTAGCAGTCCACGCTGGCGCCGGTGCGCACGGGCCCGTCAACGACCGGGAGCTGCTCTGCGAGAAGGAGACACCCGACGCGGGCGTCGACTTCATCGGTGCCGAAACGCTCGTGATAGACGTCGTGGCATTGCAGGAAGAGTTTGTCGCAGACCGCACGTCGGCGATCGTCTACGCGATCCTCGAGGGTTTCCAGGTCGATGCTCGCCCCATCACCGGTGGCGTCCATAAACTCGCCTGCAGCGTCGACCGTAGCATCTCCGGAACCGGAAAGGTCCGAGCAGGCTGCGACACATGCAAGCACGCACACCACCGCTGCGCGGAGGAACTTCGTCCGAAAATTCATGGTTTGCAGTGGCCGGGAGAAGTCTGTCGACGTGTCGCGTAACGAGGCCCTACCTGCGACCCGTCGGAGTCAGCAGGGTCGGTGTATCTGCGGCCCTCCTGGCGACGTCTCTCGTGGATCGCAATACCTTACGATGTAAATAAACACCGTGGTGGGGGAAAAGATCCCCCGGGGCACGACCGTCGGCGCTGTCTACTCCGAGTCTGCGAGGTCGAAGAACACAGTCATCCGCACGCGACCGGCAGGTCCGGCAGCGTCCGCATCACGAATATCGACGCGGTTCAGCGTATCAACAGCGCACTCCTGCAACAGCGTACTCCGGACCACATCGAGAGAACTCTCTGTAGACTCCACGCGTCCGTCAGAACCCAGTTGAAGCTCAAATACGATCGCTCCTCGAGCCATACCGTTGTCACGCAACGCCCTCAGATAACAGTCCGCGAGCCGAGCCTCTGCCGTCACCGCCAGCAGCCGGGCTTCGGCAGGGCCAAGGCTCTCGACGCCGATGAAATCCATCCCCGTAACGCGCACTTCAGGCTGCAGCCCCTGCTCTTCGCGGAGGTGTGCGTATCCACAGCGGACGCTGTGCTCGACGGCGCGCCGCGAGCGGGACTCCGCGACCTCTTCGCCGTCCCGGGCAACAAACACGGCGCTCAGCAGGTGCGCGTGCACTTCGATGGTGCCGTCTCTACCAAGGGAACAGAACCCCCTCGAAGGGTCCTCGGCAGCGACAAGCTCTACGTCGACATGAACACTCACGGTTCCGAGAGCGAGCATGGACTGCAGGGACTCCGCCGCGTCCGCGTCCAGGGCGAACTCCGCCCGGCTCAGGTGGCCCGTATGTAGGCGAGCGCTTCCCCCAAAGAGCCCGACGCCGCCGCCAAGGTCGACCGTCAGAGCGCCCAATTCGTCGTCGTAGGGCATCAGGGTCACGTCGTGGGCTGCGACTTCGAGGCGATGGGATTCAGAGACGATCGCGCTACGCCTTCGAGCGTACTCCTGCACCTGTTCCATCTGCTGCAGGGCGCCCTCCGCGCCGGGATCACGCTGCGCGTCCGGTCC
>JAUICO010000168.1 GCA_030427825.1 bacterium | reverse complement strand
GCAAAGCGGTCCAGACGCAGGTGCAGGGCGCTGATCTCACCACCTTCAACGACCGGCGGTGCCGTGACGGCCACCCCGATCAGTCCCACAAGGACGGCTGCTACACAGGCCACGTCGACGAGCCCGAATGGGCCTGCGCTCGCGCCGATGACGATGTGCAGTCCAAACCAGGTGAGAAACGCAGCAGCGCCAACAACCAGTACGCCGACAGGCGCCTGTGCTCGCGGCGACAGATGCCGGCGGCTTCGTGCCAGCACGAACATGGCGACGAGGCCGACAGCAACCCCGGGAAGCTCGCCAAAGCGCTGCACCCACAGCGCCGGCTTTGATGCCTCGACGACCAGCGATTGCGAGAGCGCCAGGTCCCGAGGCGCAGCGTAGATCAGTGTTCCGGCTAGGCAGGCGCAGGCAGCAACGACCGCGATGCGGTGCAGCCGCGTCGAACCCGCACCCGGCGACGCCTTCGATGGAGCGTTCATGGAAGAGGCGCCGGCAGGTCTGCTTCAGGCGACGGGGTGAGCCCTGTGTCGGGTCGAATGCCCAGCGCAATTCGTGAGGTCAGCTGCAGGAACAGGATCGCCAGCCGCGGGTGGTCCTCCAGCGTGGCCATCGCACCTTCACAGTTTGTGCAAACTACGCCTGCGCGGGTCTCTGCACGCAACTCAAAACCCGCAGGCACACCCTGTAGCATCCGGTCCCAGATGCCGATGGGAACGTCGCGCGCGTAGACTTCAGTGCGCCCATCCGGGCGCACAACGCGCAGACTCCCAGCAACTCTAGTCGCATAGAAAGCGGGCGGATCGTCGGCCCGCCAGATCACTTCGCCGGGCTCAAAGACACGGTATGTACTGCTGCGAGCAAGCGCCGCTATGCCCTCAGCGTTCAATGACATCGACCCCGGGCCGCGAAACAGAAACAACAGCAGGTCTGCCAGGTCCATCGTTTCGGGCGGCTCCGAGATGCTGATGTTCGGACCGCCGAGCTCCAATCCCGCCGGGGGTACGCCCTCATAGCGCTCCGCCAGCAGCTCTCCCATCAGGCGCATTGCCCTGAGGATCTGCTCGGTCTCCGCCGCCATGACCTGTTGCAGGTGCGGACTCTCTATCGCCAATGTCGACACGTCGCCGAGGGCGGTCGCTCGGGCGTACACCGAGATCCCGGTCATGATCGCGATGTGGCCGATCCCGAAGCCTGTTCCGAAGATCTGCTTCTGCCCTGTGTGCTGATATTCGAGCTCCACTTCGCCGTCGAAGATGAAATAGGCCCGCGAGATCGGTGTGGCCGGGTCGTAGAGCAGCTCCCCGTTCGAGAAGCTTCGTTCTTCGCTCAGCAGCGCAATTTCCCGCGGCGCGACCGCACCTCGATCCCCGTCGCCGTCGAAGAAGCTGCGCAGGATCAGCACGCGGTCCCGCGCTGAGTATCGATTAAGTCGCGACGCCACGTAGCCTCTCTTCTCGCGTCGCCGTGCGCAGTCGTTCAATGACTCCGCTCAACACATCGCCAATGGAGCGGTCGCTGGTTGCATGCAGGGCCTCAAGACGCGGCACCAGCTCGACGATATTACCTTCGCCAATCGCCCGCGCCGCGAGACTGCGCAGCGTCGTGCTGTCGGCCTCAAGCAGCTCGCTGAGTACTGCCCCATACTCCCGTTGCAGGCGCTCTCGACGAATCCCCAGGCGCTGGATCCTCTCGCTTTCGACGCTGTCCGGGGCAAGGCCCATCAGCAGGTTGCGGTAGTCGCGGGGTGCAGTCGACTCCAACACCTCACGTGCGCTCGCAACCAACTCCGCGTTCCCAGAGAGCAGGCCATGAACGATACGCTCGGAGTCAAACTTCGCGCCCAGCAGTCCGAGACAGCGAACGATGAGCTCCAGGTCGTTCGCGGCCCTGCCGTTGAGCACGGTGATGAGGAGGTCATGAAACGGAGTCTCCACGAACCCCGACGCAGCCTTTCCGCGACCGAGGGTGATCGCGTTCTCAATCGCCTGCACCGCATTCGATCGCAACGTCGCCAGCGCCGCGTGAACGGCGTCCGCCGGGATCTCTTTCGCATCTCCCCACTTCCGCAGCATCTCGAGCTCACGGATGATCCGAAACCGGACCGCACCGTCCTGCTCGACCTTAAGGGCGCGAACCAGACCCATAGACGCCTCTCTTCCCCCGATCCTGCCGAGCACGCGTACGACCTCCCGCCGCAGCGACCGCGAGTTCCCGGTGTGTTCGAGGGTGTCGATCAGCGGATCGATGGCGGCTTCGCGCAGGGACACGATCGCATCGTGGGCCTGCACCCTTGCGCTGTACACGCCGAGAAAGCCGATCAGCGCGTGCGCGTCCGCCGGCCCACCGCGACGCGCGAACGCTCGGGCTGCGTTGTCACGCACCGCGGGGTCAGCGCTCTCCATGAGCTTGTGCAGCAGCGGCAGAAAGAGATCCGCCGGCGCCGCTACGAGAGCTTCTGACAACGCCAGCCGGGGCGACTCGTGCGGTCCGACGGCGATCGCTTCAAAGCGCTTCAACGATGTCGCCGGATCGGACCACCCGTTTGCAGCGAGGAACACCTCGGCGGTGACTCTTGAGATCGCGCAATCGTTCGCAGCAAACGCCTCAAGGCGCACTCTGTCCGGCCGCGCGCTCATTCGGGCCCTCAACAGCATTCCGCAGCGCATCGGCGCAGGGCCGGTATCGAGGATACGGTCAGCGATGCTGACGATGTCGCCGGAGCGGCCTGCGCCCTCAAGGATACGAAGCGCCGCGCGAACCACATCGTCGCTGGGGTGATACAGGATCAGGGCCGGAATCAGGTCCGCCTGGTCCTCTTCGTCCAGGATGCGCAGCGCGGCGATCACCCGGTCGTCTTCGTCGTCGTTGAGGGCCGCCAGCAGTGTTCCGAGGGATGCGACATCGAGGGCGGGGTAGGCGTTCCGCGTGTCGACGACGTCGCCGCGCAGGGTGCGTCGGAAGTGGTCGACATAGTGACGTTGGAAACGAACCGCCGCCACCACCCAGAACAGCGCGAGGGCGGCACCCACCGCGGCAATGACCCCAATCGGAGCGCCGAGAAGGCCCATAGCCAACAGCGCGATCGAGGCCAGCGCCTTGCCGCCGCGATCTGAGACCACCTCGATCAGCGTCTTCACGCGCAGTCGCAGCGAGTCGGGCAGCGGTACGTAGAGCAGCTCCATGCTGGTGCGCTGCAGGGAGTGCTTCAGGGCTCCCTGGCCGCCGACGATGATCAGTGCGCCCGCCATCGCTGCGCCTGAAAGCACGACGCTGCTGCCGACGAGCACGACGAGCGGCACAATGGCGAGCGCTACCGATACCCGTACGCGCTGCAGCATGAACTGGACGATCACCAACTGTACAACCAGCGATGCGACGTTCGTCACGAAGTATACGGTAGAGAAGAAGGCGCCGAGCTCATCGGCCGGCACCATCTCGGCGACGATCGCCTTGAAGATGTAGTCGGCGAAGGTCGCGGCCAGGGTCGCCACGAGCGCCAGTCGCGCGATGCGAGACGCGTAGGGGCTGCGTGTTACTCGCCTGAAAGTCGCCCAGATGCCCTCGTCGGCGGACACGGGCGCGTCGCCGGTCGAGTTGCCGCCGCTGCCGTGCAACCTGGGAGCGGCAATTAGCGCCGTTGTCAGGAGGATCCCGGCGGCGACGAGCACAAGGTCGCGGGCGTCCGTCGCCTCAACGAGGGCCCGCGCGATGCCGGTCCCTGCGATGCCGCCGACGACGCTGCCGGCCGCGATAAAGGGGTACACGCGCTTTGCCTGCGTGGCCGAGAACTCGTCGCCGAGCAGGGCCCAGACGTGCACGACGACAACCAGGGTCAGGACGCCGCTCCAGATGTAGAAGGCGAAGAGGACCGGGCGCGTCGTGTTGGCGAGCAGGAACCAGAACCCCAGGGTGATCACCGCCGACAGCAGAAGCAGGCTCCCCAGCAATCGGCAGTCACCCTGCGACCTGAAGGGGAGCTTTCGCTGCAACCGCAGGATCACGAGAGCGAGCGCGGCGATCCCGAGATACACCCAGGGCAGCTGCGTGGCCGGCATCGATGCGAGAAAGAGCGCGTCTCTCGCGGTCTCCAGCATGGTGTGCGCCGAGACGATCCCGAAGAGGACGAAGAACCCGGCGAGGGAGTACTTCAGCTCACCTGCGCGTATGTCAAAGAGCCGCTTCAAAGCGCGAATTGCTCCAATCCTGTTCCGTGAACGGTCCGGGCGATCACGAGTATGGAGGCCGGCGAAGGACGGTCACTCCGCCACCGACTCGCTACCGATGCGTACCCGACGCGTATTCAATGCACGACCGCGGCCGCCCCGATGCGCCTTCTGCGCGTCACCAACGCCGCAACCGCCCGTACCGTGTGCACGAAATCAGCACGCTGGCGCGAGACCGGCGATGTAGTAACGGCAGGGGCCGGCCACAAGCCTGCGTACTCTGCGGCACCCGAGGGACCATTCACGATGGCAGCAACGAACCATGATCCCGATTCCGGAAGCTCGGGATCCCGGCCGCCACAGGCGCAGTATTCAGGTCGCTTCTCCACGGCGGCCTCGGAGGCGATGCGCGTCTTTGGTGAGGTGAAGCCCAAAGAAGTGCGGTCCGTGCTTCTGATGCTGGCCAACATCTTCGCCCTCCTCGTCGGCTACTACATCATCAAGACAGTACGTGAGCCCCTGGTTCTCGCCTCGGGCGGTGCGATTGGAAAGGCATGGGCGGCCGCAGCGCAGGCGGTGGCCCTTATCATCATCATTCCCGTCTATTCGTGGCTGAGTTCCAGGGTGGATCGCCGAGTCCTGATCACGATCGTGACGCTCTTCTTCGTGGGCTGGATTGAGTTCTTCTTCATCACCTCGCGCTTCAACCTGGATCGCACAGATCCCCTGGTCGAGTCGCAGGCGACGATGCTCGTCGAAAACGCGGTCGCGTCGCCGGGAGGGCGCTTCGACGCCATCGCCGTGGCCGAAGGCGAGAGCTGGAGCGCGACCTGGCGCTACGAGTCGCCGGGAGAGGAGAAGTGGGCGCTCTTCATCGGCGGTGAGCCGGGAGCCATCGAAGCTCTGCGTGCGGCTGATCTCACGGTAGTCGGCCCGGATGGTGACGAGATCGAGCTCGGCAACTCAGCGACTGAAGGCCGGAACTGGCCCGAGACCGTGGCGAAGCGGTTTCAGTTCGATGCCGAAGCGGGCGAATACACGCTGACGCTGCAGGGCGAAGGCGCCGCGCCTGCCGTGCGCACACTGGTACAGAAGAAGGCCCGAGCCCCGTGGCTGGGCTTCCTCTTCTATGTCTGGGTCGGCATCTTCAACGTCATGATCATCGCGCAGTTCTGGTCCTACGCGAACGACATCTACAGCAAAGAAGCGGGCAGGCGCCTCTTCGCCGTCATCGCCATCGGTGCCACCGGTGGCGCGTGGGTGGGCTCGGCGCTGGCTTCGATGCTCTTCAGCGCAGGTATCGACCCCTATGTCATGTTGCAGATCACGGCTGCGCTCCTCGTGATCACCCTCCTGAACTACTTTCTCGTCGAGGCCGGCGAAGAGAAGACGGTGGCAAGCGCCGTCGCTGACACAGAATCCGAGAGCATGGGCAGCGGCTTCGGCTTCGATCTCGTCTTCAAGAACGGCTACATTCTGCTCATCGCGTTGCTACTCATGATCCTCAACCTGGTGAACACCACGGGTGAGTACGTTCTCAGCGACCTGGTGAACGCTGCCGCCCGGGCCGCAATCGAGAGTGACGCGCCGGCAAACCCGGACGCGTTCTACGACCAGTTCGTGGGCGGCTTCTACGGGCGCTATTTCTTCGTTGTAAACGCGGCGGCGCTGATCCTGCAGGCGCTCGTCGCGTCGCGGCTGGTGAAATACTTCGGGCTCAGGGGCCTCCTGCTTGCGATGCCCATTATCGCATTCGGCGCTTACGGCATCGTCGCCATGGGTGCCGGTCTCGGTGTTGTACGCTGGGCAAAGACGGCCGAAAACAGCTCGGACTACTCACTGATGAACACGGCAAAAGCGATGCTGTGGCTGCCGACCACACGCGAAGAAAAGTACAAAGCCAAACAGGCCGTAGACACCTTCTTCGTGCGCACGGGCGATC
>JAUICO010000028.1 GCA_030427825.1 bacterium | reverse complement strand
CGAAACTCTCCGCGTACGACTCCTGGAGAGAGACATCGTCGGTCACCACGTCGTAGACCGCTCGTCCCTCCTCTCGGTCGAGGACTTTCACTTCGACAACGTGTGTCCGAGATTCGAAGGTCAGCGCTGCTTCGACCGTGGTTCGCCCTCGTCTGCTCCGCTCTTCACCGTAGACGACAGAGTACGCGTCGGGGTCAATCCGTTCGTCGCCGAGGCGGCTGGTGTAGCTCGTCTCAACGAGCTCGCGCAGGAGTGCCACGAATTCAGCGCGCTCCTCTGCCGTTCGCGCATCCCAGTGCTCGCCCAGAGCGCGCTCTGCGAGGACCTCGAAGTCGACGAAGGACCCCACGGCAGCTCGTAGGGCGCTGCGTCGCGCCTCCGGCTCCGCGTCGTCAGCAGCGCTGTTGACGACCGAGATAACCGCTTCTGCCCGTTGCTGCACAAACTCTGTAGCGGTCTGCTGGGCCGATACAGTGCCGGCGAACGAGATTCCCAGAACCAATGCTGTCATGAAGAACACGCGCATTTTCACTCCTACGATCGAATCATGCGACGCCCCTAAGACGGTGTCGCCACCCATTCATTCAACTTCCGGCGGCCACGCGGCGAAATTCTGCGAGCCGGTCTTCAAGGCCAGATTCGCGAGCTTCACCTGATAGTCGAGCAGCGCCTCCAGGTAGCCGCCGGCGTTCTCATAATAGGCCTTCAACGGCTCGATCAGGTCATCGAAGCCCGCAAGACCCTGGTCGAACTGGAAGGAGCGTTGCGTAAGCCAGGCCTCGGCCGCGCGTCGCGCATCGTGATACGCCTGCAGACGCTCGAAAGCGCTGACCGTCTCCTGCCATGCGTTCGCCACGTCGATCTCAATGGCATCGATCGCCGCCGAGCGCCGGTCGTACATGGCGAGGGACTCTTCGCGAGCCCGTAATACCCGCGCTCTCTGCTGAAACGGATTTGCACGCCACCGTAGCCCTGCGTACACGCCGCCGGAGAGGTCGTTGAAGCGATTGTTCTCAGCCGGGCCCGAGGTGTCCGGCGCGGACGAGGTCCAGATTCCCTCCACAGTGGCCGCGAGGAAGGCGTCCGGCGCATGTCGACGGCGCTCAAGGCGCAGCTCGGTCTCTTCGGCGGCTACCGCGAGATCCAGCAGGCTCATGTCCGTTCTGGCGCCGGCCGCCGCCAGGGCCGCCGCCAGCGAGGTCGGAACGTCCGTCGGCAAGCCATCGTCAAAAGGGGCAAGCGGAGCGTCCGCAGTATCCCCAAGAACCGAGCGCATTGCCTGTTCTGCGGCGGTCTGCACGCCGGCGACGCCGCCGCTCAGCTCGACGATACGCGTCCGGAAAATCGTCATCTGACGAAGGGACGTCCGCGCGCTCGAGTCTCCGTCGTCCAGTCGAAACTCCAGCTCCTCTCGCGCATCGGCGAGCCGTGATTCCGCCGAAACGATAAGGGCGTTTGCGGCACCGGCCCATTGGAGGGAGCGATACGCCCTAAAGACCTGGAAACGGAGTTCATCCTCTGCGCTCTCCGCCTGAATCTGCGCCGCGTCTATCCCCAACTCCGCCAGCTGAAGACCGATTCGCACCTTTCCGAAGGTCGTGATTGGAATCGTCACGGTCGCTGATCCGGCGACACTCACACCGGCGATGAGTCGCCCGATCTCGGTTCCGGTTACTTCGCCGTCTTCGTCAATCTGTTGGATCACCTCGGGTGCCGGGCCGAGACCCAGAGTGAAGTCGAAGCGCGGCATCCGATTCATTCTCACTTCGAGCGCCTGGAACTCGGCGGCTGCGATGTCGTGTACGTGAGCCTGCGTGAGTCCCGACGTATCCACCGCCTGCCGTGTTGCCGCCTCGATCGTGAGCACCGACTCCGCAGCCCCTTCCCCATCAGACGCATCTTGAGCAAACACCGCACAAGCCACTGAGAAAACGAGAGTTGCGGCCCACAAAGACACAAAAACACGACTCGCCCGCCGGTCAGTCCGGCGAGCGAGAGTGCTGTGTGCTCGAATGGGCATCGAAGCTACGCGACCATCAGTTGTCGTCGCCACCGAACTTGTCGCCGAAGACATCGCCGAGCTTCGCCGATGTCCCTTCGTCGTTGTAGTTGCGGAGTGTGCTGGACTCGCTGCGCTGCTGGTAGCTGCGGATTGAGAGAGCAATCTTCTTCTCAAGCGGGTCCACTGAGATGACCTCGACTCGAACTTCTTCGTCGATTTTCACGATGTCGGAGACGTCGTCGACATGCTCTACGGCCAGCTCAGAGATGTGAATCAGGCCTTCGATATCCGGTGCAACCTCAGCGAACGCACCAAACTCCGTGATCTTGGTGATCCTGGCGTTGGTGATGTGGCCCGGCGGCATCTCGATGGGCAGGCGCTCCCACGGGTTGTCGGAGAGCTGCTTGATACCGAGCGAGAAGCGCTCATTCTCGACATCAATGCTGAGGACGACTGCTTCGACCTCGTCACCCTTCTCGTAGGCTTCACTGGGGTGCCTGATTTTCTGCGTCCAGGACATGTCCGAGATGTGGACGAGTCCGTCGATGCCGTCTTCGATACCGATGAAGATACCGAAGTCGGTGATGTTGCGAATGGCGCCAACGATGCGAGTACCGACCGGGTACCGCTGCTCGAGCAGATCCCAGGGGTTGGACTCGAGCTGCTTCATGCCGAGCGAGATCTTCTTTCCGGCCTCGTCGATTTTGAGGACACAGCAGGAGATGACATCGCCCTTCTCGACGATCTTGGACGGGTGCTTCACGCGCTGCGTCCAGGACATCTCCGAGATGTGAATCAGGCCTTCGATACCCTCTTCGAGCTCGACGAATGCGCCGTAGTCGATGAGTGACACAACGCGGCCCATTACCTGGCAGCCGGCCGGGTAGCGGACTTCTGCGCCGGCCCACGGGTCGGACATCAGCTGCTTAAGCCCCAGGGATACGCGCTCGGTCTCCGAGTTGAACTTGAGCACCTTCACGCGCAGCTCGTCGCCGATCTTGAGCACTTCGTCGGGGTGCGAAACGCGCCCCCAGCTCATGTCGGTGATGTGCAGCAGGCCGTCGATGCCGCCCAGGTCGACGAAAGCACCGTAGTCGGTGATGTTCTTGACGACACCGTCCATGACCGCGCCTTCTGCCAGGTCCTTGAGCGTGTCCTTCTTGATGTGGGCCCGCTCGTGCTCAAGCAGCGCGCGTCGCGAAAGAACGATGTTTCCGCGGCGCTTGTTGAACTTGATGATCTTGAAGTCGAACTCGCTGCCGATGAACTTGTCGAGGTTGCGAGTCGGGCGAAGCTCCACCTGGCTTCCCGGGAGGAAAGCCTTGACGCCGATATTGACCTGCAGGCCACCCTTGACGCGAGACTCGATACGACCGCGAACGGTCTCGTCAGCCTCAACCTTGCGCTCAATCTCTTCCCACATGCGAACGCGGTCTGCTTCTCGCTTACTGAGAATGCACTGACCTTCTTCGTTCTCACGGGTCTCTACGAAGACGTCGACGACGTCGCCGGCCTTGATGCTGACAACGCCGTCTGCATCCTTGAACTCATCCAGGTCAACGCGTCCTTCGGACTTTGAACCCACGTCGATGAGGACGGAGTCGCGCGTAACCTCGAGAACCTTACCCTTGACGACCTGCTGGTCCTCAACGGCACTGGTCACCTCGGCTTCTTCTCCGAGTAGCGCCATGAACTCTTTGAGCGCGTCGTCGGCCTGATCTACGTCTGCGAAAATTTTATCCATGAATGGCTGTGTCGCGCAGTCGCTGAGACCGCGCCCTCGCTTTGCCCGTTCGGGCCTGCTCGCTGTTTACAATGCCCGACCCCAGCACGAGCGCAGCAGAGGGTCGGAATACTTCATGCGTCAGACCGAGGTCCAAAGCGGGGCGCACTCTTGTCAGCGCCCACCGCAATGTCAACAGCAAATGCGGCCGTCAGCGCACGCGAATCAAGGCGAGCACGTGATCGACGACCTCGTGAATCGACATCGTCGTCGTGTCCACCTGTATCGCATCCCCGGCCGGTCGCAGCGGCGCTACCGCTCGTGTGGAGTCCCGGTGGTCCCGCTCGACAATCTCAGCCAGCACAGTGTCAAAGTCTGCGTCTTCGCCCTTTCCGCGCAGCTCGTTGCAGCGCCGTCTGGCGCGTTCCTCGGCGCTCGCGGTCACGAAAAACTTATGGTCTGCGTTCGGAAACACGACGGTACCTATATCTCGGCCCTCCATCACCACATCTGCAGCGCGTCCCAGGTCCCTCTGCAGCTCAAGCAGTGCTGCACGCACACCTCGATGGGGACTCACGGCGGACGCCGCGGCGGAGACTTCGGGGCGCCTTAGCGCGTCGCTCACGTCCTCGTCGTCCACGTAGACGTGGTTCCTACCGCCCTCAAATCGGAAGCGGATCTTGAGTTGAGCGGCCAGCTCCGTAAGCGCCGCTTCGTCCCCAAAGTCCACACCGCGCTGCGACGCGCGCAGCCCTACCGCGCGGTAGATAGCTCCCGTCTCGATCAGGGTGATATCGAGCTTTTCAGCGATCATTCGCGCGACAGTGCTTTTTCCGGCGCCGGCGGGTCCGTCAATGGCAACAATCACCGGCCCACTCCATCGACGACAGCGCCCAGACTGCGTAGTGTGTCCGCGAAGGACGGATATGAAATATCGATCGCCTCAGCTCCGGTAATGCTGCACACTCCGTCGGCGCACAGGGCCGCAACCGCCGCGGACATCGCGATTCGGTGGTCATGTGCAGCGTCCACCTCGAAGGCCTTGAACGACGCAGCACCAAGGCCTTCGAATTGCAGGCCGTCCGGCGTCTCTTCGACATCGACACCCATCGCGCGCAGCAAACCCGCCGTATGCTCGATGCGATCACTCTCCTTCACCCGAAGCTCCGCGGCGTCGCGCACGACAAACCGGCCCGACGAAGCGGCACCAAGCACGCATAGGATGGGAATCTCATCGATCGCTATCGGAACGGCGGCGCCCTCGATCGTCACGCCGCGAAGGGGCCCGGCGCTCACCTCCAGGTCAGCGACCGGCTCGCCCCCTTCGAGGACTCTGCGATTCCTGCGCGTCACGTCGGCGCCCATCTCCTGAACGAGGTCCAGGAACGCGGCCCGCGTTGGATTGGTACCGACGTTGTTCACCGCCACAGACTCGCCTCGAAGGATACCGGCCGCGATCAGGAATGCCGCAGATGACAGGTCTCCCGGTACTTCGATGCGGCGCCCGCGCAGGCTCGCCGGCGGAACCAGTCGAACCACCGGCACAGTGCCGTGCGCTTCGGCCGGCCGCGTGTAGTGCTCCGTTGAAGCACAACGCACGCCAAAGGCGCGCAGCAGGCGCTCTGTGTGATCTCGTGAAACCGCGGGTTCGACCACCTCTGTGTCCGCGCCGCGAAAGAGCCCGCTGAGCAGGATGCATGATTTCACCTGAGCCGAGGCGACGTTCAGGACCGCACGCACGGGTTCGGTGTTGCTGCGGCGGCCACCGGTAACAGTGAGAGGGAGCGTCCCGCGCTCGCCGGTCACCGTTACCGTGTAGCCAAGGTCTGTCAGAGGGTCTGCGACCCTGCGCATTGGACGAACTGAAAGACTGGCGTCTCCGGTCAGCGTTGCGGTCACGCCGGCACCGGCCAGGACCCCGGCCAGAAGACGCGCTGTTGTCCCTGAATTGCCACAGTCGATGGGGGCGCTCGCGTCGCGCAATCCGCGCAGCCCCACACCGTCAACGATAATGTCGCCATCTTCGTCGGCGAAGCGCGCGCCCAGAGCGGTCATCGCCGCCCGAGTCGAGATGTTGTCTTCACCGTCCCCAGCGCCGACGATGGTAGAGCGGCCCTCCGCAAGCGCGGCGACCATCAGCGCACGGTGCGTCACTGACTTGTCTCCGGGGACGGTCACAGATCCGGAGAGAGATTTCGCGGGCTCGATTTGCATTTCGACGTCGGGAGGCAGTGCTGATGGAGAGAAAGGCTACGTGGGTGCGAGCGCTCGTTCCACGTGCCGCCCGGCACTAGCACATCATCCACGCGCCCTGGGAGTATCGCGACCCGGTCTACAGATGGGCGTCTGCCTCGGCCGCAAATCCGGCGCTGAACGATGCGCCACAAAGGAACTCGCGACACGCAGATTCGATGTCATCGGCGGCATCGCGCCGGTCAGCCCGGAACCAGCGGAACCCCTGCTCGCTGCGAAACCAGACCAGCTGACGACGTGCATAGCGCCGCGTATCCCGTGCCAGCTCATGCAGCAGGAGTGTGTCGTCCCGGTGATCTCGCAGGTAGCGTACGATGGCGCTGTAACCGATCGCCCGCAGCGCCTGCGTGTCTTCCCCCGCGGGCCCTTCGAGCAGGGCTCTCACTTCGTCGACGAAGCCACCCGCCAGCATCGCGACCGCGCGCGCTTTGATCCTGCTGTGCAGCTCTGCCCGCGGCCGCGTGAGCGCCACACCGGCAAAGTCGTGTCGACCCGACTTGAAGCGGTGGCGGCCGTGCTGTGCCGACAGCGCTTCGCCGGTGAGCTCAAAGACCTCGAGTGCTCTGACGATTCGCACAGCATCGTTCTCGTGGACACGCTCGGCGGTCGCCGGGTCGCAAACCATGAGGCGTGCATGCAGCACCTGTGGACCGTGGGCGGCGACCAGCGCTTCGAGTCGCGCCCGCACCGCCGCGTCGGCCGGCGGCGACTCGCTGAGCCCATGCAGAAGCGCACGGACATACAGTCCGGAGCCACCGACGACGATCGGGACGCGCCCTCGCCCGGCGATGTCTGCGATCGCGGAATCCGCCTCTCTCACAAAGTCTGCCGCCGAGTACACGACCTCAGGATCTACGAGATCGAGGCAGTGATGCGGAACCTCGGCCTGCTCTGCTTCACTCGCCTTCGCAGAGCCAATCGTACAGCCGCGGTAAATCTGTACGCTGTCCGCACATACGATCTCGCCATCGAGGCGCCGCGCAAGCTCCAACGCCAGGGACGACTTCCCCACCGCCGTAGGGCCAACGACCGCGATCAGTCGGGCCTGCTGCTGAGGCGGCTGCGCCGCGGTCCCGTCCCTCATCTGCGATCGAAGCGCCGCTCCATCTCGGCGAGGGACATTCGAAAGTACACCGGCCGGCCGTGAGGGCAATTCGCGCCGAAGTCGACGGCATCCAGCTCCTCGAGCAGCGCGCGCGCCTCGGACGGCGAGAGCGTATCGCCGGAACGTACGCTGCCATGACACGCCATTCTTGAGAGGATGGCGTCAATGGCTTCGTCGACGCGCCCGCTGTCGCCTGTATCCGCGAGGTCGTCCAGCGCGTCAGTGAGCATGTTTGCGTAGCGTCCGCCGGAGAGCATTGCCGGCACCGCCTTGAGGGCAAAGTCGGTGTCGCCAAAGGGTTCGATATCGAACCCAAGCGCTGCAAAGAAATCGAGATTGTCGCTGAGGATCGCGGCGCGTAACGAATCGAAGTGAAGGACCTCGGGCAGCAGCATCGGCTGTTGCTGCGTTCTTCGTTCGGCCCAGACAGTGCGCAGACGCTCGAATGTGATGCGCTCGTGCGCGGCGTGTTGATCGACAACAACAAGGCCTTCCGGGTCCGAGCAGACGAGGTACAGAGAATGAACCTGCCCGGCGTACACCAGGGATGAGAAATAGCCGGTCTCGGGCAGGAGGTCCTCGGTGTGGACCTCGTTGAGGCCGCCTTCACCCGCCGCCGCAGGGCCGCCGGCACGAAGCGCGTAGCTGCGTGATGGCAGGCCATCGAGCATCGAGTCGCCCACGGGGACACCGCTGAATCGGTCCGCAGCGTATCGCCGGGGCGCCTGTGTCGCATCAGAAGGTCGCCCCGTCGGTGCCGCGCTCCAGTCCGAGATCGGGCCCGGGTCACCCGCCCGGGAGGCCGTCGCTCCTCCGTCGTCGGCCGCGTCAGCGTCGCCCCTCGGGAGCCACGGACATGCGGACAGGCCGTTCGCAAGAGCGCGCCGAACAGCGCGAAAGGCAGCGTCTGCCCGGTGAAAACGCACCTCGGTCTTCATCGGATGCACGTTAACATCGACCTGCGCCGTAGCGACTTCGAGGAACAGAATGACGACCGGATGACGTCCCCGATCGATCAGCCCGCGATACGCCACGCGAATCGCACCGAGTATCGTCGAGTCCCTGACAAAACGCCCATTGACGAAGGTGTAGATTCCGTTGGTCGTTCGTCGCGTCAGCGCCGGCTGGCTGAAGAAGCCGCTCACCCTGACTCCGTCCTGCTCTGCGTCCGGCGCCGCGTACAGGTAGGCGGAATCGTCGCGACCGACGATTGAATGCACACGGGCGTAGTGGCCGTCACACACCGGCAGATCGAGAACCCGGCGACCGTTGTGAACCACCGAAAACGCGACATCAGGCCTCGGGAGCGCGAGGCGTTGAACGGCCTCAAGGACGTGCTTCACCTCGGTGCTTCGCGTCTTCATAAACTTGAGACGTGCCGGAGTGTTAAAGAACAGGTCGTCAACCGTAATCGAGGTTCCGGGCGCCGAGGCGTATTCTCCTTCGGAGACGCGCTCGCCGCCCTCGATCACGACACGCGTACCTCCCAGTCGGCCGGCAGGTTTGGTGATGAGTTCAAAGCGCGAAACGGATGCAATCGACGGCAGCGCCTCGCCGCGAAAGCCCAGGGTACCGATCGCGAAGAGGTCTTCACGATTCGAGATCTTCGAGGTCGCGTGACGGCGTACGGCGATCCGCGCGTCGGCGGCGCCCATGCCGCAGCCGTCGTCCGTGACTCGAATGCGCTTGAGTCCACCCTCTTCGATCTCAACGTTGATTCGGGTGGCGCCGGCGTCGATGGCATTTTCGACCAGCTCCTTTACCGCGCTGGCCGGGCGCTCAACGACTTCACCCGCAGCGATCTGGTCAGCCAGCTCCGGCGACAGGATATGGATGCGCTCCTCCTCCGACCCGGGACTCGTGTGGCGTTCGCCGGCACCGGCTGCGTCCGAATCGCTCCCCATTACTCGATCTCGCCGCAACTGCCCGGCCGCCGTGGGACCCTCGACGGAGTGCGTCGCAGCTCCGTGAGCAAGTCGTTTGCGTGGTTGCGCAGCTGCGGGATTTCTTCGGTGTCTTCGTAGATGCGCGCCAGCCAGGCCTGCAGGTTGTTGCCGGCGATGTTGAAGACTGCGTCCAGGTACTTCTCGCGGAGGCGTTCGTACTGCACGATTACGGTGCCGGTGACAGGATTTCGGCGGCTGTAGCGACGGCCCCGCCACTTCACCTCTTCGCAAACGATGTCCTCGTCGAGCTCGCGGAAGCGGCGTCGCAGCTCGGCCTCATCCTCGGTAGTCGCCAGGTACTTCATAGCGTCGGCGGCGGCGCAGACGATATCGATGTCATCGGCATCGAGCCGCTGCATGACGACATCATGCACGCAGGTGGCTTCGCTGCGTGCGAGCGCCCACAGCGCGAGCTCTTCGAGGTCTTCGCTAAGCAACCCGAACATCGTCGTGATTTGCGGAGCAGCCTCGACAACTCCGCTGAAACCGATGCCCACCAGCAGCCCTTCCATGACCTCGTCGTTGCCGAAGGTGGGTACCACAAGCTCGGCCAGGCGGCGATCCGAGACGCGATCATTGATTCTGCCAAGGGCAATCGCCGCCTCTTTTCGCGTGGGGTCGTCCCCGGTCTCAAGGAGCGTCATTAAGGCAGGCCGAGCGGCCGCGAGGTTCATGTGTCCGGCGCCCCATGCGGCCCAGGCCTGCACTTCGGGGGTCGTATCCGTCAGAAGGCCGGCGATCTGGTCGCGTATCTCAGCGTTGGCGTGGTCTGCTCCACGAACCGGGCTGACGGCGCCACGAATGCCGCGGATACGGTCATCCGCCGAGTAGCTGCGCATCAGAGTGCGGAAGTAGCCGGATTCGCCATAGCGCTTGATGTAGTTGTCGCAGGCTCCGACAACGACGCCGTAGTTCATCGCGATCATCAGGAAGACGAGGCCATAGAAGGCGAGGCTGTTGTCCCGGTACTGATCGATGAGAACCTCTGTCTCGTCGACGACATTGCGCTTCTCGCCGAGCAGCGAGCGTCGACGCCATTCGTCACCGAAGAGAATGGATCCCGCGAGCATGGCGCAAACCCACGCCGCGGCCAGTACAAAGAAGAACTGAAATGTGATCAGAAAGAGGTTCGAGATGACGCTGGTGCTCGTCGTCTCAACCCAGCCGCCAACCAGGCGCCCGTACCCGATCGAGAGAGCGATCAGAACCAGCGCAGCAACAGCGAGACGTCCCCGCGACGCTGCGAGTCCTGAGAACAGCTTTATGTCACCAACGGCCGGAAGGATCTGCATCCATACTCCACTACACGCATCGGGCGCTCGCATATAGGCGCTCTGAATTGTACGGACAACGTGAACGCCCCACAGTTCACCGTCGACGCAGGAAGGAGCGATTTATGAAACACCACATTGCAGTTATCGGATTCGCACTGTCCGCATGTATCGCAGTCGCAGCGCCAACGACGGTCAGCGCGGACGAGGAAGTGGACGCACTCGATGACATGTATCAGCGGGCCGTGAGACGCGCTCAGGGCGGCCGCATCAGCGACGCCATCAATATCTTCAAGGAGCTGGTCAACGCCGACTCCGAGTGGGTCAGCGCCGTATTCAACGTATCGAGCCTGTCGGAGCAGATCGGGTCCTGGGCCGACTGCGTGGTCTACGGGCAGCGATACCTGTACCTCGCCCCGCTCGCCGACGATGCGGACCGCATGCGCACCCGAATCGCCCGTTGTGCGCGCTACGGAGAGTTCGGTGCGACACTGTCCGTCCCAGAGGTCAACGCCGAAAACGCGACCATCACGGTGAACGGCATGGCCATGGGCGATGGCACCATGGCGCCGATTCTACTGCCGCCGGGTACCTACCAGCTGGGCGTCACCGCGAACCGCTTCAACCCACACAGCGAGGAAGTCGAGCTGCCTGCTGAGGGAGCCGTCGAGCGCCCGATCACCCTGACCGTCGAGCTTCGCTACGGCGGGCTCACCCTTGCATCGGAGATCGAAGGCGGAACGGTCACGGTTGATGGAGAAGCCGTCGGCTCGCTCCCGGTCACCGAGCCGCTGCGCGTGCTCGAAGGGCGGCGACTCGTCGTGATTGAACACGAAGACTATCACACCTGGCAACGGTACATCGACATCGTCGACAGCCGGACCGCAAACATCCGCGTGAACATGCTGCCATCTGACTACTATATTGAGGACCTCTAGGACCTGTCGGAGTAGTCCCCCGACCGCGGCGCATCGCTATCGTCGACGCTGATCTCTTCCGCCTGGTCGGGATCGATCACTTCGAGCCCACCGGTCTGGGGGTTCAATGCGTATTCGCCCTTGAACCAGCGACCGAGGTCCACCGTCCGGCAGCGCTGCGAGCAGAATGGGAAAGCCCCATTTGCATCCGGCGCCGCCGCCGACTTGCGGCACACCGGACATCGAATGTTCGACAATGTAGAGTCGTTCACGCGGATACCGTCGGCTCTGAAGTGCTCTTTCTCTTTCGTGAGCGGCTCGGCTTGCGAATCGCTTTGCCGCCTTCGAGGGCGTACTCCGGCACGTCCCGGACCGTCTTCGCGAAGACGAACTCGACGTTCTCCTTCACTTCGTCAGCGACATCAATCATGTCTTTGCGGTTCCGCTCCGGCAGAATTACGCGGCGGATTCCCGCGCGGTGCGCTGCCAGGGTCTTCTCCTTGATGCCGCCTACCGGGAGCACGTTTCCACGCAACGTAATCTCGCCGGTCATCGCCACGTCGTGACGCACCTTCACGCCGGTGAAGAGGCTCAGCAACGTGGTGAAAATCGCGATGCCTGCAGAGGGGCCGTCCTTGGGTACTGCGCCTGCGGGGAAGTGAATGTGAACGTCGGTCTTGTCGAGGAAGCCCTCTTTGAGACCGTGCTCTTCCGCGCTCATTTTCAGGTACGAGAGCGCGGCCATGGCTGACTCCTTCATCACATCGCCGAGCTTTCCGGTCAGCTTCAGCTGCCCTTTGCCCTTCGACTTGATGGCCTCGATGAAGAGAATATCTCCTCCCACAGGGGTCCACGCGAGGCCCGTCGCGATGCCGGGTGCCGTGACCCGCTCGACGGCCTCCATCTCGTACCGTTCTGGCCCCAGGTAATCCGGAATCTGGTCGGCCTCTACGCGGTACGCCACCGCTTCGGGCTCTTCGCCCGTGGCCACCTTCACCGCGACCTTACGACAGATTTCCGCGACTCGCCGTTCCACACCACGCACACCTGCCTCGCGGGTGTACCGGTCGATCACCTTGTGTACGGCTTCTTCGGTGAGCTCGACCTGCCCATCAGAGAGCCCGTGCTCCTTGATCTGCTTGGGCAGCAGGAAGTCCCGGATGATCGCCGACTTCTCGCTGGCGGTGTATCCGGGGATCTCGATGACCTCCATTCGATCGCGAAGCGGCGGCGAGATCGTGTCCAGCTGGTTGGCGTTCGCGATGAAGAGCACCTTTGACAGATCCAGCGGGATTTCCACGTAGTGGTCGCTGAAGGAGTCGTTCTGCTCCGGATCGAGCACCTCAAGGAGGGCGCTCTGCGGGTCTCCGCGGAAGTCGCGGCCGACCTTGTCGATCTCGTCGAGCATCACGACCGGGTTTGACACCTTCGCCTTGCGAAGCGCCTGAACGAGACGACCCGGAAGTGCGCCAACGTAGGTTCGTCGGTGTCCGCGAATCTCTGCCTCGTCGTGTACCCCACCGAGCGAAATGCGCACGAACTCCCGCCCCATGGCTCGCGCCACAGAACGTCCGAGAGAGGTCTTTCCTACGCCCGGCGGGCCGACGAGACACAGGATGGGACCGCGCATGTCGTCGCGCAGCTTACGCACAGCCAGGAACTCTACGAGGCGGTCCTTCACCTTATCGAGGCCGTGATGGTCCGCGTCGAGGATTTGGCGCGCGTGGGGAATGTCGAGATTGTCCTCGGTGGTCTCCATCCATGGAATATCGAGGAGAGTCTCGAGGTATGTGCGGGTTACGCCGTACTCCGAAGACGCAGGCTGCATCTGCTGCAACCGCCCGAACTGCTTTTTGACAACCTTCGCGGCCTCCTCGGGAAGCTCTTTCTCAGCGATGCGTGCTTCGAGGTCGTCCAGCTCGTTGCCGTCGTCGTATTCGCCGAGCTGCTCTTTGATCGCTTTGTACTGCTGTCGAAGGTAGTACTCCTTCTGGTTGCGATCGATTTCCTCTTTGATCTGCGACTGAATCTTGTCGGAGACTTTTGCCACCTCGAGCTGACGCGTGAGCAGTGTAACGACAAGCTTGAGCCTCTCTTTGACGTCGAGTCGACCGAGCAGCTGCTGCTTCTCTTCGGTCGTAATCTCCATATTCGACGCGACAAAATCGCAGAGCTGCACCGGGTCATCGACCGAGTCGATCATCTGCCCGGCTTCACGCGGCATCTCTGGGATGTACTTCACCACCTGCTTGGCGGTGTCCTTCAGATTCTTGAAGAGCGCCTCGATCTCGACGTCGGCGGGCATCAGCTCGCTGACGGGCTCGAATTCGCCGACAAGGTACGGCTCGACGCTCTCCACGCTTCGCAGCCGAATACGCTGCTGTCCCTGGATGATGACGCTGTAGTTGTCCTTCGAGATCTTCACGATCTTGAGGATGCGCGCTGATGTTCCGATCCGGTACAGATCAGCTTCAGAGGGATCCTCGGTTTCGGGATCGCGTTGCGTCACGATGGCGATCAGCCCCTCGGACTTGCTCGCGGCCCTGATGAGAGCGATCGATTTCGCGCGCCCTACAGCGAGCGGAATGACAACGTGGGGAAAGAGCACGCTGTTTCTCAGCGGCAGTATGGGCAGCGTTGCGCTTCCCTCGATCTCTTCGGTCGGCTGGTCTGACATGGATTCCTCACGGCTGCCGAGAACACCCGGCCGTGTTCAAGCGGTTCGAGGCATCCTAACCACGTCGATTCGCGTGGCAATGCGGACGACGTCGCCGAGTGGCCCACAGCGAGCCGGGGCGGCGCGCCGGATGAAGGTCATTTCAGGCCGGATACGACCGGGTGATCAGCCGACCTGGAGGGCCGTGAGATCGCCGTATGCCTTCTCATCGCGCCGGGCATCGCTCAAGAATGACTTGAGCACGGCGAGGCACGAATCGTAGCCGCTGACCCGCTCCTTCACGATGACCGTGTACTCGCGATATGTCTTTGCGGTGTCGGCCTTCAGCTGATCGGCGGCGGCGAGCTGCTTCTCAAGCGCGGCCATTTTCTCGTCGACCCAGCCCCATTCACCTTCGTGAGAGCTGAGAAAGGCCACCGCTTCTTTGACCAGCGCGGCCATGTGCTCTTCTTCAGTGTACACAATGCGGCGCTGTGGGTAGCCGTCCAACCCGTGCTCATCGCAAAGCTCGGCGATGCGATCCGACTCGCGACGCAGCTCGCGAAACGCCTTCATCCGATCGCCGCGCTGGGTGCGCCACAAGGCGTACTTCGCGTCTGTCTCAAGGTTGGCCTGACGAAAGCGCGCAAGCGCATCTTTCATGTGCGAAAGATAGGACGTCGATGAGAGCAGATCCGGGCTCGCGGTCGCCATCGCAATGGCGGACTTCAGTTTGTACTCAAGCTCTACGAAATTCGGCTGCGTCATCGGTTGACCTCGTCTCGGCTGGGCTGCCGCAGGCGCTGTAGAATACCATGGCGCGACATTTCAAGCGCGCGCGCTATCTGCCTGCCTGCGCAGGTGCGCCCCGGTCAACGATTCCTCGCACGCGGCGACGTCGGCAACGCTGCCTGCGACGACCAGAGCGCCTCCTTCAGGGCCGGCTCCGGGTCCGAGATCGATGACATGATCGGCGCTTCGCACGAAGTCCAGGTTGTGCTCGACGACGATCACCGTGTGGCCGGCGTCTACAAGCTGCTGCAGCGCATCACGCAGCCTCGCTACGTCAGACGCGTGGAGGCCGACTGTCGGCTCGTCGAAGATGAAGAGCGATGCCGAGCTGCCGGCGCTGGAGCCACCGATGTACGAAGCCAGCTTCACGCGTTGTGCCTCGCCGCCGGAAAGCGCCGAGGTCGCCTGCCCCAGTCGAAGATAGCCGAGCCCGACGGTTTGAAGCGGCTCCAGGCGACGAACGATCGCAGGGTGCGCTGCGAAGTGTTCGATCCCAGCGTCGATTGTGAGATCAAACACGTCCGCGATGTTCAACCCTTCGTAGCGGGCACGAAGAACGGTCCCGGCAAATCGGCGACCGTCGCAAACGTCACAGGGGATTCGCACGTCAGCGATGAAGTGCATTTCGATGTTCAGGTATCCGAGCCCTTCACAGCGTTCGCAGCGACCGCCCGGCGTATTGAAGGAGAAGGCGCCCGGTTTCAGACCGGCCTCACGCGCCGCAGCGAGACCGGCGTAGAGGGTGCGAACCGGCGTGTAGGCGCCCGACAGGGTCAGCGCGCAGGACCGGGATGACGACGGGAGCGAGGCCTGATCGACGAGGACGACCTCGTCGAAGTCGTCACCTTCGAGCACCACGTTCTCGATACCCGGTGACTGCGTTCCACGGTTTGCGAGCAGCTTCTTGTAGAGCACGTCGTGTACCAGAGATGACTTTCCGCTACCGCTGACGCCGGTCACGCAGGTCAGTGCCTGCTTCGGAAAGACTGCCTCAACGCCTCGCAGATTGTTCAACCGGGCATTTCGCACGACCAGACTTCCTGCGTTTTTCTGCTTCTTCGGCGACGGAATATCGAAGGCCTGGCTGAGAGCTCGGCCGGTGGCGGTGTCGCTGCTCACGAGTCCTGCCCAGGCACCTTCGTACTCCACGTTTCCGCCGCGGTCGCCGCCCAGGGGACCGATCTCTACAAGGTGATCGGCACGGCGCATCACGTCGGTATCATGCTCTACTACAAGCACCGTGTTGCCGAGGTCTCTGAGGTCTTCGACGACGCCGATCAGGCGTTCGGTGTCTTCGGCGTGGAGCCCCGCCGTCGGCTCGTCGAGCACGTAGCAGGTGTCGGTCAGGCGCCTGCCCAGGTTGGTTGCGAGCAGCACCCGGTGCAGCTCGCCGCCGGACAGGGTGCGGGCGGTGCGATTGAGGTTCAGGTAGCCGACGCCGACGGCACGCAGATAGTGAAGGCGGTCGCGGGTCTGTTCGATGAGGCTCTCCATCGCGCGCCCTACGTCCGCCGGCAACGTGAGATCTTCAAACCAGTCCGCCGCCTGGTCGACCCGCATCGCCATCACTTTGCCGAAGTCGCTGCCTCCCACGCGAACCGCACGCACAGCCGGTCCCAGCCCACTGCCGTCGCAGTCCCGGCAGTGGGTGTATCCGCGAAACCGCGACACGAAGATGCGTACGTGCGCCTTGTGTCGCCTGCTTTCCAGCGCGGTGAAAAGACCGAAGACGCCGTCGTAGTCCGGGCCACCGTTCAGTACAAAGTCCCGCTCGGTGTCGTCCATATCGTTCCATGGGCGATCGGTGGGGACTCCCGCATCCATGCATGCGCTCAGCAGAGCTCGCTTGTTTCGCCGGTACCTGGCGCCGCGGAAGGGCGCGATCGCCTCGTCTTCAATGCTGAGCGAGGTGTCCGGCACAACCTTCTCGACCGCGATCCCCACGCAGCGTCCGTATCCGTCGCAGCGAGGACAACTGCCAAGGGGGGCGTGGCTGTTGAAGAGCGCGGGAATCGGCTCGTGATGCGGCGTTTCGCAGGTTGAGCACACCCATCTGCTCTGGAAGAGCCGCCTTGGCAGAGACCCGTCGGCCGTGGGCTCGCGGTCCACAAACACCAGGTCGACGCGACCGTCACCGAAGGCGAACGACGCCTCGATGGCCTCGCTGAGTCGCGCCTTCGTGGTGTCGACGCGTATTCGGTCCAACACGACCTCGATCCGGGTTGCGTCGAGCACCGCCGTAGCTTCGGGAGAATCGAGGTCAACCGCCGCGTCGCCGATGTAGAGCTTCCTGTAGCCGTCCGCGACCAGCTGCCGGAGCAGCGTCGCGCCGTCATCGCCCTCCATTACGCGGAGGCCGCCGAGCACAATGATCCGTTCGCCCTCAGCGTTATCGCGCAGCCACTCGACCACGTGTGCCGGCGTCCAGGGGAACACCGGGTCACCACACTCGTAGCAGGCGATGCGACCGGCACCGGCGAAGAGCAGTCGCAGGTGGTCGTCCAGCTCGGTAACGGACGCGAGCGTCGACCGGGCGTTGTTGATGGAGTTGTGCTGTCGCAGCGCCAGCGCCGGCTGCAGGTTGCGCAGCGCCTTCGCCGGCGGCTTGCGCATCTGCTGAAGGAACTGCCGGGCGTAGGTCGACAGAGTCTCGACGTAACGCCGCTGCCCTTCTGCGTATACCGTGTCAAACGCGAGAGAAGACTTACCGCTACCGCTCACGCCCGTGATGACGGTCAGCTGGCCGTGGGGAAAGGCGCAGCTGGCCTTCTTGAGGTTGTTGGTGGCGGCCTCGACAACTTCGATCGCGAGGCCGGCTCCACTATCAGTTCGTCTGCTCATGAGTCGCCGCTATAAGGAACAACGCACGGCCCTGCCAGCGCGGCGCTCTCCCCGGCGCGGGACGCGCTCGGGGCCGGTTGGCTACGCAGACAGCAATCGCTAAGGGAGGCGTCCGGCGAAGCGCCCTCATGGGCGTCGCTCGTCGGTCTGATCTACCGGGGACTATGAGACAATTCAGAGCCACAATCGCCACTACGCTCATGCTTATCGCGCTGTGTGCCACCGCTGATGCGACGCAGATTGTTGCCCGGGATCTCGCAGGCCTCGCAGAACGCGCGGATGCCATACTTACTCTCGAAGTCATCGACAGCACCTGCGAGCAGGAGGGACAGCGCGTCGTCACTCGCACGCGAGCGCGGGTACTCGAAACGTGGAACGGCGATCTGGTACCCGGCGAGATCATTGATGTTGTCACTCCGGGTGGGCGTATCGGTGACACGGTAACACGCGCAGTCGGCGCCGAGACCTTCGAAGCGGGCGAGAACGCGCTGCTCTTCGCGCGGCGCCGTGGCGATGGCACATGGGTTTCCAGTGTTCTCAGCTGGAGCAAGTTCCGAATTTTGACGATCGAAGGCGTACGCTTCGCTGAAAGAGATATTCGCGGACTCACCTTGATCGGGCCTGCCGGCGGCCCCGTCGAGTCCGCACAGCAGCAGTTTGCCCTCGCTGACATTGAGGCGAGAGTGCGTGCAGCTGTTCGCAGGACGCGGCCATGAGTGCTGCATCCAAAGGAGCCGGCGGCCTGGTGCCCGTCGCAGCTGTGTTCGCGCTCTTCGCCATGTTCGCCGGGGCAGAGGCCATGGCCTTCCATCGGACAATGACCTGCGACGACGACAACCCCAGCTCGGTGTTCGCGTGTCGCGAGGGCGAGACGCCGATTCCGGTGGCGTGGCCTGACAGGTGTCTCACGTACCGGGTACACGAAGACGGCCTCAGTGACCTCGAGATGACAGATTACCTCCATGAGGTTGATCTCTCTTTCGACACCTGGAACCGGGTCGAGAGCGCGAACGTCACCGTGCGCTTTGCCGGAATGACGGATCAGGCAGAGGTCGGCTATGACGGTGTTGTCGGCGCCGACGGGAACGCCAACGTTGTCGTCGCCCGTGAAGACATCTGGCCACACATTCAGAGTCCGGGCTCAAACGACATCATCGCGCTGACATCGGTCACCTACAACCCGGGTTCCGGGGTCATCTTCGACGCCGACGTTGAACTCAACGCTGCGGGTTTCACCTTTGCGGTCCACGAGAGCGAGAACATCGCGTCGGGCATGCCCGACCTGAGAAACACCCTCACCCACGAGGTCGGACACTTTCTCGGCCTTGCCCACACCGACGAGGAAAACTTCGTCGGAAACCCCGAGATGGTGAACCGCGCAACGATGTACGCAACGACGCGGCCGGGGCACGTGCACTTCCGGTCACTGACAGCGGACGACATCGCCGGTATTACGGACGCGTACCCTGCAGGTGGTGACGCAGACTGCCCGACCCCGGAGCCGTCATTCCTGAGCTCACCGCAGGGCTTCACGCCCGGCCGACCGGCACCTGCAGAAAAAGGGTGCGGACGATGTTCGTCGACCCGACCCAAATCCCCACCCGTAGGAACCCTGATTGTCATTGCCCTGCTATATTCTCAACGACGCCGCCGCTGACCACGCCGCTGCAACGATGGCGGCCGGCGGCATCGACGCGTCGCTGGCCCGTCGCGCGGCCGGCGTCATGGTGCTGCTTCCCTATATCAGCGCGACCGGCTCGGTGAAGCGTTGGCACAAGCCCTTTCTGCTCGGCGCCGCACACAACCTGGTGGGTGGAATCACCCTGGGACGACACGTATATCTGGACGGCCGAAGGTACCTGAACAACTGGCCGATTCTGGTCCACGAGTGCGTTCACGTCGCTCAGATGCTTGAGCGCGGTGTGGGACGTTTCATGGCGGGCTACGGCGTCGACTTCCTCAAGAATCTGCGCGCCGGACATGACTCGTTCTCGGCTTACCTCGAGCTGCCGGATGAGCTGCAGGCGCAGGCGATCGAAGACCTCGCCAAGCACAACGGGCCGCCGGCAGACCGCCCCTGGACACGACAGGTTCAACTCTCGCGATGAAACGAGTCATCCCACCTCTCCTTCTTGCGGCGATGATGACGCTGCCTGCTCGCGCCGAGGACGGCACGCCACAGATTCGGGTTGTCGGTCACGACACCCCCGTCGCTCTCGTAAGCGACGGAGTCCGGGTCTGGACCGGCGACCGTGAGGGGCTGATTATCCGTTGGGACGCTCTCAGCGGCGTACCTGTCAACTGGCGTCGCCACCGCTGCCTTGACTCCCTGGCCATCGAAGCGGCCGGCGAGGCGCTGATCGTGCAATGCCGCGACGCATCATTCTATGTGGATTCGACTACGCTTGAGCTGTTCGGCTCGGGCCTGGAGGGGGTGATCGCCGCCGATGTCGACGCACCGGACAGTGACGAGTTGCCGCAGCAGATGCGTGACGGTATTCAAGCGCCGGCTCCGTGGCCTCTTGCATCTCTTGCGGTGCGTGAGCCCGCCCTTCGCCTCATCGATGCCGCGCTGACCGATTCCGAACTGCTGGTGCTCGCCGAGCAGAGTTGGGTTCGCGTGACCCGAGACCTGCAGCCGGTCTGGGTACGACCCGTCCATGACACATCTGCTGACACCCTGGACGAGGCCATTCGCCTGGACGCAATCCTCAGCGACGGTGCTCGCTCCGTCGTAGTGGGTTGCAGCGATGGGCGGCGCTCGGTGTGGTCACCGGACGACGGGAACCCGCTGCACACCCTGGACTCCCCGTGCACGGAGCGCCCCCTGTTCGGACGACGGGAGGCGGTCGTTCGTACGTCGACCGGAATGGTCAGTATTGAGGCCGACGGCAGCCTGAGTGCGCTGGAGGCGCCGGAAGGTACCGCGGCCATGACGCCGCCCCTTGGGCGCGTAGAGAGTTCGCTGGCCCTTATCGAAACATGGACGCCAGCCTGTGGCTCTCACGTGTACGACCTCTGGTTACTGCAGCACGGACAGCGTGTCAGGCGCCTGTCCGAGGGCAGCTGTTCCACATCGCGAAGGCTCGTCGCACGTATCGACTCGGCAGGTCGCGTCACCGGCGTGGTAGACGTGCACGGGGCAGTTTCGACCTCGTACTCGATCTCCGGCGCCGCGATTCCCGACGGGAACGCAACGCCGCAGGCCGCCGCGCGCGTATCGGACCACCCCTTGAATGCGCCGGGAGCTGACGCCGTGCTGCTATCGTCCACGTTGGGAGCCGTCATCTGGCAGGCCGGGCGTGAGCTGCTGGTCCAACGCGAAGACGCGGCATTTGCGCTTGCCGTGTTGAGCGACGGGGTCATCATTGCGGGCGAGGCAGATGCCTTTGCGACGCCGCGCCTGGCGCCACGAGCACGGACATTGAATGCGGCGGGGGATTGGCAGATTCCCTCCGATGACCCTTCGATTGGGAGGCGGATGTTTGAACAGCTGATCGGCGCGACGCAACGGGCAATGTGACCGAACGGCCCTGTCATGCTACTGAGAGCCCCACGATACAGCGTGGGGCCTTTGAGGCCACGGTCGCGACGCCGCACACCATGGAGATTCCGCGAATGAAAAGAAGTCTGCTTTGCCTGCTCATTGTTTTGATTGCCGCGTGCTTCACCGCATGTGGCGAGGACGACGCTACTGGGCCCGACTACAGCCTGGAGCCGACCCTTGCGACGGTGTCATCGAACATCTTTGAGCGCAGCTGCGACGGCCCCGGATGCCACTTCGGCGGCGAGGACCCTGCTCCTCTCGACCTGACGAACGACGCCGGACTGCGTGCACGGCTGCTTGGACCCGCAGAAGTCGTTCCGACGATGAACCACATCGTGCCCGGACAGCCCAATGAGAGCTTTCTGCTGCTGAAGGTGCGGGGCACCCAGCCGGACAGCGGCCCGGACAACCTCCAAATGCCGCTCTTCGAGGACCAGATTTCGGCAGACGCTCTCGACTACCTGACCGAGTGGATCAGTCTCGGCGCGCCCTGAGGCCCGGGCCAAACGCCACCTGCCGCTGCGCGCTCAGACGCCGTCCGCGATCTCGCAGGACTGAATCGCAGCTCCGTCGGCGTCGAAGGACGCGACCTCGACGAAGGCACCACGTCCCGAATCGAACCCGAACATCTTTGCGCCATCAGCGTGGCCGCCACGCACGCTGATGACCATGTGCATCAGACCCGGGTGTCTCTCAACGGGCGTACCGTCCTCGCCTGACGTGAGCGCAGACGAGATGTCGCCTTCTGAAAAGTAGGCGCCGACCTCGACATGAGAGTGGTAGATCATACGCGGTCTTGCACCGGCGCGCTCTGCCTGCAGCCACGGTTTCATGTCCGGCTCGAACCAATCCGAGCCGCCACGGGGATACCGTTCCGGGTCGATCTCGTGAAGTCTCTGTGCCCGGTTCTTTGCAGGCAACACCTGCAGCCCGGCTTCATTCTCGAACACGAACCCGCATCCCTCGTGTGGGTACGCGGGCTCTACGGACCGATACATTGGAAGTACCAACCCGGCCCGAACCAGCTCTTCGACAAATGCGCGCACCATCGCAGGTCAGCCGCCGGCAATGGCGGGTACGATGCTCAATTCGTCGCCGTCGTTCAGGTCGGTATCCAGGTCGTCGAGGAAGCGAATGTCCTCGTCGTTGGCAAAGATGTTCACGAAGCGCCGAACCTTCCCGCTTTCGTCGACAAGCTGCTCCGCAAGCGCAGGGTGCTCTGCCTTGATCGACTCAATCACGGCGCCGACTGTTGCACCCTCTACCGAAATCACATCGCTACCGGCCGCCAGCTTTCGCAAGGCCGTCGGAATTTGAACTTTGATCGCCATACCGCTCCATCGATTGACTGTAGCCTGAGACGCCTCAGGCCACGCGCCCCGTAAGGACAACACCCGCATCCAGTCAACCCGATCAGCATCGACAAGACTAAATCATCCAGGTGAAGTCTGCGTCGTTATCTCTCGATAACCCAAGGGCTTCTCCCTTTATGGAAAGATCGCTCAACGTGTAAGAATCCAGGACCTCACTGACGCGTACTGCGACATCACGCCAGAGGGCTGAGGTGACACACTTCGAAGTGATGGCACACTTTTCTCTCATCTCGTCATCCGAGAGAAAGCAGCAGGGGTGCTCGATTTCACCCTCTATCGCGCGGTAGACAGCGCCAAGCGTGACCGACTCAGGGCTCTGCAGGAGGAAGTAGCCGCCCTTGGGGCCGCGCTTACTGCCGACGATGCCGGCGGCCTTCAGGTCCTGAAAAATCTGCTCGAGAAAACGCGGCGGAATGTCTTCGCGGGTGGCAATCTCGTCGATCTTCGCCGGCCCCCCAAACTTGTGAAAAGCGATATCGAAGAGCGCTCGCAGTGAGTATTGAAGCTTTGACGAGATGCGCATCTACCGGCCTCTTCGAGTCAGTGACAACACGAGTAGTTTGCAGGTGTACCGCCCGCAAGGACGCGTCGCCCCTGACGGAACTCGCTACGCCCGGTCCCCGGGCCAGAGGCGCACCGGCTGGATCACCGAGCATCCATCGAACTCGCTACGGATGATCCGGCAGATCCCGAGCTCGCCGACACCTGCTCGCGCCTTCACCTCCAGGCCCACCACGGCACGTCCTTCGTCTATGGGTACACGCTGACCGAGGGCCAGCCGCCTTGCCTCTTCAGCGTCCAGAACCAGCTCCGGCAGCTGCTCCAGAGCGTCCCACGGCTCGGTCCACACATCGCGGTCGCCGGACCGCAGCCGCTCACAGAGTTCTTCCAGGGGCAGCGCCATGTCGATTGTCATGGGCCCGGCAGCCGTGCGACGGAGTGACGACAGATGAGCGCCGCAGCCGAGGGAAGCGCCGACATCACGGGCAAGCGCACGAATGTACGTTCCCTTGGAGACGTGAATATCCGCAGTGAAACGGTCGCCGGTGAAAGAGTCTACGTCGATGGAATGCACATGGACGGAACGAGCCGCCAGCTCGACCTTCTCTCCCTTACGCGCCGACTTGTACGCACGCTCTCCGTTGACATGGATCGCCGAGAACTGCGGCGGAACCTGAGAGAGAGCGCCGACAAAGGCCGACAACGCTGATTCAAGCTCGTATGGAGTTAGCTGTGGCACGGCGTGGGTCGCGACCACCTCGCCTTCCGCATCGTCCGTGTTCGTTACGATACCAAGGCGAACTTCTGCCAGGTATCGCTTGTCGGCGGTATCCAGCCACGGGATTATGCGGGTCGCCCACCCGAAACACACGACGAGTACGCCGGTCGCCGCCGGGTCGAGTGTTCCGGTATGCCCAGCCTTGCGGGCGCCGACGGCTCGACGAAGTTCGCGAATCACGTCAAACGAGCTGCAGCCGGCCGGCTTGTCCACGATCAGTACGCCGTCGCGCCGCCGCTCAGTGTCCATTCTCAATCTGACTCACCCGAGACGTCCTCCGTGGCCCGGAGCAGCTCGCTGCGTAGCGCTTCTATCGTCCCAGCATAGCTGAAGGCGGCAGCATTCACATGACCGCCGCCGCCAAATCGTTCTGCGATCGCCGAAACATCAACGCGTCCTCGAGAGCGCAGACTCACGCGGCACTCGGGCGGGCTCGGCCAGGTGATCATCGCTGCAACTTCGACGCCACGAATGGCTCGCGCGTGATTCACAAAGCCGTCGACCATTCCTTCGTCGGCGCCGACCGAGGCGATCATCTCGGGTGTCGCACTCAATGTCGCGACGGAGCCACGCACCTCGAGTGTATCGAGAACGCGGGCCAGCAGCTTTGTCCTGGCAAGCGGGTTCGACTCGTAGAGAGCGCTCGCTACGGCCCACGTCTCAACGCCGGCCCTGAGCAGCGTCGACGCAATCTCCATCGATGTGACTGACGTGGACGCGTAGCGAAAGGAGCCCGTATCAGCCATCAGCGCCGCGTACATGCACGTCGCCGCCGCTGTCGTCAGTGGCACCTCAAGCTCTGCGAGCAGGTGATACACCATCTCTGCCGAGGCAGCCGCCGACTCATCGCGAAACACCAGGTCAGCGACGTCGGGATCAAAGCTGCGGTGGTGATCGATGCACAGTGTAGCGCCCGAGAAGCCCTCCCAGGGAAACTCGTCGCCGATGCGCCCCCTGTCCCCGCAATCCACCAGCACCACAAGATCGAAACTACCGATCGTTCCGGAGACGTCGGAGACCACTGCGTCCGATCCCGGCAGAAACTCCAGCTCTGCGGGTACGCCGTCGCGGTTGTACACAACCGCCACGACGCCGCTCAGCGTGAGACCGTGCGCGAGCGCCAGCGACGACCCCAACGCATCGGCGTCAGGCCGAACGTGAGACGTGATCAGCACTGTGGAAGCGCTCCGCAGCAGGTCTGCTGCGGGAGCAAGCAGCGTCGCCGCTTCTGAGCAAAGACCTGAAAGCCGCCTCAGGCGCTCCATCACTCCTTTCCGTCGTCAGCGGCCGGGATTTCCAGGTCTGCCAGGACTTCTTCGATGCGACGGCCGGTCTCTACAGACTCGTCGTAGACGAATCGAAGCTCCGGAACCTGGCGCACGTGCATCTCGTCGGCCAGTCGCCCGCGAAAGAAGCCGGCGGCCCGCACGAGTGCGCGCTGGGTACGTTTTCGCTCCCGTTCGTCGGGCGCTTCTACCGCGAGTGGCAGCCAGTACACCCGCGCGAACTGCATGCACGAGCTTACGCGCACGGCGGTGAAGCTCACCTGTCGCAGACGTTCGTCCGACGCGTCGGCAATCGCCGCCATCGAGAGGATGCTACGAATCTCGTCTCCGAGTCGGTCAGCGCGTGAAAATGCCACTGTAGTTACAGCGTCGCCTGCTTCTCGTGGACCACGTAGCACTCGATGACATCGCCTTCCTTGATGTCATTGAAGCGCTCAACCGATAGACCACATTCGAAGCCTGTTTTCACTTCCTTCTCGTCCTTCTCGAAGTGTCGCAGTGAGGCGATCGCCGAGTCGTATACGATGACGCTGTCCCGCAGGACGCGCGCCTTCGCGTTGCGACGAATCAAGCCGTCGGTGACCATGCAACCGGCGACCGTACCCACCTTGGGAATGCTGAAGGTCGCGCGCACTTCTGCGTGGCCCAACACTTCTTCTTCGAAGATCGGGTTCAGCAGACCGCTCATCAACACCTTCACCTCGTCGATCACCTCGTAGATGATCGACGCGGTCATGATTCGCACGTTCAGCTGGTCAGCCAGTGCGTTCGTACGTGTTTCCGGACGAACGTTGAAGCCGATAACAACCACACCGAGTCCACCCGCGGACGACGCCGCGAGGTTGATGTCGGTCTCTGTGATGGAGCCAACGCCGGAGTGTACGATGCGAACACCGACCTCATCGGTAGCGAGCTGCGAGAGTGACTGCCTGAGTGCTTCGACAGAACCCTGTACGTCACCCTTAATGATGACCTTGATCTCTTTGGTTTCGCCTGCGGCCATCATCTCTTCGAGACGGTCCATACCTGTGGACTCGCCTGTAGCCGACTGTGCCATCCCGGACTGCCGGTTCTGCTGCTCGACATGCTCAGCGATTGTGCGAGCGTCTTTCTCTTCGGACACGACGTAGAATCGCTCGCCGGACGCGGGCACCCCGTTGAGACCGGTAATCTCTACCGGCGTCGCCGGCCCTGCTGATTCGAGGAGCGTGCCGGTGTCGTCGTTCATCGTTCGAACGCGGCCGTAGTGCTCGCCGATAACGACGATGTCGCCGGGCTTCAGTGTACCACCCTGCACGAGGACAGTACCGACAGGACCACGGCCGGTGTCGAGCCTGGCTTCGAGAACCACGCCGTCGGCTACGCGATCCGGGTTTGCCTTGAGCTCAAGAATCTCAGCCTGCAGCTCGATCATCTCGATGAGCTTATCGAGGCCGGCACCGGTCTTGGCGCTGACCTCGACGATAATCGTGTCGCCGCCCCACTCTTCGGAGACGAGCTGGTACTCGGTCAGAGCCTGCTTGATCCGCTCAACGTTGGCCTCCGGCTTGTCCACCTTGTTGATGGCAACGATGATCGGAACTTCGGCGTCTCGGGAGTGATTGATCGCTTCGACCGTCTGCGGCATCACGCCGTCGTCGGCTGCCACGAGCAGGACCACGATGTCCGTCGCCTGCGCGCCTCGCGCACGGAGCGCCGTAAACGCCTCGTGACCGGGTGTATCGAGGAAACAGACCTCTCCGCCACCGGCGCTGATCTTGTAGGCACCGATGTGTTGGGTGATTCCGCCGGCTTCGCCCTCTGTGACGGCCGTTCGACGCAGAGCATCGAGCAGAGAGGTCTTACCGTGGTCAACGTGACCCATGACGGTGACCACCGGCGCCCGCGGAACGAGGGTCGTTTCAGAGTCATCGTGCTCCGGAAGGAACTTCGAGATATCGAAACCTACCTGCTCTACCTTCCACTGGTACAACTCCGCGACGAGCTGCGTCGTCTCGTAGTCGATTGCAGTGTTGATGTTGGCACCTCGGATTCCGAAGTCGAACATCAGCTTCATCGCGATCTCGCCCGCCTTCACACCCATCTGATGTGCGACGTCACTGACGAGAATGGACTCCTCCATCTTCACAACACGCTTATGTTCCGCTGCCGTGGTGATCTGCGTCTGCTGACCGCCGCCACCGCCGCCCTTCTTGCG
This sequence comes from bacterium, assembly GCA_030427825.1. Classification (GTDB taxonomy): domain Bacteria; phylum Myxococcota_A; class Bradymonadia; order REDH01; family REDH01; genus JAUICO01. The sequence continues at coordinate 18,195 of JAUICO010000028.1, read as the reverse complement.
CTTACTGCGTCGGAACTTGTCGTAGAGCTCGCGACTCTGAACGACACGCTTTCCGCGCTTGGCCTTGCGACCACGACCGGGGCCTCCGGCGGCGTCCGCCGGGGGACCGAAGCCCGGTCGTCCGGGAGCACCGGGTCCGGGGCCACTCGGCCGTCGTGTATCGATTCGCGTGTTCAGAAGCTCGGGGTTTACCGCGCCGACAACACGTGCCGATGAACGCTGTGCCGCCCTTTCGTCCGCTTCCTGGCGAGCGAGCGCCGCCAACTCCACCGGTGACGGAGCTGCTGCGTCGCCCTCTTCGCGAACAACCGTCGCGAAGCGCGGCCTGGCAGCCGGCGTTTCCGGGGTCTCGGCTTCAGCCGCAGGCGTCACGGGACGGGTATTGATCGTCGCAAAACGCGAGGGCGCAGCCTCATGCGCAGCCTCAGGCGCAGCGGCGGCCTCCACCGGCTCCGGCGCAGCCTCAACAACCGGGGCAGCTTCCGGGGCTGCCTCGGGCGCCTCAGGCACGACCTCCTCAGCCTGCTTCGGCTCTGCCTGTGCCGCCTTCTCCGTTGTCGTCTCGGCCGCCTTCGGCGCAGGCGCTGCCTGTTCCACTTTGGGTTCCGCCGCCGAAACGACTTTCCGGCGGCGTACCGGGGCAACCGCCTCGGGCGCCGCCTCAGCTTCCGCAGCCGGAGTGACCGCCGCCGCCGGAGCAACACCGGGGCCGTCCGTCGGAGCGACTACACGCCGACGGGCGCGACGTCGGATCACCCCGCTCTTTACGGTGCGCTGTTCCCGACGCCCTTCGGCGCGAGCCTGCAGCGCAGCCTGCAGCTCAGAAATCTGTTCCTCTTCAATGACCGAGAGATGATTCTCCACGGTGAACGAAAGGCCCAGAGACTGGATCTGTTCAGTGAGTTCGGTGCTGCTCATCTGCAGCTCTTTTGCGACTTCGTAGAGACGTCGATTCATGCAGTTGCTTTCGAAGTTGCCGCGGCACCGGGCCGGGGCGTTTTGCCAGTTGATTCTATCATTTCGGGTGCATCAACACCCTTCTCCGGAGCCGCAGTCACGCAGCTCCCCGGAAACTCGGACAGCGCTCGGCCCCATCGGACCAGATCGCCACCGAAGGCCGACTGGGTGACCAGCGCGACCGACACATAAGTACGACCGAGAGCGCTGCCCAGCAGCTCTCCGCTCGATATGTAAAGAAGTGGAACCCCCTTTCTCAGGGAGTTCGTTGCAAAGCGGGATTTCGTTGTCTCGCCGGCATCTTCGGCAACCAGCGTCACCGCGACCGGAGAGCGAGGAAAAGTCACACGCGAGGCCTTCTGGCCCACCGCAGCCACACCCGCGCGATTCGCCAGTCCAACGCGCGCGAACCATTCCTTCTCACCGGCAACACGCGCCCTGGTGATCAAATCATCCCCGCTGCCATGCAGGCGGCGCCGTTCGGCGGCCGCTCGAATCGCAGCCGGCGTCTGTAGCGTATACACACCACCGGCCACGCGGCCCGAAGTTCGACCGGTCCAATCCGGCCACGACGCACCATCCCCATCCGCAAACCAACGAATCAGCTCGCCGCGGTCGCGCACCTGTCCGGTGCCAACGCAGGTTCGCTCGTTGGTTCCGCCGGGTGCCCTTCGGCCCCGTCGATGGTTCTTTGTGCGTGTAGCCAGGTTCATCCCTCCACTGCCGCTTCAGGTGCGACGGTCACTGCAGCATCCGCGGCCGCGGGAGCGGCTGCGGTCTCGCTGCCGGCAGCGGCGTCCGCGTCCGCCTCCGTCTTGCCTGCGCTCTCTGCCAGTCGAGACATCATCACGGCGCGAAACGTCTCCGCTTCATTCTGATGCTCAGCTTTCTGCTCGTCGGTGAACTCCGCCTCGTCGTACCACTCAGCGGCAGAAGCCATCAGCTGCTGCGCCTTGCGGAAGTCGAGGTAGGTGAGCGCCTTGAGCCGCTGCGGGTCGTCTTCGTAGAAGAGCGACAACGGTCCGCGATAGCCCGCCCTGTGCAGAGTTCGGGCAAGCTTCTCGCCGACGCCTCTGATCTCGGTCAGCGCTTCGATCTCACCTTCGCTCTCTGTATCGTTCGCTGCCGCTTCGGCATCCGACAGGAGGACAGCGTCCGCGGCTTCGATCAGCGCCTGCGCAGCTTCCTCGCTGAATCCGGGCAAAGCCGCCAGCTCACTCGGCTCCGACATCGAGATGTCTTCGAGCTTTGAGTAGCCCACAGCGAAGACCGTATCGATCATCGACTCCGTAACGCCCTCGTGCATCACGAGCTTCTGCTTCGACTCCGACATCATCTGGCGGAGTCGCGTCTCGTTCAGGATCTCAAGGTCCCAACCGGTCAATCGCGCTGCAAGTCGCACGTTCTGACCACCACGGCCGATCGCGAGGCTGAGCTGATCGTCCGGGACGATCAACTCCATCGCGCGATTTGCGTCGTCGAGGAACACCTTGCTCACCTGCGCCGGTGAGATGGCGTTGCACACAAAGCGTGCCGGGTCGCTGTGATACGGCACGATGTCGATTTTCTCGCCGCGCAGCTCCTGCACAACAGACTGAACGCGGCTGCCGCGCATACCAACGCATGCGCCTACCGGATCCACATCAGCGTCGGTGCTGTAGACGGCGACCTTTGATCGGACACCGGCTTCGCGCGCCACCGCGACGACCTTCACGATACCCTCGTAAATCTCAGGCACTTCCTGTTCGAAGAGCTTGATAACGAGGCCGGGGTCGGTTCGGCTGAGCACGATCTGTGCGTCGCGGCTCGACCGCACAACGTCCTTCACATATCCCTGGATGCGGTCGCCGGGGCGGTAGCTTTCGCGACGCGTCTGCTCGCCGCCGGGAAGAATCGCGTCGGCCCGTCCGAGATCGACAATGATCGAGCCCTTCTCAAAGCGACGCACGATACCCGTGATGAGCTCGTTCTTCCGGTCCTTGAACTCGTCGTAGATGTTCTGGCGCTCGGCTTCACGAAGCCGCTGAATGATCACCTGCTTGGCGGTCTGCGCAGCGATTCGACCGAAGGTCTTTCGTGACGACTCCAGATGCAGGAGGTCGCCATAACGCCGGTCCTGCTCGCGCGCCTTGTCGATATCCTCTTCACGATAGAAAATCTGGAAGAGAAGCTCGTCGCCGGGCTCAGCGTTCGGGTCGATATACTCACGCGCCTGCTCAAGCGTGATCTCTCTAAATTCATTTTCGATATCATCGGCCACAACGACAATCAGGAAGATGTCGATATCGCCGTTGTCTTCGTTGAATTGAGCTTCGATGTCCCGCTGCTCACCAAAAACCTTCTTCGCAGCGGTCTTCATTGCCGCTTCGAGGGTCTCGATCAGGATCTCACGGTCGATGCCGCGGTCCCTTCCGAGCTGCTCGATTTCTGAAAGAAGGTTCATTGCCTCTTACCTCGCATCATTGGCCTTCTCTGCTGTCTGGGACTTCACGCGCGCCTTTCGCGCTCCCCGGCTTTTCTTACCGGCGGAATCGAAGTCGTAGATGGTACGCGCCTTCTTGATCGCGTCGAACGGCACGCGCACATCGCCGTTCGCGGATTGAACAACTACTTCGTCGCCCTCAGTGCCCTGCAGAACACCTCGCAGGACCCTGTCGCCGTCGGCGGTTGCCCGCCGCAACACCAGCTTCACGTTCTCGCCGATGTTGTCGGCAAAGTGTTTCGGACGCTTGAGCTCCCGCTCAATTCCCGGACTCGTTACTTCGAGACGGTATGCGAAAGAGAGAAGATCCTCGGCATCGAGAATGTCGCCGAGCTGGCGCGTAACCGACGTAATCTCTGAGATCGTGATGCCGTTGCCCGGCTCGACAACACCGCGACGATCCAGCACCACCACGACCTTTCCGAGCTGGGCGCTCGGATGAACCTCGACGTCGTGCACAACAAGCCCCAGCTCGTCGGCGATGGGCTCGACGATCGCGCTGATGCGGTCCTGTAATGTGTTCGCTTCGGGCATGGACTGCGTGTTCGGGCGACAAAAAGAAAACAGGGCCCCGGCAAAGCCAGAACCCCGTCAATGTTCGGGTCTGTGGCCGGACGCTGCTCTGCCGGAGCCGTTCCGAAGAACGGCGGTGGATTGCGGACCAATCCTGTGAGCGCGTCACGGCGGCTCTTCTAGTCCCCGGGACGCGAGCATGCAAGCAATATCCCGGCGTGCCGGCGCGCTGCACCGCACGTTGCGATCAGCGAAGGCGACGGTGCGTGAGGGCCGGAATCCGTGCGCGTGCAGCCGCCAGGTCACGTCGAACGATGTCGGCGAACACCACGCCTTCGGACGCGCCTCTCTGCGCCACCACAGTGCCCCAGGGGTCCACAACCATGCTGTGGCCCCAGGATTCCCGTCGACCGAAGTGGTGCCCGCACTGCGCAGGCGCGATGACCCACGCCTGGTTCTCGATCGCACGTGCACGCAGCAGGACCTCCCAATGAACGGCTCCCGTGCGAGCGGTGAACGCAGCGGGAACAGCGAGTATGTCGGCCCCGGCGTCCGAGGCAGCGCGGTACAGCTCAGGGAAGCGCAGATCGTAGCAAATCGTCATCGCGATCCGCCAACCCTCAAAGTCGGCGACCACCGGCTCCGGCTCCCCCGGGAGGACGGTATCGCTCTCGCAGAACTGCGTGTCCGCATCCACGTCGACGTCGAAGAGATGAATCTTACGGTACGTCGCGATGACCCTGCCGTTCCTGTCGATCAGGACACTGGTGTTGTAGACGCGGTCCGGGTCGCTGCTCAGCTCTGAAAAGCTGCCCAGCAGTACGCCCACGTTGAAGCTCCGGGCGAGCTCGCAGCAGAGCTGTACCTGATTGCCCTCCACGGGCTCGGCATCGGACAGCTTCTGCCCTTCAGGAGCCAGCTGTCCGGCGTTTTCCGGGAAAGCGACAAGGTCAGCGCCCGCGGCCGCACACTCTCGTACACGGCGAGCGATCACGTCGAGGTTACTGTCGACACACGCGCCGGAGCTGAGCTGGCATAGCGCCACCCGCAGCACATCGGCCTCCGTCTTTTCACTCATGAGGCGCCCAGATCAAAGACACGGACATCGTCAAAACGTACAGGGGCGGTCCAATTGTTGAATCCGAAGTGGCGATGGCCGTCCCCACGAAGCGCCTGACCGTCGCGGTACTCGATGAACAGCCTGCCGTCGACGAACCAGCGGACCCGATTGCCCGTACGGACGAGCGCCATATCGTAGACGCGCCCGGGTTCAACGGTCCGACCATGAGCACCCACCAGGCGGTCGTCCCCGTGTTCGTCGAGCCTGGCGATGATGTTCAGGCTGTTTCTCCATCCACCGAAGATGCAGATGTAGCCGCTTTCGTGTGTCTCACCGTCGCCGAAGACTTCGAATTTGATGTCGCCCTCTTCACTGGACGCTTTGGCGCGAAACTCAATCCGAACCCGTTCGGGTAATTCACTGCGCAGCCAGAGCGCGTCATTCTCGGCGCCGGCTACGGTGAGCCAACCGTCCTCAATCCCCCACGCGGAGCCGGCCGCGCGCCAGTCGTCGCCTATCCTGCTCCGCTCGAAATCATCTGAGAAGACCAGCGTGCCGCCGGTGAGCTCTGCGTCGCTACCGCCCCTGCGACAGCCGCTGACCATCAGCAACGCGGCGATCAGCCCCACAGTCACGGAGAACTGCAGCCGATGATGACAACAGCGCGGACGGGCAATCACGACGACGTTCCCTGCGCGAGCAATCGTTCTGCCGAGGGTGGCGAATCCGCAGGGTCGCTCTCGGAGCCACTACCGTCGGGATCGTCGTCACCCGCTTCATCGTCCGCCCAGTGCGCCCTCAGAAACAGGAACACGGTTTGAATGATGGATGCGACTGGGACCGCCAGGAGCGCGCCGATCAGGCCGTAGGTATGCTCGCCTGCCAGGAGCGCAAAGATGATGATGGCTGGGTGAATCTCAGCGGTGGTCCCGATGATCTTGGGGTTGAGAACGTTCGCCTCAAGGAAGTGAATCACAAGAATCCAGACCAGGACGAGCAACCCGGTAGAAAAGCTCTGCGTCAATCCAATCAGGACGCACGGGACGGTCGAGATAATCGTCCCGAAGACGGGGATCAGGCTGAAAACGCCTGCAAGAACACCGAGAACAAAGGCAAACTTCACCTTGAAGATGAAGAGCCCGAGGCCGGTAAGTACGCCGTTGACGACGCAGATCAGCAGCTGCCCGCGAATCACCCCTGAGAGGCCTCGATTGAGGTCAGCGAGCAGCGCCGTGACGCCGGCCTGGCTGCTCGTCGGAAAGAGGGAGCGTATGAAACGCTGAATGCCGGGCACATCGATCGAGACAAAGGCCGCGACCATGAAGGTCACAATAATGCTCAAAAAAGCAGCCAGAATCTTAGAGATCAGCTTCTGGCCGAAGGCAACGTACTCCGAAACCTTTGCGCCCGAATAATCGACCGCCGACGTCAGCGCCTCATCGAGCGCCTTCACCAGGTCGATGCCGCCGGACGGCACGACCTCTTCATCCGGCGGGCGCGCACTGACAGCGAAGGAACCGTCCTCATTCGGCGAGATCGTAAGATAGTCGGTCGCCAGAATGACCGAGACCTCGCCGGTGGAATCCGTTCGCAGGCGAAGAAGTACGTTCTGTTCAAGCTCGAGGAGGTTGTCGACCTGCACCGTCGTCGCGCCGCTCTCGAACATCGCCCGCTCGCCGGGGGTCATGCCGGCGCGCACGAGGGCATCGATCGCGGCCTCATCAATGCTGTCGTACAGGGCGCCCTGCGCTTCGATGACCGGTGCATCGGTCATCGGCGTCGGCGACACGCGGTCCATCAGCGAGTCGATTCGCCGGCTGAGCGCAGGCAGCTTGTCATCGCGGAGCTCCCGAAAGAACTCCGGGGCGTCCGTCGCAAGGCCGGAAAACTCGCGGCCCAGCTGCGGTGCAACGATTACGGTGAAGAGCGTGAGCACACCGATAATCCCTGCGTATACGCTGAAGACTGCAGCCCAGCGGGGAATGCTGTGGCCTCGAAAGCCGACCGCCGAGACGCGCTTAACCACCGGCTCGATCAGGAAGGCGATGAAGAGCGCGACGAAGAAGGGAAGCAGTACGTGGTGGAAGACCACGGCGAGCGCGACAACAAGCACCAGCAGCACGATCGGCGTGCGGTACTTCTGCCACGTCTCACTGAGCCAGCTCTGTGTCATCGCAGGCTACGCGCAATCTCGTCGTGGAACTGGTCGAACATGAGGAGCGCATCCCTGGGACCGGGGCCGGCCTCCGGGTGATGCTGCACGCTGAACGCACGGTGTGAGGTGGCTCGCAGCCCCTCGACCGTCCCGTCGTTCAGGTTGGTGTGCGTAATCTCAATCCCCTCAGCATCCGCGCCGAATCGAACTGCGTAGCCGTGGTTCTGTGCGGTGATCTGAACTCGGGTTGTGTCGACGTCCAGGACGGGCTGATTCGGACCACGGTGGCCGAATTTCAACTTAAAGGTCTCACCGCCTAATGCGCGCCCAAGCAGCTGATGTCCAAGGCAAATCCCGAACACCGGCTTCTGGCCAAGCATCTTTCGAATCTCGTTGACCTCATCGTCGAGCCGCGCCGGATCACCGGGGCCGTTCGAGAGCATGATCCCGTCCGGCGAGGTTCCGAGAAGCTGCTCGGCGGTGGTGTTGTGGGGATACACCGTCACCCTCAGGCCACGCTCCACGAGGAGGCGCAGGATGCTGTATTTGACGCCGTAGTCCATCACCGCCACGTCGGGACCGGACTGCCGCTCCGGCCAGGGCGTCGTGGTACCTACAAATTCGACGACCTCGGGCCGAATCGCATCCCCGGTTTCCTTGAGGACCACGCGGCGCGCCTCTTTGACGGAACAGCGCTCGACGAAGTTGAGGCTCCCGTAATCCGGTGCTGCCTTGATGCGCGCGACAATGTCGTCCACATCGGCCGCAGTCGCGTCGTGAACGATAGCGCCCATCACGGCGCCTTCGTTTCGTATTCGGCGGGTCACGGCGCGGGTATCGACACCTGAGATCGCGACTGTCCGGCTGTCGAAGAGGTACTCCTGCAGGGTCGCGGTCGCGCGGAAATTCGCAGCGCGGCGCGAGGCCTCACGCACGATCAGGCCGCCGGCGCGCACGCCATCGGACTCTACATCCCACGGATTGACCCCGTAATTTCCGATATGAACCGACGTCATCGTAACCAGCTGGCCGCTGTACGAGGGATCGGTCAGGATCTCCTGGTAGCCGGACATTGAGGTGTTGAAGACCACCTCACCGATCGACTCCCCCTCGTATCCAAGCGCTTCACCTTCAAAGTGCGTGCCGTCGGCGAGGACAAGCAAGGCGGGTTTCACAGATCTACTCCTACAGGACGTGATTTCTTGCTGCGGAGCCGCGGCAACAATCACCGCAGGCACCTGCCGCATAAGCAGCGGCGATCAACCATGCAATCCCAACTCGCGCAAGGTGGCAGGGGCGCGAAGCTTCAACGAACCCTGTGCATGATTCGATCAGTACGGATGTTGAGAAACCCGCTCCCGGAGCTCAGCACAACAAAGCGCGCTCGGGCCTTGAAGTTGTCGATGGGCACCGGTCCCCAGCACCTGCTGTCGGCGCTGAAGTCCCGATTGTCGCCCATCATGAAGTAGTGTCCTTCTGGAACCCGGTAGGGTCCGAAGTCTGTGCGCGGATTGATCGCGTACTGGATTTCGTACTCGCGGCCGTTATCAAAGCGTTCCTCAGCGCGGATACCCTGCGTCACCATACCATTTGGCAGGGGAAATGCCTCTGGATGCTCTGCGAGTCGTTCGGTCGCGATCCCGTCGATGTACAGGCGTCCCTGTCGCAGCTCGATCGTCTCGCCGGGCAATCCTACGATGCGCTTGATGTAGTTCTTGCGACGTCGAAGGCTGCCGTCGTCGATTCGGCATGGCGCCCCGCGGCTGAAGCTCGTCCTTACCTGGTCGCTGGTGATATCGTCGGCTGTGCCCCAGTCGCGATCGGGTCCCGCGCTCGAAATCCGCCAGGCAGCGCCATCCGCGGCGGCAGCTTCAGTCGCTGCGTCTGTGGCGAGCAGCTCGTACCGAAACCCCCCGCCCCAGGCGTCTCGGAATTCTTCGTCGCCAAAGGGGGAGCCCGAGCTCTGTCGCACGGTGGATGGCGAGAGCGCGTCCGGCACTTCGCCGGTTCGCGCCTGAATGCGGTCCAGGCTCTGCATCAAGCGGCCCATGCGGGTTCGGGTGATCGCCTGACGACGGGGAAACTGAAAGACCACAATATCGCCGCGGTGCCCTTCTCCCCATCGAAAGAGAAATCGCGAGGTGAATGGGATCCGGAAGCCGTAGGCCAGCTTCGACGCCACCACCCGGTCGCCGACGAGCAGCGTCTCCTCCATCGAGCTCGATGGGATTCGATAGGGTTCGAAGATCGCCGCGCGAAGGGAGAGCGCAATGAGCAGCGCAAACCCGATCGCCTCTGCGTATTCTCGAAACGCTGACTTGCGGGCGAAGCCAAGCTTCTTGTCGACCAGCGCGTCAAGAGCTGCGGCTTCGGCCTGAAAGTCACCGGTCGCGATCGCCGCAACGAGCGTGGCCCGACCGGCTTCGACCTCTTCAACGATTGCGTCGCTGACGTGCTTCCGAGCGCGCTTCAGCAGCTGACCGGCGCCCTTGTTCAGGGCTTTCGCATCGGTCCTTGTATACTGTGCGGCTTCGTCGGCCATTGCTACTCCGTCTTCAGCACAGCAAGGAACGCTTCCTGAGGTATCTCTACATTCCCGACCTGCTTCATTCGCTTCTTGCCGGCTTTCTGCTTCTCGAGGAGTTTGCGCTTACGGGAGATGTCGCCGCCGTAGCATTTTGCGGTCACGTTCTTGCGAAATGCCTTGATCGTTTCCCTGGCGATCACCTTGTTGCCGAGGGCTGCCTGTACCGCGACGATGTACTGCTGGCGGGGGATGATCTCTTTGAGCTTTTTCACCAACGCGCGGCCGCGATGGTAGGCGTGGTCGCGATGGACGATGACACTGAGCGCATCGACGCGCTCGCCGTTGACCATCACATCGAGGCGTACGAGCTTCCCGTCGCGATACCCTATCGGCTCGTAGTCGAAGGATGCGTATCCTCTGGAGACCGACTTCAGCCTGTCGAAGAAGTCGAACACGATCTCGTTGAGCGGCAGCTCGTACTTGAGCACCACGCGGTTCGCGTTGAGATAGGAGAGGTCGGCCTGCACGCCGCGGCGTTCTTCGCAGAGCGCGATGACTGCGCCCACGAACTCCGGCGGCAGGTGGATGCTCGCCAGTATCCAGGGCTCGGCGAACGTCTCGATCGAGCCGACGTCCGGAAGGCGGCTCGGGTTATCGATAAAGGTCACGTTGCCGTCACCGTCGGTCAGCTCGTAGACGACGGTAGGAGCGGTGGTGATGAGCGAAAGGTTGTATTCGCGCTCGAGCCGTTCCTGGATAATCTCCATGTGGAGAAGTCCCAGAAAGCCGCACCGAAACCCGAAGCCGAGGGCGTCCGACGTCTCCGGCTCCCAGCTGAGTGCGGCGTCATTGATGCTGAGCTTATCGAGGGAATCTCGCAGCTCCTCATATTGCTTCGGGTCGATGGGAAAGATGCCCGAGAACACGTTCGGTTTGACGTCCTGGAAGCCCTTGAGCTGCTCACTCGCAGGCCGGTCAGGGTGCGTCAGGGTGTCGCCGATCCTGGTCAGCTGCACGTCCTTGATACCGGTCACCACGAAGCCGACGTCGCCTGCCTTCAGCTCGGCGACAGACGCGGCGAACGGCATGAAAGCGCCAACATCCTGGCACTCACCCCTGGCGCCGGTCGCCATCAAGAGCATGCGGTCGCCCTTCTTGAGTCGCCCCTGCACGACGCGAATCAGCGAGATCACGCCGCGGTAGGAGTCGAACCACGAGTCGATCACCAGAGCCTGTAACGGCGCCTCGGGGTCTCCGCCCGGGGGCGGGATGTGTTCGACGATGGATTCGAGGAGCTCGTCGATGCCAATGCCGGATTTTCCGGAGCACGGGATCGCACCCGACGCATCGAGGCCGATGACCTCTTCGATCTCCTCGACCACACGGTTCACGTCGGCGCTCGGAAGATCGACCTTGTTGATGGCGGGAATGATCTCGAGATCGTTGTCGAGGGCGAGATACACGTTGGCGAGGGTCTGCGCCTCGACGCCCTGGGTCGCATCGACGACCAGAATAGCGCCCTCGCACGCGGCCAGGCTACGGCTGACTTCGTAATTGAAGTCGACGTGCCCGGGCGTATCGATGAGGTTCAGCTCGTAGGTGTTCCCATCCTTTGCAGGATAGAGAAGCCGCACAGCCTGTGCTTTGATCGTGATCCCACGTTCCCGCTCCAGCTCCATGTTGTCCAGGAATTGGGCCGAGCGTTCTCTTTCGGTCAGTGACGCAGTCGCATCAAGCAGGCGGTCGGCGAGGGTCGACTTGCCATGGTCAATGTGTGCGATGATCGAGAAGTTTCGTACGAACTTCTGGTCCATCCGGGTCTCACTGCTCCTGCGGGATTCGGCCGCTGTAAATCGCTCGGCCGACGGCGCGGCCCTTGAGTCGTGCCGCTCACGGTGGTAGCTGATTTTCCGCGGAAAGCGCGGAAGCACAGGGGCGCCGGACTACGTTCGCGCACTGATCGTGTCAACCGCCGACCGATGCTCAGGATGGCCCATCACGATGTGCCGGACTGAATACTGAACGAATCAGAGGACACGAACTGATGAGCATGACCTCACGAATGGCTTCGTCTGCACTGGCGGCCGCCTTTTTGCTTCCTGCATGCGGCGGACCTACCGTCGTCGAAGAGGAGCCGACCGAGGAACGCGCGGCCCGTATCGACCGAACGTACACGCGCGACGGGCTCCTCATGGAGCGCTTCGACATCAACCACGATACGATCGGAGACGCGTTCCACTACCACTACGTTCTGGACGAAGACGGTAACATTATCGACCGCCCGTCCATCGACCCGAAGGATGCGGACAGCCTGCAGCTGGTTCGAAAAGAGCAGGACATGAACTTCGATGGGAACATCGATGTTGTCCGGCACTACGACGAGTTCGGCCGCCTTCGGAACGAGCAGATGGACATCAACTTCGATGGTGTCCTCGACTACGAGCTGCACTACGAGCGCGGCACCCTCGCCCGCAAGGACATCGACTACGACGGCGACGGCATTTTCGACGAGTTCCGGCACTACCGAACACGTGTACTGCACCGAATCGAACTCGACGAAGATGCGGACGGGCAGATAGACACCTGGAAGTTCTACGTCGGAGGAGCGCTGACCCGTGTCGGCCGCGACCGCGACCGTGACGGCATCGTCGACAACTGGCAGTTTGCGCGCACTGACGATGGTCGGCCGGACATCATGCAGACCGCACTCTCGCGGGAGAATGACGCCGAACAGGATGAGGACGTCTGCCCGGAGCTGCCGCCGGACGACCCACGTGCCTATGACCCGGGTTGGTGCGTAGACGAGGATCCGGACGACGAGAACGACAGCGACGACGGCGCTGGAGACGATAGTGACAGCTTCGACGACGAAGATGCGGAAAGCGGGTCAGACGACAGCGAGTTCGGCGATATGGTCGACGAAGTGACCGACACTGTGGAAGACCTCGAAGACGACTGGACCGAGTAAGTACCCGGGCCGACGCCGTACCCGGCGCTGTCCGGGCGAGCCGTCGACTGACTGCAGCACCCGTACTCTGACCTTCTAAGCTGTCCTTCGCCTGCGTCGCAGTACCAGCAGGCTCGGCGTCAGCGATGATCAACGATGCGACGCATCGTCCCTGCTCTCGTCCTTGCTCCGACGACTCACGCTGTGCTTTCGTCCGATCATCTCAAGAGTGACACGGTCTAGTGATTCAGCGCGAGCCGGTCATCGAATTCCGGCGCGCGCTCCAGATACTCGTCGTAGAACGTGAATGTGTCTGCGGCGACCGGGGCCTTGATCGCATAGCGCATCTGTTGCTCGCTCTCGTAGTGACGTTCGATCTCCGCGTCGATCGGAGCGTCCCGGTTCTCGCCGGCGATCATTCCTGCGACAAACGCCATTGACCCGATGAAGAGCGCAGCTGCCACTGCGAGAACTGCCATCCGTGTCGGAACAAGGTCCTTAGCCATACACCTACCTCGATACGATTCGTGAAACGCTACGATGACGCCGAACTGCGCCCGTCTGCGGTGTTTCACTGTCCCAGGCGGTGATCATCCGACCTTCGGGGCGCCGGGTCAAAAAATCGCCCGGTCTGCACGATCGAAACTGACCTAGCGCCCTCGCAGGGACGGGATCAGGTTCACCATCGACAGGGTCGGCCCTGCGGATAGCGACATCCGGTCACCGATGTTGAAGCGGAGGTCTTTGTGCGGTCCGTCGATATAGATGCGGCCGTCGTCCATCAGACTCTGCAGCTCGAGCCCTTCACGCATGTGGCGCACACCGCGCAGCAGCCGGTACGAGACCTCGCGGGGCATGTGCGGTTCACGGACCAGGTACTGCAGCATCGCACCACCGAGGGGCATGACCGGACCGCCCGCGGAACGAAGCGCGCCGGTGGAGCCCGCGGGTGTACTGATCCACACACCGCTGGAGGCCTGAGTCTCGCTCCGTTCACCGGCCGTGATCTCATACCGTGACATGACCGCCGGGTTGCTGTTTGCGACGAGGAGGTCATTGAGACACGGAATCTCGATGAGACTGTCGTTCAGCCGGATCTCAAGCCGATGAAGCACCGTCATGCCGGCCCGGCCTGTCGCAAACTCCTCCAGATGCTGCGCGAACTCATCGGCATCGCAGGCACAGAAGTAGCCAACGGAGCGCCCGGGGTTCGAGTTCACAGCAAGCAACGGCGACTCCCGAATCGTATGTGACGCGTCCAGAACGGTACCGTCTCCCCCCACAGTAATTACCAGGTCCGCGGATCCATCACGGCCTGAGAACTCGTCTTGTGACCAGGACTCAAACTCGACACCACGGCGGGTCAGGACGGAGTGGACGGTGTCGAGAGAGGCGCGGTGCCGGTCTGCGGCGATCTCAAGCCCGCGCACGAGTCCCCCAGACTCACGGCGGAGCTCCGCTTCGCGCTCTGGTCGCTCGTCACGCAGTCTGTCGATGCGCGGAACTTTGTATACGACAACACACTTCATGGCAGAGCAAACCAATGCTGGATGACCTGTTCTACAGGCTTCTGACGCGGGCAGTAGGTGGAATCCGTGGCGCCACCGTCGCCGAACCAGGTCCAGAAGTACACACCGGCCAGCTCGGAGCGGCCTCGCCACGCGAGAAAGGCAGCCGCGTAGAGCTCCATCTGCAACCCGAGATCAACGTCGGTGCTGTGCGTGTAGTTCCACGGGTGCGCGGCGGCGCCATGCTGGCTCGCATACCCGAGCTCGGTCAGCACGATGGGGCGATCGACGCTCTGAGAGTGGGCGACAAGTCGCTCGACGACCGGACCCCAGGCATCCACAAGGATGTCGACGTCTGTCGGGTCCTCGGGTTCTTCGGTGAGCTCGTAGTATGCCGACACTCCGAAGAGGTCGACGGCATCCCAGAATGGCGTCCTATCGAAGTGATCCCAGTTGGCAGAGTAGATCAACTGCCCGTCAAACAGAGTACGCACCTCGGCGATAAGCTCACGCCAGCGAGCCTCGTCCGCAATCTCCGTCGAACTGAGCTCCGAGCCGACGGAATACACCGACGCGCCCTCCTCTGCGGCGATACGCGCGTAGTGCGTCACGAAGTGTCGATACGAGGCCCACCACGCATCGACATCGGTAGACTGCAGGCGCCCACGCCATTCGCCCATCGAGCGCTCTTCGACATGCAGGATTGGGAAGAGCATCACCCGCAGACCCATCTCGCGCGCGAATTGGATTGTACGCCGCAGGTCCTCGTCGCGCGCGGTGCGGGACTCCGCCGGTGCGATCTCCGTAGATCGCACGTCCTGTTGAGACCAGGCGACAACCAGGGACACACTGTCCGCACCGGCGCGTCGCATCTCCCACAGATACGATTCGTAGGCGCGTCCCTCGTCGCGGAAGTATGCGCCCAACGCCACCCCGCGTTGAAACTCATCGCTCGTCTGCGCCGGCGGCAGTCCTGAGGTAAACGTGTAGTCGTCGGCCACAGCGGGCGACCAACACCCCAGGCAGAACACCATCGCAGCGACAGCCGGAGCGGCCCACCTACCAACCATCGGTATCCGCGACCGGTGTTCCCACCCTGACCTCGACGATGTCGCCGGTGCGCTGCATGCTACGCACAACGACGTCGCTATCAGCCAGCCCTTCAAGGGCGCCGATCGCTCGGAGCGCGGATTCCGCGTCGGCGCTATCAACCGCCAGCGCCACTGCGCCTTCTCGGGCCCAGATCTCACGAACTCCGTCGACCACAGGGAGGCCCAGCACGCGGGACCGAAAGGCAACGAAAGGGCCGGCGCTGCCTGAGGAGTGGATCACAATCAGGGCACCTTCGTGGGACGGCGCGGGACCGGCCGCAGGACGTAGCGCGGCGGCGATTCGTGTGGCTGCGTCGTCTGCCGCCAACTGTGCTGCGGCTTCTTCGCTGTCCGCGTAGCCCGCCCCTACTACTTCGATGCGGGCGATCACTGTGTTCGCGGCAACATCGATGAGATCTGCGCTGATATCGTATCTCGCGCGGACTCCGCCGAGCCAGCCGACGCGATTCTGCGCGAGCGTAGCCGTCCCGGTTATCACCGTGTCGCATCCGTAGAGCCCCGCGAGATTGGCCCGGTTGACCTCCGAGATTCGCGCGCTTCGATATACCGAGCTGAGGGGCTCAGACATCGCTGCAGGCGACTGGACAGCGCCCGCGTCGACGAGCGCGAGGGTCAGCCGGTCGGGAGCTGTCTGCCCGTCCGCCCGTGACCACCACCCGGCCGGTGCCTGCGATGGGTTCGGGGTGTCATGAACCAGCAGCGGCAGCGTCGTGTTGCCTGCGTTCACACCGGTTACGGCCATCAGGGAGACCATCGCGGCCAGCACCACAGAGACCTGCGCTCTTGTGCACAGCAACAGCGGCCCGGTGACGCCGCTGCGTCGGCGAATACTGCCGTGCGTTGCTTTGCGTTTGTTCTTCATCTCGCGACACATACCAGCCGCTGCTGAGAGTATCGAATATTGCACAAAGCGAAACGCGACAGGGCACGCCGCGATTCCCGGGCGGTCAATCGTCCCAGAAGCCGTAGGAGACCGCCGCACAGGGGCCTGTTTCGTTGCCGTCGCCGGGGGTGACTCCGGCCGGAAGCTCAAGCATCTCCTCACCGCCCCAACGTACAACGCGGGCTCCGGAGACAGCCGACGCGACGCGGAAGCTGTCCGGCGCGATAAAGTCCGTGTTCCGGTCTCGGAACTCATCCAGACAGACCTGCCCGTCAGCCCAGCTCTGTGACTGCACTTCCTGCGCTTCGCCGGCGATCAGGACGGTTCCATTGATCGCCGCGCGGGTCGGTGCCTCACAGTGGTGTGTGCGAGCCGCGCGCTCCAGAATTCCGGTCGCGAGCACCGCTGCCCGTGGGTTGCATGCGTCTACAAACTCGCCGCCGACTTCCCGGATGATCGACTGAAACGAGAACGCCGCGTCGACCGGCGGACCCTCAACATCGCCTGCGTCCACGCCCAGTCGATTGCCGGCTCCGTCGAGGCGCGCGCAATGACTTCCCGCATCGGGTCCGGGTGCGATGATGAGCAATCGCCCGCTCAAGGGTGCAAGACCACTGGAGTAGTACTCAAGACGATGCTCTGTGACCTCGGAGTCTGTCTGCACGGGCAGCGCCGAGTTGCCATCCCTGCCCAGATATTCGCCCTCACGAAACTCCGTATCCTCGCGGCCCGCGAGCACGATGAACGTCGCTTCCGAACTTCCCAACCACCCGCCATTGATGAAAGCCTGGAGGTTCAGCCACACACGTGGGTCCTGCCCGCCGAGTCCGGTCTCCAGCGCAGCCGCAGCCGCGTCCACCGAAGTATAGGCGGCGCCCCCGAGCGGAGCCCCTGTCGCGCCTTCGAGGTGCCCGGACGTGGGAACGATCCAAATCCGAGTGGGGAGATCCTGCGCACGCCGCAGCGCAACCAGGTTTGTGAGCTGCTCAAGGACTTCTCCGACAATGCTCTCAGCGATCGCCGAGGGCGCTACCGCGACAACCAGGTTCAACTCACCCTGTTCCGCCGGCGCGAGCTCCTCGCACTGTGTGCGCAGCGTGTCGCGCGAACCGCTCGTGAGTGCCCGACTGTCCACAACATCCAACCACGCATCTGCGGCGCCGCCATCGGAGAACGCAGCGACAATCCGGGTTCGCTGACCGTCAAACGAGGCCTGCATTCTGACGCCCAGGCGACTTACCACCACGGACTCCGGCGGCATCGAACTGCCGACGTCCAGCCCCATCAACGCAAGAACAATACCGATCACTTCACTTTCGTCAGCACCGTCCGGCCCATGAACATCAAAACGCAGGTCCCAGGAGATTTCGTCAGCGGACTCTGAGTGCAACGTGGTGACGTAGCCGAGCTCGGCGAGCTCAGCGAAGACGGCCGACGGCACAGGAATGACGCCGTCTTCCGTGTCCACGATGCCACCGATCAGGCTGCCCGGAACCTCGTCGGATGAGCGAATGAGAACCGTCGCAGTGCCTGCCAATTCAACGCTGCCATATCCGGGTTGTGTACCGATCGTGAGGCCGTCGCTCGTAGCAAGGCGTGCGGTGCCGAAGATCGCACGCTCTCGGCGGACGCATACCGCAGCAAGGGCTTCCTCGTCGTCCGGGATGCCGTCGTCATCCGAGTCGTTGGTTCGCGGGTTAAATTCTCCGCGTTCGACGTCCCAGAATCCGTTGCCGTCGATATCCTCCTGGCCGTCATCGAGATAGTCGGCATCCGTGCAGGCGTAGCGCGTGGACGTCTCGCCGGGATCCGCATCGCAGTCCCGGTCGGGGTCCTCGATGGCATCGCTCAATCCGTCGCCGTCGCTGTCGACGCCGGGCTCGCTCGAGAGGCACGAAGGTCCGATGTCGGCGCCGGAGTCCGCGCCGTTTCCTACATCGTCGCGCCCGCCATCGAAGCCGGCGTCAACATCAGCGCTGCCCATATCGCCGTCGTCCGCCGAGCAGGCGTACGCCGTCAACAATACGAATACGCAACAGAGCGACAGCAGG
>JAUICO010000167.1 GCA_030427825.1 bacterium | reverse complement strand
GCGGAGGCCCGGTTGACGCCACCGTGCAGTCGGATGGAAGCTTCGTCGGTGCCGTCGAGGTTGCGCCGGACGCCGCGAGCACGATTACGGCCACGGTTAAGGATAGCGACGGCCGTTCTGAGCAGGCCCGCGCCCCTATCCTTCACGACGGCATGGGCCCGAGCATCGCAGTGACCGAGCCGCCAGACACCGAATTCAACACGACAGAGGCGGTTCTGACGATCGCCGGAACCGTCAGTGATGCGAATGGAGTGCGGTCGATGCGCATCGAAACCGGCGCGACGGGGACGACGGCGATTCCCTTTGACGGCACCTGGTCGTGGCCTCTGCGACTGATCGTAGGGAGCAACGACATTCGCGTGGTTGCGGTGGACCACGCCGGCAACGAAGGCGTTCGTGTTCTGCGTGTTGTGCGCGACCGGGTAACGACCCTTCTGGAGCCGGCAGAGAGCGGCGGCGCGGCGCAGCTCGACCTCGATCGCTTCGGGCTCGAGTCCCTGCTCTCGCCGGAGGATGCAAACGAGCTGGTCATGGCCGAGATTGAGATGCGCCCCTTCCTCATTGAGGCGCTGAACGCGATCCGGTCGCCGGCGCAATACGGCGTCGATACGACGCAGTGGTCAGACGCCGAGTGGAATCTATACCGTCTTGTGAACATGACTTCGGATACGGCGGATCTCAGCGGTACCAGTTTGGAGCCGATGCTGAACCTGGCGAACGCGATCGGCCTGCCGTCACCGCGCATTCTCGCCGATCTGATGAACGTCGGTGTTCAGGACGAGTTTCTGACGATCGAGGCGGTCGCTGATGTCATCCTTGAGCAGTTGATACTCACCCACCCCAACGCCGAAACGAATGATGATGGCGACGCGATCCTGACGATCTCACTGGGTGATGCGCTGAATGATCTGGGTCCGGTGGGCGAGCGCTACGGGCCTGTCGGCGGGCATCCCGGTTTTATCGATGGTGCGATCTACAGCGAAGTGTTTGAGTCCGGCTTCCTGATGAGTGTGGCCGCAGACTCCAATCTCAGCGCTCATGAGGGTTACGACGCTTCTGCCGCCTCGAAGGACTTTCTCTTTGTCCTCTCGGGCGACCAGGTATTGAACTTCAACTTTGATGACCCGGATACCTTCAGCGTCGTGGGAATCACCGACGAGCCGGTCGTAGATATTCGCATGTTTATTCTCGAGGCGCCGCAGCTCTTCGTCGCGGGCTCTGACCGGTTCGCAAACGTGCATGACGCAGCGAACGGGATCTATCGCGGCAGCTCAACGGTGTGGGGCGCGGACCCCTGGGTCATTGAGTCCCTCGTGGCAGAGGCTGTGTTTCGGCGCTTCTCACCGCAGTACGCGGCCCAGAACTACCGGCGCACGATTCGCTATGACGCCGGCTCGATCAACGACGCAGCGGTGATCGATTGGGATCACGGCTGGTTGACGGTCTCGACCTCGGGCGGTGTGGGCAACCCGCCGGATCCGACCTACGCGTGGGATGTACTGATGGAAGTCGCCCAGGTACGATTGCACGACGGCGGGCTCGCCGAGGGCGAAGCAAACACAGAGTTTGCGTTGGAGCGCATCCCCGTGGGGCTGACCGCCGAAGACCTGATCGAGGCCCTGACTCCGAAGTTGCAGGAGCAGGAGGCTACACTCTCTGAGCTGGTGTTTGGTGATGGGGGCGTCGCCGGCTCGGGCGTTGACTTCTACTACGTGCCTTCGTCGATCGGTGTCGGCGGATTCCTCTTCTTTCGGCACGCCGGTGACACCGACGAAGCATACAACTACGCGCGCCCCGGCTTTTTCTCGGACGCAGCGCTGACCACCCGCGTGTCGACGAGCGGCGTAATGACCGGCACTACGGACACGACGCACGAGAAGATCTCGGCGTCCGCAGGCACCCGCGTGTTCTTCGAGGATGACGAAGGTGGACGCTATCAGCTTGATATTGTCGGCCGCATCGACGGTGGCATCGAGATCGTTGTGGTGGCGCAATGAAGGACCTCACCCCCCCGGCCCCACACATCGTCGCAGCAGTCATCGCGATACTTCTGCTCGCCTGCGCCTGCTCGGAACCCCTGGATCGCCCGCGCGTGCCGGCGCCCCTCGAAGTCGGCGAGACGGTTGAGGTCGAGCTGCGATACATCGAATTCAACGTCACCAACTTCACCGAGACATTCACCAAGCAGGATCTCCTCGAGCTGCCCACCGAAGTCCAGGAGACCCTGTGGCTGCTGGACCTGGATCTGTCGAACGGAGAGAGCTCCCCGCGACTTCTGGACAACGCGCTGGCGCAGATTCAGGCGCTGGATCCGAGCACCCTCGATCCCGCAGCGCGAAATATGCAGGCGTTGCTGAACACGACGCCTGACAACGCAGACCTCAGCGGGACCAGCTTCGAACGGGTGATCGACCTGTCGCCGGTCATCGGCGTATCTCCGGCGGCGGTGCTGGCGGACATGCTGCAAATCAACGTCGAAGACACCTTCCTGACACCGGACAGCATCGCTGAAGCCATCCTGACCAACGTGATCGGCGCGCACCCCAATGTCAGCCAACGCCGTGGCCCGGTCACAGCGGACAATCCCGAGGGCCTGTATCCGGTGACGCCCGGCTCGTTGCCTGTCACTCTGGCCGACGCGGCCTCGGACTTTCGCACACTCTCGACGCGCTTTGGGCCCACCATTGTCGACGGAGTGTACCACCCGGGGTTTATCGTCGGTGACGTCTCCAGCGCGGTGTTTGACGACAACTTTGCCATGACCGTGCGGGCCAACGTCAACGCGCTGCCCTTCAAGGGTATCGATCTGGGTGACGCCACACGTGCGAGCGTGAACTCGATCGCAAGTCAGGTCGACCACCTCTTCGACTTCGATGACCCGGACTGGCTGACCGTTGAGGGCCTCGTGCCCGGCGTGCCGGTGATCGAGCAGATGACATTCCAGATTCTGGAGCACGACGGCTTCGTCGACGGCGGCCGATCGCCCCACCCGGACAGCACCGGAAACTCGCCTGCCTGGCAGCTGCCGACATGGTCTCTGGAGCGCATGCTGATCGGTGGTGCGCGAGATCTCTTTGACGATCTTGACAGTGAAATTGAGTACTTTCTGCACGGAGAAGAGGACCCGGCTTTCACTCTATTCGTCGAAGACGGGTGGGCCGAAATCTACACGACCGGTGGGCTCGGCTCGCCGCCGGCGCCGCAATACGTGTGGGATGTGCTTCTCGAAGTTGCGCAGGTACGACTGCACGACGGCGGCCTGGCTGAGGGCGAAGGCAACGTTGCCTTTACGCTGAGCGACGTCGCGGTCGGCGTTGATACCGCGACGATCGAGGAGACAATTCGCGAAAACCTCGAGGCGGACCCGTCCGCGCTGGTCGATGTGGCATCTCTGATCGTCGACAACACCGTCGGTGACGCAGATTTCTACTACGTGCGAGACCCCGAGGCGCAGCAGGACTATCTGCAATTTGTCACCGCGCAGGACATCGCCCGTGACGACGAAGGGCTGCCGACACGGGACTACAACTACGAGAGCCCGGGCTTCTTCAGCGACATTGATCTTACCAACAAGGTGTCTGAGGTGTTGCCCTCAAGCGGTCATGAGCGGGTCGCTGTCTCGAGCGGCGACATCCTCTTCTGTGCCGACGACGAAGGCCGCACCTTTGAGCTGCGTTTTCGCGAGAAACCGAGTGACAGCCGCATCGCCATCGGAGTGACACGTGTCCGATAGGTTGCGCAAACTGTGCGTCGTGCTGGTGACTCTCGGCGTGTGTGGGCTCGCTGAGCATGCGGCGGCATCCGGGCTGAGCGCGCCGGTTGTCGGCACAACGCGTTCCGGAACAAACAATGTCGATCCGGCAGCGACATTCTGGAACCCGGCGCAGCTGGCCTTCATCGAACAGCCCCGACTCATGCTGGGCGCCAACCTTGTGTTGGGCAGTGTTCGATACACACGACAGCGATACGGCCTCTACCAGCAGTCCGACTCCTTTGACTTCGCCCTGCCGATTGACGCGAGCGCCGTTGACCCTTCGAAGACAGGAGAGTCGGAGGCTACCAACACATTCATCGCCGGCCCGCAGCCGGACATCTCGCTGGCGATCCCTTTCGGAGACAGCGGCCTGGTCGCGGGCGTCGGCCTCTTCGCCCCCTTCGTGGCGCTTATCGACTTCGACGAAGACGGCGCGCAACGATTTCAGGTGCAGAATGCCACGATCGCGGTCATCGCGACAGGCGGGTCTCTGGCGTACCGCGTCAGCGACAACTTCTCTTTCGGAGCCGGGGTAGGCTACCTGATCGGCATCGCAGAGCTGGAGAAAATCTCGGACTTTGCGACCCTCGACGACCTGGGTGCGGGCCTCGCCGGACCTCCGGTCAATCAGGAGAATGACTTCGGCTCGGATGCTCCCGTGGGGGTGCGCGAGCTCGACGTGCTGGCGCGACCAACGCAGATCAGCGGAGCCGTTGCACGCGGTGTTACGTTCAACGTGGGTATTGCGGCGCGTCTCGCCGATCGAGTGCGTCTCGCGGTGTCATACCATCACTCTGCGGTGATGCACTTTCGCGGCACCTTTGAGCTGAACATGGACGACGACTTCTTCACGCAGGACCTTGCTGCGCAGGGCCTGCAGTTCGATCCGCTGATCGAGGGCGAGGCGTCGATCTCCTTCACCGTTCCGAATCGAATCTTTGCCGGCCTCGCATATCGCGTATCTGACCGTGTCGAGCTGGGTCTGAACCTCGAATATGGGATGTGGTCGACGATCGACACCTTCGACGTGGTCATCAAGTCCGAGCAGCTGCGACAGGAAGCCATCGGTCTGCCCGACACCGCAACTCTCACCCTCAAGCGCGACTGGCACAACACGGTCTCGGCGTCCCTCCTCGCTGACTACGCGATCTCGGAGCGGGTGCTCGGCTGGGCAATGGCCGGCTACCAGCAGGGGGCTGTCCCCGACTCTACCATCGACACCGCGTCGCCTGACGGACACCGCATTGAGTTCGCGATCGGCGGCGATGTGATTCTCAGCCGTCGCTATCGAATGATCGCCGACGCGAAGATGCAGCAGGTCCTGCGTCGCACGGTCACCACATCAGAGTACGACCTCGGCAACGGTACCTACGGCATGACTCTGTTCAGCATCGGTCTGCACCTGGACATCGTCCTCGGCAAACTCGGCAGCGAGCGCGGCCACGCGCAGTGGCGCAGCGGAACCCTGCCGGGTGTCGACGCCGAGGCCGCTGCCGGTGAGCCCACGCCTGTTGTTGATGAGGCTGCAGAGACGCCGCCGAGTGACGGCACGAGGGAGCCGAACAGCACGGAGAGTGAGGACTCGCAGGACGACTCCGAAGCGGAAGAGATCCCGCTCCCGCCTACCGAGCAGCACGTCGACCCGGACCCGCGACCACAGACCCTGCCTGAAGTGCAGCCGATGCCGGTGTATCGGTACTGACGCGCTGAAGCCCCTGCCCGGGGCCGGCGTTTCGCGCTCGCATGCACAGGTGTAGGGTGCATGCGTTGTGTCGAGCCCTGTCCGGGATTCTGCTATGGATGATGTTCAGGATTGGCTCATTGAGTCGAGAAAGGAGTCGTCGTCGTGGAGATACAGAATCGAATCCGGCGTATCGCCGCCATCCTGCTGAGCCTTGTCGTGTCTGTGGCGTTCGTCGCATGCGACAACGATGAAGATGATGCGCTGACAACCGGCGGGCAGGAAGTCACATGCGTCAGGTTTGATGACTGCGTCGCCGCATTCGGTGCGACGCAGTGTAACGAAGACGGCGTGTGCGCGGATGACAGCGGTGATCCGGTGCGAGTGCCTGCCTGCGCAGATGGTGACAGTCGTCCCGCGAATGACGGCTGCAACACCTGTAGCTGTGAAAGCGGCCACTGGGCGTGCACTGAGATGGCATGTGCGCCGGCGACCTGTGAGGACTGCCTCGCGAGCGGCGGCACCTGGCAGCCTGAGGCGGATGCGTGCACGAGCGACTGCGACCTGCAGGACATCTCCTGCTTCCGTGACGACTGCCCGGAGCCCTGCGGAAGCGGCAACTGCGGTGGCTGCTTCGACGCTACCGCGTGCAATGACGCCGGCTGTACATGGAACCAGCAAGGTGAAGCCATGTGGTGCACGGACTCCGCGGACTGAGATGAGAATCTACAGGTAGGGCGAGAA
>JAUICO010000027.1 GCA_030427825.1 bacterium | reverse complement strand
ACCTCACCGGCCGCCAACGGATCGTAGGGGCGTCGCTCGCTGTCCGGTTCGCGATCCGGTCAGCCGTTTGTCGCGGCCCGGAGCCGCTTCCTGGCCGCCGCTACAGCCTCGGCGCCTAGAGGCGGAGTCGAGTCGCGCACGATGCGGCGCCCTGCGTCGTCATCGCGCACCTTTGCCGATACGCGGATACCGAAGTCGTCACCCATTTCTACTCGAACGGTAGCGCCGTCCCGGCCGGCTTCACCGCCACCGAATCCTGAGAGCGTGAGGTCTCCAAGAATACTCCTCGAATGACCGGGCACACAGTACTCGACCAGCATCTTCATCGAAGACTGCCCGTCACGGGACGTTGGAAGTCGCACCGAAGACGCAAAGGGAAGCGGCGCGAAGGCGGGAACAACGACGGAGGCGCCGAGCTCCGGCGTGGTGACCGATATCTCAAACGGTGCCGCGTCGAGAACAACATGCCGCGAAGAGTCGGCAACGAGGGCGTCTCCGATCAAAGCTGCACCGCGCGCTGCTGCGCCGATTGGCGCGTCCAACACTTCACAGGGCTGGTGAAACAACCACGTGAGCGCATCCTGCGTCCCCGGGTAGTTCGCTCCCCGCCCGCAAATCAGGACAGCGTCCAGGCTGTCCGCTTCGATCTCCGCCATCGCCAGCGCGTCCCGGCATGCACCGATGCCACCGTGCAGGATGTCGATATACAACTCTTCAAACTCGTCGGACGTAAACGACCGCTTCAAGTGGACCGATCTGCCGTCTTCGGCGACGCCGATGAAGGGTACATGAACCAGCGACTCGTCTTCGGTCGACAGATCCTCGGCAACCCGTCGGGCGCTTTCGATTACGCGCTGCTGAATCATCGGCGCCTGCCTCTCTGCCTCGGACAACTGCGTCAGCGATTCCAGCAGCTGTTTCGCGATGGCGTCTTCGAGGGCTCGCACGCCCTGAGCAGAAGCTGCGCGTGCGCGGAGCGCGATGCATCCTGCGTCGACGTCGACAATGTTGCACCGAATTCCGGCGGTCCCGACATCCACAACTGCGATCGTTGCAGATACCGGGCGCTCCCCCGCCCAAACTGCAGCGGTAGCACAGGCGTCATTTATGCAGCTCAGAACGTCAATCCCGGCGATTCTGCATGCGTCAACCGCCGAGCGCCGCTGCTCGGGGGTAAACTCTGCGGGAACGTTCAGGACGCAGGACTCTATTCGCGCACCACCGGTGTTTGCGGCACTCTCCTTGAGCGTGCGGATCAGCATCGCGAGCAGCTCCTCGGACATCCACTCCTGTCCTGCGATCTCCCAGGAGATTTCGCCGCTCGGCGACTCCCTCAGCTGCGCGGCTGAAGTACGACGAGCTGCTTCCGCCCGTGCTGAGCCCCAGGACAGACCGAGGGTACCACGCAGATTCACGACCGTGCCGGCCCGGTTGGTCAGCGCCTGCATCTCTGCGACTCTGCCCAGCAGCAATCGCCCACGTGAGGAGATCGCCACCGCGGAGCTGATTCCATCCCCCTCGCGCTCCACTGCCACGTCGACGGGCGTGCCGTGACGCAGCACAGACGCTCTGATCGCGCTGCTTCCGATGTCCAGGCCGATGACGCTCACTGTGCCTCTCCGGACTTCTTGATCTGCTCATCGTATTCCCGTCGCAGGGATGGATGCGACAGGTGCCACCATGCCAGATTCAGCGCCTCGACCAGATGCTGCAGTCGCTGTTGTAGCCCGCCCTCGCCGCTCTTAGAACGCTCCGGCTGAAACTCAGCGACACGTTCTGCCCATGCGCTGCGAATCTCCCTCGTCTTCGCAGTCGGCGAAACACCGAGCAGGTCGTAGTAGGTCATCGTATCGATGTGTTCGCCGTAATAGGCGAGCAGCTGCTTACGACTCTCCGGAAGGGCCCAGTCTTCAACTTCAGTAGACGCCTCGTACGCTTCAAAGCTGCGGGCTGCGCCGAACGGAAGCAGGCGCACCACGGAACGGTCCGCTGCCCGGACACCCGGTCGTCGGCCGGCATCCGCCAACTCCGATTTCACCTTCTTCAGCGCGTCGGAACCGGGAATCTTGAGATTCCGTTCCCTTTCCATGCGCATGGTGTTTCCGACCGGGACGCGTTGGGTGTCGCTGCTATATGAGACCGGAGTGCTGCGTTGCAGCAAGCCATCATCCATTGATGGCATCTCGCCTTCCGGCAGTTTCACCGCGCCACCGGGCAGCGGAGGAAGCTTCACGGGAGGAAGCTTCACCGTGGGGTTGCCACCAAGCGCAGCGTTGAAGAGCTGCGCTCGACCGCTGCCAACGAAGGAGCTGTCTGCCGGTCGGCTACCGCCCTCGCCGCCGGCGGCTTCTCCTACCACCTCCTCACTGACAATCTGTCCGGTGTCGAGCACGATCTCGCCGGTTCGCGGCCCGTCCTCGTCCTCGGACTGTGACGCGGGAGTCCTGTTGCTTCCGAGAGAGCGATTGACCGCTGCCCGCACGTCAACGGGCGAAAACGCAATGGTGCCGGTCGATGACACACCGGCGAAAATATCGTGTTCGTCGTCGTGTTCTGTCGGTTCGTAATTTGGAGCCGCCGGGTCCATCGTGTCGTCACCTTCGGCCGGCACCAAATCGAGGTCATCGGCGTTCAGGTCGTCCGGCTCTTCCACTTGCGACTTCGTATTCCGCTCATCGAGCGCCGTGGGCTGCTGAGGAGGGTGTTCTTCAGCACCACGGGTGTGTCCGGAGACTTCAGCAGCCTGCGCCTCGGCATCCCGGGTCACCGCTTCGAAACTGACACGACTGCCGCCGCCAAAGAGCGCCGTCGTATGCGACCTCATCGATGTGGCCTCGGCGATCGCCTCGCCGGAGAGCGCCTTGTCGATTCCCTCGACCAGCTCGTTAATGAGGTTCAAATCCGTCGATTCCGCCAGCATGTCCGGATCCGTCTCAAACTCGGGAACGTCATCGAACGAGCCGGGCAGATCCGGTTTCGGAACCGGAACCTCAACCCCCTCGGTGACGTCGAGCACGCCGCGCGCGACCAATCCGTTGATCAGACCGGCAACCGTCTCCGGCGCCGAACCCAGCAACAGAGCGAGTGTCGCTACCGAGCACGCGCCGTCGATGTGCCCCATGAGGAAGCGCTCAACGGGGCTGAGCCCGTCCATGTCGAACTTTGCCGACACAATCTCAGGGACGTTGTCGATTCCAATCATCGCTCAGCCGCGCAAGACCAGAGCGCACTTTGCCACTTCGTAGCGCCATACGCCAGTATCGGACGACTACGCGGCGACGGCCCGCCGTGGTGTTCCCGTAGGGAGCCGGATTCGACGACCGGGAGGGGAACAGCGAGGCTGCCTTCAGCTGTCCTGCCCACCGCCAGTGACTGCCGCGAAGGCGGCTCCGAGAATGGACAATGCCTCCTCAATATCGGCTTCGGTTATCACCAACGGCGGAACCAGACGTACAGCGCGTCCTCCCGCAGCGTTGACGAGAAGGCCCCGCGCCCGACACTCATCGGCAACCGCGCCGGCCACGGACGGACCGCCGTCGACAGCGATACCGAGCATCAGGCCAAGTCCTCGAACCTCAGTGACTACCTCATGCGCCGCCGCGATCTCTTCGCACCCGCTGCGAAGCATGTCGCCCAGAGCCTTTACGCGCTCACAGAATCCCGGGGCGGTGACTTCGCCCAACACGGTCAAAGCTGCGGTGGCGGCGACGGGGTTACCGCCAAACGTTGTGGCGTGTGAACCGGGAACAAAGCCGGCGAACACAGAATCCCGTGCGAGCATCGCGCCGATCGGCACGCCGCCGCCGAGCCCCTTGGCCAGGGTCATGATGTCCGGTTCGACGCCGTATTGCTCGTGCGCGAAAAGCCGCCCGGTACGCCCCATACCGCATTGGATCTCATCCAGGATGAGCAGAATTCCGTGCTTGTCACACAGGTCCCGGAGTCCGCTCATGAACGCCTGATCCGCAGCAAACACGCCTGCTTCACCCTGCACCGGTTCAAGCATGATCGCGGCCGTGTGCTCGCCAATCAATGACTCTACGTGGGCAAGGTCGTTGAAGCGCGCGTACAGAAAGCCGGGCACCAAAGGCTCGAACCCCTCATGGTACTTCGGCTGCCCTGTCGCGCTGAGCGCCCCAATCGTTCTCCCGTGAAAGGAGTTTTCAAAGGTGATGATCTCAAAGCGCGGCGTGTTGGCTACCGTCCTCTGGTAGCGCCGCGCGAGCTTGATCGCAGCTTCGTTCGCCTCGGCACCCGAGTTTGCGAGAAACACACGATCGGCAAAACTGTTCTCGACCAACGCACACTGCAGCTGCACCTGCGGCGCCGTAAAGAAGCCGTTGGACGTATGCAGCAACCCGGTTTCGATGCGTGAACGCAGCGCTTCCGTCAGGCTCGGATGCCCATAGCCCAGAAGGTTGACCGCAATGCCGGCGAGGAAGTCGAGGTAGCTGCGGCCGTCGATGTCGTAGACACGCACGCCCTGCCCACGCTCCAGAACCAGCGGTCGCGGGTTGTAGGATGGGCTCATGGTTGCTCGGCCGGACTTGATCAGTTCCGGCGCCTGTTTCGGCTTTGCTGTCATCTCGTTTCTCGCAATGGCCACCGTCGGAATCTCGACTGCTGTGGGCCAAAGGTCAGAGGATATAGCGGGACAGGTCCTCGCTTTCCAGCACATCCGAGACGCGGGCACGCACGTAGGGTGCGGTGATCTCGACGGTTGTTCCGACCATGTCCGGCGCATGAAACGACACCTCTTCGAAGACACGCTCCATGATGGTGTGAAGACGTCGCGCTCCGATGTTCTCAAGACTCCGGTTCACCGTGTCAGCGATCGTCGCGATCTCCGTGATCGCCTCGTCCTTGAACTCGATCGTCACATCTTCGGTCGCCATCATCGCAACGTACTGTCGCACCAGGCTGTTTCTCGGCTCAGTGAGAATCGTGCGAAACTCGTCTGCACCCAGCGAGTGCAGCTCAACGCGGATCGGAAAGCGGCCCTGCAGCTCCGGGATCAAATCCGAGGGCTTGGTCACATGAAAGGCGCCCGCTGCGATAAAGAGGATGTGATCGGTCTTCACCATCCCGTGGCGCGTGTTCACGTTGCTGCCTTCGACGATCGGAAGCAGGTCACGCTGCACGCCCTCTCTGGAGACATCTGCACCGTGGGCGCCCTCGCGGCCGGCGACCTTGTCGATTTCATCCAGGAAGATGATGCCGTGGTTCTGCACTCTGTCCAGCGCTTCGGCCACGATCACGTCATTGTCGATGAGTTTGTTTGCTTCCTCGTCCTCAGCTGTGCGTAACGCGTCCTTCACTTTCTGCTTTGTCGCACGCTTTCGCTTCGGCATCAGGCCGCCGAGCATCTGCCCGATGTTTGCACCCATTTCATCCATGCCCTGCCCACCCTTTGGGTTCAGCATGCTGATGTTTGGAATGGCGCTGTCTTCCACTTCAATTTCGATGACTTCGTCGTTCATCTTGCCGGCGCGGAGCTTCTCGCGCATCTCGTCGCGCTCGCTGTGTGTTCCGGTCCCGAGGTTGCGAGCCTTCAGCAACAGGTCGACAATTCGTTCTTCAGCGGCGGCACGTGACTTGTCACGAACGCGGTCCTGGTGCTCGGCGCGAACGACGGAGATGCCGGTCTCGACAAGGTCGCGCACCATCGACTCGACGTCCCGTCCAACGTACCCCACCTCGGTGAATTTTGACGCCTCCACCTTCAGAAAGGGTGCGCCGGTCAAGCGGGCCAGCCGCCGGGCAATCTCTGTCTTCCCCACGCCCGTGGGACCGATCATGATGATATTCTTCGGCGAGATCTCGTCGCGCAGATCGTCGCCGACCTGCTGTCGCCGCCAGCGGTTCCGTAGCGCTACCGCGACCGCGCGCTTCGCGTCCGCCTGTCCGACGATATACCGGTCGAGTCGCTCTACAATCTCGCGCGGCGTCAACGCCATTCGGCTCTTGGGATTCTGCGTCATGTTGTTTGAATCGTCTCAAGTGAAATGTTGTCGTTCGTGAATACGCATATCTCAGCAGCAATCCCCAGAGACTGGCGGCAGATCTCTTCGGCACTCAAATCTGTCGCGCGCACAAGCGCGCGGGCCGCTGCCAGCGCAAACGCGCCGCCGGAACCAATCGCTGCCACGCCTTCGTCCGGCTGAATCACATCACCGGTACCCGAGAGCAGAAAGGTATGTTCGGCGTCGGCCGCAATCATGAGCGCCTCGAGCCTGCGCAGATACTTGTCACCGCGCCAGTCCTTCGCCATTTCGACAGCGGCGCGCACAAGGCTGTGGTTGTACTCCTTAAGCTTCGCTTCGAGCTTCTCAAAGAGCGTCATCGCGTCCGCAGTGCTCCCCGCAAAGCCAACAACAACACGACCATCCGCGATTCGACGGATCTTTGTCGCCGACGACTTCATGACAGTGTTGCCCATGCTCACCTGGCCGTCCCCGGCAACCACTACAGCGTCGCCGCGCCTCACGGATACGATTGTTGTCATCATCCCTCCCGGTAGAAGAAGGTAGCTAACCACCGGTGGCGAGCATGCAACGGAATGGCGCTCAGCCTTTGCGCCGGGCTCGCGGGTGCGCGTCGTCGTAGATCCGCATCATCTGCTCAATCGATACGTGCGTATAGCGCTGGGTGGTGGCCAGACTGGAGTGCCCGAGCAGCTGTTGTATCGACCTGAGGTCTGCGCCGCCATCAAGCATGTGCGTGGCGAAGGTGTGACGTAGTCCGTGCGGCGTGACCGGGTTGTCGATACCGGTTCGCTCCCGTGCTTCGGCCAGACGTCGCCGCACGGAGCGCGCAGAGAGGCGCCCGCCGCGATTGTTCAGAAAGAGTGCGCGCTCTGAGCCGCCGGACTTTGCGCTGAACTGGGGTCGAACTGCCAGCCACCGCCGCAGGGCCTTCTCCGCTGCGCTGCCGATCGGCGCCTCACGCTCCTTACGCCCCTTGCCGAGCACGCGAACCCACCCCTGACTGAGGTTCAGACTGCCCAGGTCGAGGCTGACAAGCTCGCTGACACGAAGTCCCGAACTGTACAACAGCTCCCACATCGCGAGGTCGCGGAGAGCCGGCGCCGGCGCCGGCGCACCATCCGCGGGTTCGTCGACCAGACGAAACACCTCGTCGACCGTAAGAAAGTTCGTCAGCGGCGATGGCTGTCGAGGCGTCGTAACAAGAGCGGCGGGGTTATCGTCGATGTCACCACGGCGCGCGAGGAAGCTCATGAAGGAACGAATCGCGGACAGGTGGCGGGCAATACTGCTCCGGGCCAGGCTGCCATGGAGCGTCGCCAGATAACGCCTGAGATGAATCAGCTCGATTTCGCCCGGCGACCCAACACCGCACTCCGAGCGGAGCCACTCTGTCAGGTCACGCAGGTCGCTGCGGTACGCGCGCAGGGTCTCGTCCGACGCGGCTCGCTCTGCCCGCATCGCTCGCAGGAATTCCTCGACTGTCGGCCCCATCTTCATGGGCGCAGGATGCACGCAGACCGCGGACAACACAAACTTTGGGGACGGTGACGCCGTCGGCTTCGAAGATCGCTACTCGTCGCGCAACCCGTCGTCCGGCTCATGCTTTCTGAAACCGGGAACCCGCATGCCGAGACCATCGAGACCTTCGAGCCATTCGTCGAGGGTTGTCAGGGCACGCTCTGCCGTCGCGAGGCGTCGCATACGTCGACGGCGAATCTTTCGCCCCGACATTCGCGGGAACATTCCCCAGTTCACATTGCTGGGTTGGTATTCGGCGCCCTCGGCGTGCAGCTGCCCACTGACGTGCCGGCACAGGGCTCCCAACGCGGTTTCGGCCGGCGGGACACCGACGTCGAGGCCGGTGACTTCCCCGGCCATGAGAATGCCGGCGATCATCCCGGTAGCCATCGACTCGATATAGCCTTCGACCCCGGTGATCTGCCCGGCGAAGCGAATGTCAGGTGTTTCACGTAGCTGCAGGCGCTCGGTGAGCAGAGAGGGACCGTGGATGAAGGTGTTGCGGTGTACAGAGCCAAACCGCAGAAACTCCGCGTCTTCCAGGCCCGGAATCGAGCGGAAGATCTCCTTTTGCGCGCCCCACTTCATGCGGGTCTGGAATCCGACCATGTTCCACGCGGTGCCTTCGCGATTCTCCATGCGGAGCTGCACAACAGCCCAGGGGATCTCCCCGGTACGGGGGTCCGGCAACCCGACCGGCTTCATCGGGCCAAAGCGCAGGGTGTCGAGACCACGCCCGGCCATCACCTCGATGGGCAAACACGCCTCGAAGAACTTCGCGTCTTCAAACTCGTGCGCAGATGCGAGGTCCGCTGAGCAGATCCGCTCGACCATATCGACATACTGCGCTTCGGTGAGCGGGCAGTTCAGGTACTCATTGCCCTCTCCTTTGCCGTATCGGCTCAGCGCATAGACTGTGTCGCGGTTGATCGAGTCCGAGTCGATGATGGGTGCGATTGAGTCGTAGAAGAAGAGCCGCCCTGTACCCGTCGCCTCGACGATCGCGGCAGCCAGAGCGTCTGAGGTCAGCGGCCCCGTGGCGATGAGCGTAGGGCCGGCCGGAAGCTCGCGCACTTCAGTGTCGACCCTTTCAATCAGTGGCTCCGCGGCGACGGCTGCCGACACCGCTGCCGCAAAACGCTCCCTGTCTACGGCCAGTGCACCGCCGGCCGGTACAGCGGCAGCCTCGGCGAGGCGCATGAGCACACCCCCGGCCCTGCGCATCTCCTCCTTCAATAACCCAGCGGCGTTCGCGAGGTCCGCGCCGCGAAACGAATTGGAGCACACCAGTTCCGCGAGATCACCGCCGTGGTGCGCCGCCGTCATCTGTGTGGGACGCATTTCGCAGAGTCGCACGGCAACCCCGCGAGCCGCGAGCTGAAGCGCCGCCTCACTGCCGGCCATTCCGCCGCCGACTATCGTTACTGGTGTCGTCATTCACTCTGACTGTGTTCGGGTGCCGCCCATCCCGGGCCGGACTCAGCGTCGTAGCAAACGAACCGATGACCCGTCGACGGCCACGACGTCCTGCAGCTCAGCCTGCGTCAACAGAACGGACAGCGACGATGCGCAGAGCCCAAGCTTCTCTCCGAGGGAATCCTGCGTAGCGCAACCCGCTCGGATCGCCTCCACCAGGGAGCGATACTCCGCCGGCACCGGAGCAAGCTCCGGTACGGCGCGCAGTTCAGCGGCCGGCGCTCCTGCGGGCAGCACCAACGCCCGCTGTTGTACGGAGGTGGCAATGTCCGAGGCAGCGGCGCACAACGTTGCGCCGCTACGAATGAGCGTCAGGCAACCGGCGGCGCACTCCACGCCGGGGTTGCCCGGGATCGCATACACCGGGCGTCCAAGCTGCCGTGCGAAACGAGCAGTCGCCATCGCTCCGCTCCGATCCGGCGCACGGGCGACAAGCGTCGCGTCCGAGAGCGCCGCAATCATTCGATTTCTCTCAAGGAACCACTCGCGCCTGGCGTTTCGGTGCGGTGGGCGCTCGCTGACGAGGGCGCCGCCGGCCTCCAGCACCTCTCTGTAGTCGCCGCGGTGCTCTACCGGCCCGGCGTGCGAGAGGCCCGACGCGACAACGATGACAACGCGAGCGCCAACCCGAAGTGCTGCGCGATGCGCCAGTGCGTCCACGCCGAACGCTCCCCCGGACACCACGGCCCCTGCCGCCTCGATCGCGCCTTCGACGATTCCAGCCACAATCTCCGCTTCGTCTGCGGGAAGACGGCGCGTGCCGACAACCGCGATCGGCGCCCTGAGAGGATCGCCACCGGCCACCATCACGAAGGGACTCCGAGTCGACACCGGCCCTGCCCAGTCCAATGCGTCCGACTCGATGAGCCTCGCGTCCGGCGTCCACGAACATGCCAGGCTCTCGCGGGCCCGCAGCGCCTCGCGGTCGACGTAGGCCAGAAAGCCGTCCGCATCTTCCGCACGTGCGCTCCACGCGCGCGGCCGCCGCTCCCACTCGCCCCGCACGCAGGCCTCCGCGGAGGCGTAGCACGGACGCCAGCTTCTGTATTGCCGCAGAGTCAGCCCACCGGCTGCCCACAGAGCGCCCCAATCATCGAATACTGCGTTCACCGCTGACCCCTCTTCTAACGATGCAGAACAGGGGCCAGAGTCGCGCTGTCGTCGCGCTTGTTGCGGCCGACCACTCCAGCCGGCGTCACCGGCGGCGCGCGCTTCAGTCGGCGTGCAGCGGGGTTTCTGACGCAAGGAGCTCCGTGAGAGCGCTGACCCAGACCGGCTCCGCGTTCAGCGACGGTATGAGCAGCAGGTCCTCACCGCCTGCGGCTACAAAGTCCTCTTTTGCCCGTATGCCGAGCTCCTCAATGGTTTCCAAACAATCCGCCACGAATGCGGGGCTCATGACCGCGAGGCGCCTGATGCCCGCCCCGGCCAGGTCAATCAGGCGATGGTCCGTGTATGGTTTGATCCACGGGTCACGCCCAAGGCGCGACTGGAAGGCTACTTCCCACTGGTCCTCCTTCAGGCCGATTGCGTCGGCGAGAAGCCGCGAGGTCTGGTAGCACTGTGCGCGGTAACAGTTGCGATTCGTTGCCGTGAGGGCATCGCAGCACCCCGGAGTCTGGAGGCACGCGCTACCACCAACCTCGCCTCTTGTGACGTGTCGTTCAGGCAGGCCGTGATAGCTCATCATTACGAGGTCAGCATCAAAATCGGACAGGTGGCGCTTTGCGATGGCTGCGAATGAGTCGATGAATCCGGGGTGATCAAAGAAGGGAGGCACAACGTGCAGCGCGGGAACGTCCCAAAGCTTCGCCGCGATCTGGAAGCAGCGTTCCACCGCCGAACCCCAGGCGGCAGATGACTGGTGAGGGAAAAGCGGGAGTATCACGACGCGATCCACGCCGGCGTCCTGCAGCGCCTTCATGCCGCGGGCGATGCTCGGATTCTGGTAGCGCATCGCCAGTTCGATCGGCGTGTCCATGAACTGCTGCCGAAGCAGCTCCACCAGGTCTTCGCCGTGGAAGAGCAGTGGGGAGCCGCGCTCTGTCCAAATCTGGCGATAGGCGTGAGCCGACTCCTTCGGACGCCGCGGTAAGATGATCAGATTCAGAAGCAACCAGCGGCCGATCGGGTTCATGTCGATGACGCGAGGGTCCGAAAGGAACTCGCGGAGATAACGCCGCACGTCTCCCACATCTGTGGAGTCCGGTGTACCCAGATTGACGACCAGCAGGCCCCATCGATCAAATCGCATCAGCACTCTCGGCGATCACGGCAGGCAGTTTCGAGTCCGGGTTCGTTCCGTACCCGGAGTATCGGTACACGTCGCCAACAACGTACAGGCTGCCAACAACCGCCGCGAGGTCGCATCCCGCAGCCAACGATTCAAGCGCCGCACCCGGAGTGTCGGCGACGGTAACAGGAAGCTCGGTCAGCGAGGAGATCTCGGCGGCAACTTCGCCTGCATCGCGTCCGTTTCCCGATTCGCTGCGGCAGACGATGTAGCGCGACACCAGGTCTCCGAAGGCGCGCACGGCAATCGCCGCTTCACGCCCCGGCGACAGGCCGATCACCATCGGTACCGACTTCACGCCGCGCGCCCGAAGCTCAGCTTCGAGCCATCCAGCGCACTCGATGAAGGACGCCTCGTTGTGTGCCCCGTCAACAAGAAGGGTTCGCTCCCTGCCGCTGACGTTGACGCTGATTTCAGCCTGGCGACCGGGCCACTGAACCACCGAGAGCCCCCTCTTTACGTCTTCGGCAATCCTATCCGCGCTTGCCGTGCCCGCCTGCATCAGGGACCAGGCCGTGCCTGCAAGGACACGGTTTCGCTCGGCCGCCCCTCCACCGCCATCACACACAAGCACACCGGAGCCTCGGGACGTGACATCCGGCAGGAGGCAGCCGATGGCGGGGTTCGCGCTGTGCAGGATCGTGGTGCAGCCGTGACGGACCACACCAGCTTTTTCGCTCGCGATCTCAGCAATTGTCTCCCCAAGCATCGCTTGATGGTCAAGGGAGATATCTGTGATGATGCAGAGATCGCGTTCCGTCGCGGTTGTCGCATCCAGGCGCCCACCGAGTCCAACTTCGAGGATGGCAATATCCACCTCTTCATCGGCAAACACGCGCAGCGCGAGCAACGTAGTGATTTCAAAGTAGCTCAGCGCGCGCGCAGTCTTCGCCGGCTGATTCTGTCCCGAGTACGCGTCAAAGAGTGGCGTGCCGTGCAACACACAGGCATCTGCGCTTACCGGCTCTCCGTTGATGCGTATGCGCTCGCGAAAATCGACGAGGTGCGGCGAGGTGTACAGCCCGACGCGAAGGCCTGCTGCGACCGCGATCGCGTTGATGCAGGCGGCCACGGTCCCCTTTCCGTTTGTGCCCGCGACCACGACCACACACGGGGCAACCCGCTGGAGACCCTCGGCGGCGACGGCTTCCTGCATGGCTTCGAGGTCATATTCGATCGAGAACTGGTGTTGTGCATACAGCGCTGAAACGAAGCGCTCGTAGTCACTCATTCGCGAACGTCGGGGCCATAGCGGTCATCGAGCTCGAGCCATGCCAGCATGCGGTCCCACGCGCTCAGGTCCTTGATGGTGAACTGTCCCTGGCCATCGATCTCGATCAGCTGCTCGGCGTGTAACCTTCTGATGGCTGCATCGATCTGCCCCTTCTCGCACGCGAGAACTTCAGGCAGGTCAAAGGGCAGCGGCGCAAACGCGCGTCCGCTGATAGCACCGAATCGCACAGCTTCGTGGCGGAGCTGAAGCATGACGCGACCCAGGGTCGAGCGCAGCGCAAAGCCGGCGAGGCGGAAGTGTGCGTACGTAAGACGCGTGGCCAGCCGTTGGGCCATCGTCACGGCGACATCCGGATTCTTCTGGATCAGGCCGGTAATCGAAGCGCGCGGAATCACGACCGCCGACACCTCGTCGACCGCGATCGCGGTCTCAGGATAGGTGTTTCCCTCGGCGATGCAGGCCTCACCGCAGAGGTGGCCTGTACCCAGGGTTTCGACGGTAAACTCTTCGCGGAACACCTTGCGGGTCAGCTGGACCGAGCCGCTGTTGATGATGAAGACGTTGTCCGCCGGGTCGTCCTGCCTGAACAGCACAGATCCTGCGCCAAAGGTTGATGTAGACTCTCCGCTATCGCTCATCGTGCGTCCTCACTTCAGCTCGCAGGCCGATTCCATC
Source organism: bacterium (assembly GCA_030427825.1). Classification (GTDB taxonomy): domain Bacteria; phylum Myxococcota_A; class Bradymonadia; order REDH01; family REDH01; genus JAUICO01. Next base: position 33,763 of record JAUICO010000027.1, on the reverse strand, counting down.
ACTACAGGAGCCCACGCTCCGAAAACGAGTCCAGCAGTGCCCGGGTCGTACGTGCGTCGTACACGTGGTTGCGCCCCGAGAGCACTCCGAAGTCTAGACGCAGGCGGCGAAGGTCCGCAACCTCGTCGATATCGTAACTCCAGGGGAGAAGAGCCACGGAGAGCCCCTCGCGCTCAGCGCTCGCGATCGTCTGCGCCAGTACGCGCTCGCTCCCCCAATCGATCCCTACAAAGATCTCCGGATAGCGCTGCCGTGACGCGATCGCCACGTAGCCACCATCAAACGCAGGAACGATCGCCACATCGTGCGCCGCCAACGCTGTGACAAGCGCCTGTTCGATGCCCACGTCAAGGTGAGGCGCGTCTGTGCCGATGAAGCATGGAGACCGCTCCGGCGTGCAAACACCGAGCGCATCGATGAGCCGTTCTCCCAGGGAGTCACCCCGCTGCTCGTGCAGCTGCCAGCCGAGCGCAGCGGCGACGGCGCGAACCGGGTGCTCCGGGCCGGCGAAGGAGGCGATCTTTGCTGCCGAACTCCACGGTCGACGCAAGACATCGTCGATGCACGCCAGCTGCAGATTTGCCGCGTCCTCCGCGCTCAGAGGCGGGCACATCCGCGTCTTCACCCGTCCGGCGACCGGGACCTTCGCCATCATGATCAGGCACAGGCTCACGCTCACGGTCGCAGCCTCTCTCTAGCGATCGTCCAGAGGATCTTGTGTCCTGCGAGCACGGTGCCCCTGAGCGTGCCGGTGACCTTCGATGTCCCGATCCGCGGTCGATACCGGACGCCGACTTCGGCGCAACGCAGGCCATGTTTGGCAGCTTTCACCTGCATCTCAACGGTCCAGCCGTAATCTTCATCACGCATGTCGATTCCCATGAGTGACGACCAGCGAATGGCGCGGAAGGGGCCAAGATCACTGAAGCGCTCCCCATACAGTCGCCGTATCAGTCGCGTCGCGAGCCAGTTTCCGAACACCGCCTGGGGCAGCAGTGCGCCCTTCTCTGCGCCGCCCAGATTGCGCGAGCCGATGACAAGGTCGGCGCCGGATTCGATGCGATCGAGGATCACGCTGATGTCCGCGGGAAAGTCGCTGTAGTCACCGTCGACAAAAGCGAGAACATCCGGCGGGTCGCCGCGAAGATAGTCGATGCCGGTGAGGCACGCGCGGCCGTATCCACGACGAGGCTCTGACACCACGACCGCGCCACCATCGGTCGCTACGGACGCGGTAGCATCTGTCGAGCCGTTGTCGACGACAACAACTCTGCGCACTCGCCGGTCGACCAGCTCTGCGAGAACCTTTGCTATCGACGCCTCTTCGTTCAGCGCCGGAATCACGACATCAACAATCACGCCGCGGCCGTAGCAGACGCTCGACGAATCGACTACGCACGCCGCACCCGGGTGCGGCCTCAGCTCCCGGTGACAGAGAAGGCAACGCGGCGACCCGCCGCGTCCCACCTTCGACGTGCTAGAATGCGCCCAACTCTGCGCCGGCAAGGTGCAGCCCTCAGCCTCCGGAACTGACCATGAGCACCACTGCCAGTGATCGCTATAAGGCCGCCGGCGTCGACATAGACGCCGGCGATGATCTCGTTCGTCGTATCGGCCCCCTCGCAGCCGCCACCCGCGTCGCCGGCGCCACGGCCGGACTCGGCGGCTTCGGCGGGATCTTTGACCTTGCTGCGGCCGGATTCGGTGAAGGCTCGCCCCGTCTGGTCGCCGGCACCGACGGCGTTGGCACCAAGCTCAAGGTGGCATTCGCTACAGACCGCCACGACACGATCGGCATCGATTGCGTTGCAATGTGCGTGAATGACGTACTTGCCGTGGGCGCACGTCCCCTCTTCTTTCTCGACTATTTCGCAACCGGCCGACTGCGACCGGACACCGCCGGCGCCGTGGTCGCCGGAATCGCAGAGGGCTGCAAGCAGGCCGGCTGCTGGCTGATGGGCGGCGAGACCGCTGAAATGCCCGGAATGTACGCAGACGGCGAGTACGATCTCGCAGGGTTCGTCGTTGGCGCTGTACGGCCCGATCAGGAGCTACGCCCGGACGCATGTGCTGCGGGCGATATCGTGCTCGGCGTCGCATCTGCCGGCCTGCACAGCAACGGGTATTCTCTCGCCCGGAAAGTGCTTCTCGATGATGCAGCCCTGCCCCTCGATCGCCCGCTCGACGGCGACGACATCACACTGGGCGAGCGACTCCTCGTGCCGACGCGAATCTACGTGAAGGCTTTTGAGGCGCTTTGCAGCGCCTCTGACGTACACGCTCTTGCGCACATCACCGGCGGCGGCCTCTGGGAAAACCCGCAGCGTTCGATACCTGACGATCTTGCGGTGCGCTTCGACATCGACGCGCTGCGCGCGATGCGCCTCCCCGTCTTCGACGCGATCAGCAGCATCGGCGCCGTAAGCGAGCGCGAGATGTATCGCGTCTTCAACATGGGGGTCGGCATGACAGTAGCGATGCCGGCAGCGGATGAGGCGGCGGCTATCGCTGCTCTCGCTGAGTGCGGCATCATGGCTGCACGGGTCGGACGGCTGGATACACGGGGAGATGATGGCGAACGCGTGTTCATCGCCGGCATCAGCGATGCCCCTACGGGCAGCTGACATCGTCGGCTCTCATCCTGCGGCGGGACATGCTCTCAGATAAGTGAGCCGAGCTCACCGTGCATCGTGATGAGCGCGAAGAGGTCTGCACGTGCCTGGGCAGCCAGTTCAAGTCGAGCGGCCGGCTCGCCCGCAATCACGGCTCGGTCCACGAGGCTACGGACCCACCGGGCATCAACAACACGTTCCATGCCGAGCACATCCCGCTCGTAGCGTCGCACATCGCGAATCATTCGTACCTGCGCGCTCTCAACGAGAGGCCGTGGCAGGACGCCAAGGTCCGGGTAGTCGACAAGCACGAGACAGGCTCTGCTGCGGAGTGCGCTCTCTACCCACGCACGGCACGCCGAGGTGCCCGTGACCATGCCGCTACGAATGCTGCCAAATCCGTCCGCATCAAAGTCGCCGGTGGTCGTAAGGAAGACACCCCCGCCCAGATGCTCGATCCGAAGGAAACACTGAACGCCGTCCATTGCCCACGCCCGCGCTGATCGCTGCATGTCGCGCCCGGCGTACCGGTCCGCCGGCAGGATGTGGTCACAGCTCAGCGCTATCGTCGCCCGTTGCGCTTCCGGCGTTCGGCTATCGTGTCCTACTGCGTGATTCGGTGACGGGATCGACGTGGTGACTGCGCTCATGACTCCTCCTCTGGTGAGTGCTGAACACGTGTATAGCGCCGACCGAGAACGCTGCGCAAGTTTTCAGTATAATATGTTCAGTGGTTCCTCATTCCACTTCGCGGAGCACAAAGCTCCCCTCTTCGACTGCAAAGCCGCCGCGGTTGTCGCGCAGCACGACCCAGATGCGCACCAGATCGCCGTCACGGCCTGCGAACTCATCTCCGGAGTCTCCGCCGAAGGTGATCGTATTCGATTGCAGCTCTTCAAGTTCGACCAGATCTTCTGCGTAGAAGCCGCCGCCACGGCCGAGCTCGCCGTGGGTAGAGAACCAGACGGTCTCGAGCTGTTCGCGCTCTTCGGCGCCATCTTCGCTGTCGGGTGCGACGAACACCTGCGCAGTGTCGGCATTCACGAGCGCGGTCAGCCGGACGTCTTCATCTGCAACGAAGTCGAGTGTCGCCGGCGGCATCTGCTGCAGCGAGAGGTCTCCGGCAGACAGCCCGACGATACTGGGGTTTTCGTTGCGATCAGCTCGCTGCGCGGCCTCATCGATGAGCAGGGTCAGGCTGCCGTAGACGATCACGTCATCTTCACAGCCTACCGGACCTTCGCAGCGAAGGATGGCCCGGTACGATACCGGAACTCCGTAATCGCAGTTCGGCAGCGTAATATACGCCGGGATGTCGACGCCGCCCTGACTGTAGAGGGCTTCGCACGCGGCCTGCAGCGTGTCCGAGTCGGCGAAATCCTGGGTCCACATGATCGAAGAGCCCTCGCCGCGTGCGAGCACGTTCTCGATGCCTTCGACGATCACACCATCTTCACAGGCGTGGTCTCCGTCGGCCCCGGACGCGAATACGCACAACTCCCACTCGACGGTGATCAGCTCCTGACTGTCGGGGTGCACCGCAACGAGCCGCAGCTCGACCGCTTCGCCGGCCGCCACCTCGGGGGGCGTCTTCACGACTGCGAGCGGACGCAGGCGCCGTATCTCGTGAAAGCTCTCAAAGTGGTTGTCGTCGCAGCCTGAGGCGCTCATCGCGACCAGGGCAGCAAAGGCGACGAAGTACTTCTTCATTTAGAACTCCGCGCGGATACCAAGGGAGGGGATCAGAGGGAGACCGACGAAGTTTGCCGTCTCACGATTGTTGTAGTCCTGCGTTATCCCTTCGACGTTCTGCTGGTTGTAGACGTTTTGCATGTCGAGATAGAGATTCAGAGTCCAGAGGGGAAAGACCCAACGCTTGTCGACGCGAATATCGAGCTGGTGGAATGCCGGCAGCCGTCGTGAGTTCGTGTCCCCGGACGCTTCAAGCACATACTCGCCCGAGTTGGCGTTGAAGGACGACGGCGACTTATACGGTGTGTACGGGTTGTTTGAGATCAGCCTGAACTTGGCGCCGATGCTCCAATTCTTCGGCAGGTTGTACGACCCGAGCAGCGTGAGGATGTGTGTCTGGTCATTATCGAAGAGACGGTAGCGCCCGCTTTGCACATCAAAGCGTTCGCTGCGGCTGATCGTGTACGACATCCAACCGAAGAAATTGTTTGCCATCGCGTGTCGCAGGAAAATCTCCGCGCCGTACACGCGCCCTGTCCCCTCGCTGTTGTAGATCGCCTGATCGCTATCCGACTCGTCCGTGCTTGTTTGGCTTCTGGTGATCAGGTTGTTCAGGTCTTTGTAGAAGACCTCTACATCGAGACTGAGGTAGTCATTGAACTGCAGTTCTGCGCCGAGCGCATAATGAACGGCGTCCTCAAGCTGCGCGTTTGGATTGCCGAAGTTCTCTGAAACCTGGTCCGGATCCGGACTGCGGTGAAACCAGCCCACCGCGCCCTTGAGTGTCAGCAGATCTGACACCGTGTATCGCACAGACAGGCGCGGATCCACGGACCAGCGCTCCGGCGGCCGGAAGTAGTCCAGCCGTATCCCCGGAAGAATCTGCAGCTTTGGAATCGGTCGAATATCGAAGGAGGCGTACATCGCGGGCTGGTAGAAACGGAAGCTGTTCTGCGCCTCGATGGGTTCCTCCGAAAGAAAGTCACGTTCCACCGCCTCGCCTTCAAGCGGCGGCAGCGGCGCACGTATGTCGATCGTGCCCGGGTTGTAGTTGATGTCGATGCCAACGCGCGCCGTAATCACCTCGCTCGGCGTCCACTCAATCTCGTTGCGCCAGGACATGTTGCGCAGCTTCAGGTCGAAGCGAATGTCGTCACCGAAGAAGAAGCCAAACTGCTGAAAGCCGGCAATCATGCGAAAACGATTCGTAACGGTATCTGAGAGTCGCGAGTCGACGCGGAAGAGCGCCGAGTGGAAGCTGGTCTGTGCGCGCAGACCACCGCGCTGGTCGGCTTCCAGCTCGCTCTCATCGGCAAGGACGAGATCCACGAGGTCGTCGGAACCGATCAACATCAGGGACAGGCGATGATCCCGATGGGCCTCCCATTCCAGCTTCAACTGGTAGTCGTAGTAACGCGGCGCGACGGTGAAGTTCAGCGGCAGAACCTCCTGCACAGCGCGCAGCACAACGTCGATGTAGGAGCGCCGCGCGCCGACCTGAAAGTGAAGTCGATCAGAAATCGGCCCTTCGAAGAAGAAGCCCGAATCAAACACGTTGACGTCGATGTGACCGCCAAACTCGTCAGGAATGTCCGCTGTGCTTTCCAACGACACGACACCCGCGGTCGCTCTACCGAAGCGGGCACCGAAGTTGCCCGGGTAGAAGTCCACCGAGTCCAGCATCTCGCTCGGAAACACAGAACGAAGCCCACCGAAGTGATACACATTCGGAATCGGCATCCCATCGATGAAAAAGAGCGTGTCGGTGGCCTCTCCGCCGCGAACGATGATGTCGCCGCCTGCGAAGGACGCGCGAGCCACGCCGGGCAGGGACTGCACGACCTTGATCGCGTCATTGTTGTTTCCCGCGATGCGCTGGATCTCGGTCACCTCCAGAGTGCGTCGTGTGACCTCACGAGGGGGCGCCTCGGCCGTTGTAACCGAGCGGAACTCATCGAAGTACAGGCGCTGAATCCGATAGGTGGCAACGGTCACGCTCTCGCGGTCGATGACCTCGCTCGCCTCGAAGGGCTGAAACTCGATATCATCAATCAGGACCGCGTACTCTCCGGCCGGCAGGCCTCGAAACTCGAAAGCCCCCTCAGCGTCTGTGTACGTCTCAAAAGCGGGACCGTGCGGCTCAAGCCAGAGCTGAAGGCGAATGCTCGCCAGCTCATCTCTCCGGCCCCGCTCCAGGACTCGGCCCTCGAAATTGACCGGGGCGTTCCCGTCCAAAGCGCCGACGTCTTCCGGCGCCTGCGTCGGATCAACACCATCAACGGTGGCCGGCTGCGACGTTGCAGCTTGCGAATCTGCCGGCAGCGACGAGGGCTGCGAGTCCGCAGGCAGAGATGAAGGTTGCGAGTCGGCCGGTTGCGATGCCGCACCCTGTCCTTCGAAGTCCGACGCCTCGGCTTCTCGGGTGATTTCTTCGTAGTCGATTACAAAGCCGACACGCCACGTCAGTCGGACGGCGATAATCTCGCCTTCGGGCTGCATCGCGGTGACCTGTCTGGCGGGCGCGAACTCATACTGAACAACGGCCTGCATGGCCGATTCGATGAAGCCCCACTCGTCGCTCTCAACATCACCGACTTCTTCCTGCAGGTCACCCGCGTCGTCGTACCAGTAGTAGGTGATACCGATCGGCACCGGGTTGGCCACAGCCCCGTCGATACCCACGTCCATTTCGATGAAGACGTCGGCCTCAAGGTCCTCGTCCAGGGCCTCTGCGGGATGCGGCGCTTCCGCGGCGGTAAGGAGCTCGGGCGGAACGATGCGTGCATCCACAGACTCCGCCGACTCGTCGCCCTGCTGCGCGGCTACCGGCAACGCCGTGCCGAAGACCAGACCGGCGAACACAGACAGAGCAGCGAGTAGGCGCGTCATCGTTCGTCGTCTCATCAGTCGTCGATATTGAATTCGAAGGTCCACCGAAACTCCGAAGGCACCGCTTCTCCGTCAACCAGCTGCGGCCTGAAGCGAAGATCACGTGCAAATCGGCTTACGCTTTCTTCGAAGCCCATACCAGGCTGGTCGCAGCGCACGCTGCCCACGCGACTCACATCGCCGTCTTCGTCGACCCACAGGCGCACGGAGCATTCCGCCTCAATGCCCCGATCTCTTGCAGCCGAAGGATACGGCGGTCGATAACTTACGCCACGTACGCGCCCGCCTGCCCTTCGATTCTCTCCGCGGTTTCTACGACTGGATCGGGTCGGGCGCTGTGTCGCTTCCGGCTCCGTGTCGACCACATCGCCTGCCGACCCTGCTGTCGGGACTCGCTCGTCGCTCGGGTCCACAGAACGTCGCGAGGGCCGCCCGCCTCGAACGCTGTCACCACGCGCGAAGGTCGGGCCGGTCGCTCCATCAGCGAAAGAGGACCCCTCAAGGCCGATCACGATGGGCCGCGCATTCTCAGGTTCCGGTTCCGGATCGTCCGTTGCGCTCGCCTCATCCAGGGCAGCCACCGGCTCCTCCTCTACGCGGCGCCTGGGCGGCGGTTCGGGTTCGGGCTCCGGTTCCGGCTCCGGTTCCGGCTCCGGTTCGACGACGGCTTCCGGCTCGGGCTCGGGCTCCGGCTCGGGCTCCGGTTCGGGCTCCGGCTCGACGACGACTTCCGGCTCCGGCTCCGGTTCGACTACAGGTTCCGGCTCCGGCTGTTCGACCTCAATGAAGATCAGCCGCTGCTCGTCTCCGTCGTCCTCGTCGTCGCCGATTTCCCAGCTCACCGCGATCGCGCCGAGCAGGATGAACTCCGTGAAAATTGCGGCAGCAAAAGCAAGCCCCCACATAGCGACGCGACGCTGTATGGGCACCTCGCGCTCGGCGAGTGGGTCGTAGCGCAGGCTAGTTGCCGCCACGCTCACTTTCCTCGACGCTACGCTCTTCGATGTTCAGTGCGAATGAGCCGACGCCGTTCAGTTTCACGAGGTCGATCACATCGACGACGGCGCCGTAGTCCACGCTGCGGTCGCCGGCGATGATTGCCTGCACGGAGTCACCGGCCGCCACTTCGCGCCGAATCCCTGCGATGAGCTCGGCGCGGTCGACCTCGACACCGTTCAGGGCGAAGGCTCCGGTAGAGTCTACAACGATCGATATCGTCGTCGCCGAGACCTCTGAGCCGCTCGCGGCGCGCGGCAGATCCGCTTCAATCGCCTTCTTCACGATGTACGTTGATGTGGCGAGAAAGATGATCAGCAGCACGAGGCTGATATCGATGAACGGGACCATATTGATGGTCGCGATCACCTCATCGTCGTCGTCCTGCAGAGATCCTGCCATAGTTCCTTCGCTCCTTCCCGGCGTTGTCGCGGCGCCTACTTCTGCGTGTCGTGCATGTACGCGACCATCGTACGCACGAGCAGGCGGGTCTCCGTTACGTTACGCATGACACGCGACTTCAGTGCATTAAAAAACACGATCGCGGGAATCGCGACCAGCAGGCCTACGCCGGTAGCGACCAGGGCTTCGGCGATCGCGTTCATCACGTCATCACCGGGGCCCGTGGAGCCGGCCTGCCCGGCATCGCCGATGCGCAGGCTGTCGAAGGCCATGATGACGCCAAGCACTGTCCCGAACAGGCCGACGAACGGGGCGTTTGAGCCGACGCTGGCGAGAAAACTGAGGCGCTTTTCATACCGTAGTTTTTCAGCGCCGATCGCACCGGTGCACAGCTGCTCGACTGCTTCCGGACCTCGCTCCGCCTCTCTGAGGCCATACGCAATCACGCGGGCCTGCATCGATTCATCGCCCTTCAGCTTATCGAGGAGCGCGTCGACGTCCCCCTCTGCCAGACGGTCCAGGACGGCCCTTCGGATCCCTTCGCTGCTCGTCTTGAGGGAGTTGTAGAAGAAGAGCCGCTCGAAAAAGACCACGAAGACCATCACGAACAGAGCGGCCAGGATCCAGAGGATCCACTCGCCGCCGCCGCGGGCGAAATCCAGAAGCTGGTTTGTGAGCCATCCGCCTTTGGCGAGCGAGATACTGATTGGGTATGTCATGCAGCAGATCCCAGCGCCTGGTGACGCGTGCGGTCAGTGTCGATGTACTTCGGTCTAACGAATAAGAAACCGTTGTCGGCGTAGTCAGCCGTGAACCCATGTCGGTTGGCCCGGGTGAGCGCCTCTACGCGCCTACCATCCCAGCTCCTCCAACTGCGCCGCATTGGGCGCGGGTGCTTCTGTGTCCCCCATACTGATGCGCAGCCTTGGACCGCGCAATGCCGTGGGGTCGGAATTCCGGTCTACCTGCACGTTGCCCCGCGAAGCCCAGCGCCGACGCAGATCGTGCTCCGGGTGCGCGGGTACAATAACGAGGCTCACGGCCTGTTCGCCGGCAGCCACCCGATCGGCGATCCACGCGCCGATCTCAACCTCATCGATCGTCGTGTTATCTCGTCGGACATCGAAGCGAGCGATCGGGTGTGCAGAGATCAGCGGTTGCTCGGCCCAGGTGATGGTCGTCTCGTCCCACTCTCCAACCACCGCGTGTACCGCAAAGACGCTGTTATCGTCGTCTCCGGGCAACTCGGGATAGCCCTCGACGATCAGCTGCAGTCGTGCCGATGACACCGTCGCTGTTGCAGGAAGCGAGCCGATCGGGAAGCGAAGATAGGCGTACCAGAAGCCGGGGACGTCGTCGGCGCCTGCCATGATGCCGGGCTGCCCGGCGAGATTCTCGTCTGCCCAGACGCCACCGCTGTGCACGTAGACGTCAGCGTCGGCGAATATTGTCCAGAACGCGGCAGAGGTCGTCGGCACCGGCACCGAGCGAGCCGCCGATGTCAGGCCCTCAACACGGATTCCAGTAGAGCACCCGGCTGCGAGCATCGCCGCGAGAGCTGCGCCTGACGCCAGCGAACGGAATGTGTGCTGCCACTTCACGGAGCGCTGAATGACAGTGAGACCGACGATTCGCAAGTGGGACGGTGGGACGAATCCACCAGCCCACATTTCGCTGGACGCAGACGCGTGGCGAGTGCTAGACGCCCCGCTCCGTCGGCGGGCAATTGTTCTGCCGATCCCAAGGGGCCATAGCTCAGCTGGGAGAGCGCCTGACTGGCAGTCAGGAGGTCAGCGGTTCGATCCCGCTTGGCTCCACTACGAAGCGAAATCCGCGCGACCTCTGCCCGTGAACCGGACACCGGCGCGGACGCCTAGTCGCAGCTGCAGGGCCAGTTGCGGTCCAGGTCAATCGCGGTGACAACGCGCGTCTCACGGTCGCAGTCTGCGTACACGATCCGTACGTTCTGATCGTCGGATGTCCGGCCCTCGAGGGCGTAGGAGGTGCACGGGCCGTCGCGGCGGGTGCGCTCGCGGTTGATGCGCCCTTCCCGCAGGATTTCATCGACCTCGTCCGCGTCGATGTGTCGGCAATCCATCCGACAGCGGGCATGTCTGGTGTAGACCAGCTCGTTGTCGAGCAGCGCGCTGCGCACCGGGTCGGGCGCTGCGGTCTCCGCGCTGCCGACACCCGTTTCACCGGATTGGCTTCCATCGCCGTCGACGAGGACGTAGCCGAGCGCTGCCAGGATCAATGCCAGCAATCCGGCAAGGGTTCCCGCCTTCTTTCCTCCGATCGCGCTCATGTAACTCCCGGGAATCTGGTGGCGTTGCATTTCACGCGCGATGCCACCGTGGTCAAGGTCTGTGGGCGGGAATCGTGAATGCTGCGGGACGCCACCCTGCCACATTCGTAGCCTTTCTGCGCGGTGGCGTTCAGCCGCCGGTTTCGTTATCAGGGGCGAATCTCGACGATGTTCTCGACAAGCAGAGCACATCTGGCGTTCGGTCCCCTAAGTACCAATTCAGGGAGCAGTCATGTTCTGTAGTAGTGGCAGCGCGCGACCTTTGTCGGCTGCGGCATTCGGTGTACGCGTATTGATCCTCCTGTTCGCCGCGCTCTTCGTGCTCGCTTGCGATGACTCGAAGGACGACACCGACACCGGCGGCTCCAATGACGCAGACAACGATGTCGCTGAGGACGTGGACGGCGACGTGGGCGATGACGTTGAGGACGACGGGGCTGACGCGGAGGACGCCGGCGACGTACAGGATGCGGACGCCGACACCGGTCCCGACCCATCGCGTCCGGCGGCGATCGACCTCGACGACTGGCTGACCGGTGGCACTGACGGCGCCGCGCCGGTTTCCGTCTACGAAGTCACCAGCGCGGACCAGCTCGTCGGCGGAGACTCCGCTACCGGTCGTGTCGGAGACTTCATTCTCGAGAACGGCCGCGCGCGCTTCGTTGTAGAGGACGACTATCGCGGCATGTCTCCGTGCCCCTGGGGCGGCAACATCATCGACTCTGACATCGTCCGCGACGGCGGGGACGAGCAGGACGTCGTCGGCGAAGTCTGCATGATGCTCAATATTGCGCAGACCCTGCGCCCGATCAGCTTCGAGGTGCTGCGAGACGGCTCCGACGGAGGCGCCGGTGTGCTCGCCGTCACGGGCGTCGCCGAGAAGCTCGACTTCCTGAATGTGTTTGCGATGATTGAGGGGTTCCTGCCCGGCCTGCCGTTGAACTTTCCGATCGACCCGAACCGCATCCTGCCGGTCACGATCACGGTCTACTACATTCTCGAACCCGGCGACCTTGGCGTCCATGTGGTGAGCGCCGTCCGCAACGACTCGTCGGCGCGCATTGATGTGGCCGCCGGTCACCTCATTCGTGCCGCCGGCGCGACGGACTTCTACAACCCCCTCGCTTCGACCGGAGGCTTTGGGTACTCCAGCGTCGGCGCTGACAACATTGAGACCGAGCCGATGCCATTTATGGCGCTGATAGGTGATACGTCATCGCACGCCTACGTACCGTCGCCGAGCGACAACTTCGACGAAGACCTGCCGGCGGGCGCAGGGTACATCACCGTGTCCGGCGCAGCCGCCGGCATCAGCGGCGGCAACGACCTGCTCAACCTGCTGTTTTCGTCGCCCCAGCAGTTTGCGAACTCCGATTCGGTGCTGCACATGGAGCCGGACGAGGTCGGCACGATTGACCACTGGCATTTCGCCGGCGACGGGTCTCTGGCTACGATGGCGGACGAAATCTATCCGCTGATCGGCGCCGACACCGGCACCGTAAGCGGTGTGATCACCGACGGCGACGGTCCGGTCGCCGGTATCCGCGTTTCAGCGGCAGACAGCAATGGTCACGGGGTAAATCAGGCTCTCACCGATGAGGCGGGCGTCTATTCGATGCGGGTGCCGGTCGGCGATGTGCAGATCAGCGCGCGTGCTCCGGGGCGTTTCGTCGCTGCCGCCTCCCTCATCTCTGTTGTGAGTGACGGGGCACACAACGCGGACCTGACGATCAGCGACGCCGCCGAGCTCACGGTAAACGTCAGCCTTCCCGACGGAACAGCAACCCCGGCGCGGCTCAGTGTACTCTGCGTCGGCGGGTGTCCGAACCCTGCCACCTCAGCGGAAGAGAACCTCCGACAGGGTCAGCTGCCCGACAACTTTGCGGCGGTAGAATACGCCCAGACAGACGGCGTCGCACGCGCCTACCTGCACCCCGGTCAGTACCGGGTTGTGGTGTCCCGCGGTCTTGAATGGAGTGCGTGGCCAAACGACTTTGTCACGACCGGCGGCGAACTCATCACCGTGGCCGCCGGCGAACAACTGACGCTGGAGGCTGAGATAGCGCCGGTGGTGGACTCCCACGACGCGGCCTCGGGCGACTTTCACATCCACGCCCTCGCTTCGAGCGACAGTCCGGTTCCGAATATCGATCGGGTGTTGAATTACGTCTCTGACGGTGTCGACGTGATGGTGTCCACCGACCATGACGTCATCGCTGACTTTGCGCCTGCGATCGATGCGCTCGGACTGGGGTCAGAAGTCACCTCCATCATCGGCGTCGAGACCACGACCGCCGAGCAGGGCCACTTCAACGCCTTTCCGCTCGAGCGTGACGAAGAAGATCGGCTCGGTGGTGCCCTCGACTGGGGCGACGGTGCGAACAACACCGTGCACATGAGCGAGATTGGCGATTGGGCATCATCCTTTCCCGGCGAGCAGGTCTTCCAGGTGAACCACCCGGCCGGAACGATCGGTGGGCTGCGAGCTGACCCGCTGCTCGGCGTTTCGCGCGCCGATCCGGAGAAGCTCAGCCTCGATCCCGGGCCGACGCACCCGGTGTATCCTGACACCGGCTTGTGGGCGGAGAATTTCACTGCCATCGAGGTCATGAACGGAGTCGGAATCCCGTGGAGCAGCTTCCGTTGGTGGCTCACGATGGTTGGCCGTGGTTTTACGCCGACATCAACCGCGGTCACGGACACACATCAGCAATACAACGACCTTGGCGGCGCGCCGCGCACGTGGGTCTTCGTCGAGGGCGATGACGCCCCGGGCACCATGAGCGAGGCTGACTTCGTGGAATCAATCAACGATGGTCAGGCGATTGTGTCCAACGGGCCCTTCTTCCGCGTGACAGTGAGTGACGCCGACGGCAGCGCGACCCTGGGCGAGACCCTTACGACCACCTCAGGCACGCTGGATATTGAAGTCGAAATCGACATTCCGGAGTGGATGCTCGTCGACACGATCGACATCTACAGCAACGTTGTCGACGACATCTATTTCGGTCCCGGCGAGAGTGACGATAGCGAACTGGAACCCACACTGCGTGTGCCCATCGACATCACAGGCAGCCGTGTCGTGTCCTCGACGGGCGCCTACGAGCACGCACATTACGTGCACACAGAGAACATCGAGTTCGACGTTTCTGCTGACGCTTACATTGTCGTCGTGGTGCGCGGCCTGAGTGAGAATACGCGTACGTACTACCCGATTGTGCCGCGAAGCAGCCTGCAGCCGTGGGCACACGCCAACCCGGTGTACATCGACGTCGACGGCGGCGGCTACAACACCATCCCGCTTGCCGGGCTGATCGCTGAAGAGACTTCGTCGACCGTCGACACGCTGCTCCGTGCCGAGCAGCGACGGGTCCGACGCATCCACGAGCACGCGCGCGAGCACGGATTCAATCCGGATACGATGAGCGGAGCGCAGCTCTTCGGGCTGGCCTACGAAATGACGGGCTGCCAGCACTGAGCTGAGAGGGGCCGGCCTTACAGTCTGCTGCGTGCCTGCGTTGTATCTCTACCGACTACGAGCGCCCTTCCTTCTTGAGGTGCTTCTTCAGGTCGCCATCGATGACCCAGCGAACGAGCCCGGGAAACCATCGGTTCAGGTAGTAGATGGCCCAGTTTGAAGCGCCGATCATATTTGTGAATCGGCGCTTTCGAATACCTTTCAGTAGAGAACGGGCGACGTCGTCGGCTGCGAAGGCTTTGGACTTACCTTCGATGGCCCATGTGGCCGCCGGCTTCACGGTGTTCTCAGTTTCAAGGCCCGGCGTGTCGGTCGTCGGCGGATAGAAGAGCGTGACGTTCACGTTGTGCTCGATCAGCTCCTGCCGCAGAGACTCACCAAATCCGACGATAGCAAACTTGCTCGCCGCGTATGCGGAGTAGCCGTAGAACGACATGAAGCCGAGCATCGATGTGACAAGCGCGATGTCGCCGCTCTTTCGTTGTTTGAAATGCGGCAGCAACGCGCGCGTGACGTTCACGTGTCCCATGTAGTTGACGTTCATCATGCGATCGAAGTCGTCATCACTCAGCTCATCGACCGGCTTCGGCCAGGCGTATCCGCTGTTGTTAATCAACAGGTCCACGCCGCCCATCAGTTCAATCGCCTGATCACACGCCGCCTGCACGCCGGGACGGTCCGTCACATCGACGCTGACGGCGTCTACAACCGCACCCTGCGCCGCGACGGCGCGAATGTCGGCGACGGCCTTGTCGAGGCTCTCCTGCCCGCGGGCAGCAATGACAACGGATCCGCCGGCCGCCGCGATCTGCATCGCTGCCGAGCGACCGATGCCGCTGGACCCGCCGGTGATCAACGCTTTTCTACCCGCGAAATAGCTGGACATATCAGACCCTTACTGTGCCGCTTTGTATCTTCTTGTACAGCGCCGGCGTTACCTTCACGTACTTCCCTTTATCATTGAGGAAGAAGAGCTTTGACTTGATCACTGCGGGATCAAACCCGTCTCGTTTGAATCCGGTTTTGATGTACTTGTAGCTGCCGGTCATCGGTAGCTCTTTCTCAACGCGAACAAACACAGGCCGTGAAAACGCCGGAAGGTTCTCGCAAACAAAGGCCGCCAGGGACTGCGCGCTGAAGTCTTCTGTAGCGACGATGGCGGCCATCCCGGCGCGACCGTCGTTGTTGTCGATTTTCACACCGTACACGGACGCTTCGGCCACGCCTTCATAGCGGGTGAGGGATTCCTGAACGTCGTTGGTTGAGACGTTTTCCCCCTTCCACCGAAAGGTGTCGCCAAGGCGGTCGGCGAACGCGACGTACTTGTTGTCATGAAGCGTCAGCAGGTCGCCGGTGTTGAAGTACTTCTTGCCCTTTCCAAAGGGGTTCTCCAGCACCTTTGAAGCATTCTTCGACTTGTCCACGTAGCCGTCAAAGCCCGCCGTCTTCTGAATCTCACCGAGCATGATGCCCGACTCGCCGACCTTACACGGTACCAGGTGACCTTCGGCGTTCCGCACGAACTCCTCAGTGTCCGGGTCCACACACGCCAGCACCTGACCATGCATCATTCGACCGACCATCCCCGGTCGTCCCGTCAGATTGACCAGGCCGACGTTTCCTTCGGTTGCGCCGTAGTACTCGTAGATCTGAGGGATGGCGAAGCGGTCGCGGAATTCGACCCAGATGTCCGGCCGCAGGCCCGCGCCGATGATGGCTCGCAGGCGGTGTGTCCGCTCTTTCGGGTGTGGCGCGCCGCCCAGCAGGAAGCGGCAGATTTCACCGATGTAGGTGAAGGTTGTCACGTTGTAGCGCGAGACGTCGTCCCAGAAGGCGCTGACCGAGAACTTGCGGCGAATCGCGACCGCGCCGCCGCCGGTGAGGGCGACGCCCCAGCCCTGGCTGATGCCGGCGTTGTGATAGAGCGGCATCCCGCAGGTGTAGCTCACATCGTTGGGATTCATGCGCAGGACGCCCTGGCCGAAGTAGTAGATGGAGCGCAGCCACCGCTGATTGCGGATCAATGCCGCCTTCGGCAGGCCGGTGGTTCCCGACGTGCAGATGTACAGGAAGGGTCTCAGCGCGTCGTAGACGCCGAGCTCCGGGTTGCCCTGTGGCGCGTCGTTCCACACGTCCGCGGCGAGGCGCGTACCTTTGATCGACCCCTTGTCGCCGGCTTCGGGCCACACAATCACGTGGCTCGGATCGATATCGACGTCGTTGAGAATCTCCGCGAGCTTGTCCGCGTGGTTGGCGCCAACGATGATCCATTTCGCCTTCGTTATCTTCAGCGCATGTTTGAGCTGCTCGCCGACCAGCTTGGTGTTGATCAGGCCGGTCACCATGCCGAGCTTGTTCGCACCGATGATCGAGAAAAGGTACTCGGGACGATTGTCCATCAGCAGAGCGACGGCGTCGTCAGTGCGAGCACCAATGCGCCTGAGCCCATGGGCGACACGGTTCGCCTCATCGTTGAACTGGGCGTAGGTGTAGCAGCGATCTTCAAAGAAGATCGCCGCATTGTTTGGGATCTCGTCCGCCCATCGCTCGACGTGTGCCGCCGCGGAGTCAGGGCGAGAGTCACGCAGGTGGTACATGGTCCAATAGAGGACGCGGGCCATGAAATCAGCGGTCGCCTTCGTATCCTGCCATTTGCTTCGGTCCATTCTCATCGCATTGTCACCGGGTGTGTCTGGCTGCTGTCGTCTCGCCAAAATGCAACACGTTCTAGTCGATGGGCGCTATATCGGCGCCGAGCGACACGCAAGAGAGCTTCGCCCCGTCGAGGGCACTGTCGACGGTCGAATCAGCGTGGGATTCGACCGTCCAGCCACGCGATACCGTCTTGGAGGGGAGCCAGAGCCGCGACGACTTCGTCCGCATCCGGACGAAGCAGCGGGAGCAGCTGCCGCGCGAGCTCCAGGCCGCGGTCAGGCGCCGCGTAGCGGCTGCGTTCATCTTGAGCCGCAGGAAGAGTGCCGTCGAACGCCGCCTTCGAGAACTCCAGGGCGGAAAGGCAGAGCGCCTGTTCACGCTCGCCCTCACCCGCCTCACTGTGAGTCCTTTCCACTTCGGCGAGCAGCTCCCGAATCTGCGCCTGCTCTCGCTGCAGATTGGCGTGCACCAGATCAATACGGTTGGGCGCCGCGTGGGCGACAGTGCGGTCCGCGATCAGGCGTGTGCGCGCCGACGCCAGACTTCTCGCCAGGCGCGCAACCAGCGCAGGACGAACAGCGAGCGCGCGAAGGCCTTCGCATATCACGACCCGCGCCCAGGTGACCTGGTTGGTGATCGCGATCGCGTGATTCAGCATCGCGACCCCTCGCATCGGCTGTGAACACCGCTTCTCAAGGACGGCGAGTCGCTTCAACACAGGCCGTTGCGGCACCTCGGCTTCCTCATCTGAGTGGCGGCCAATCTCCGCGCGTAGCCCGATGCACCTGCGCACCTCGGACGCGAGGTCGTCCACCAACTCGCGATCCAACTGGAAGGCGCGCGCCGTGTCGAAGTGCCGTCGTACCGCGGCTCGTAGCCCGGACAGATGATCCGAGATGAATGCGTACTGGACCGCTTCCCAGCCGGTGTCCTGTTCGCTCCTCACGGCATCGATAATGCGCGCGAGTTGCGCGAGTTGCGCCTCTGAGCCGCCCTCGCTCCGAAGCCGCTGCTGGAGCTCCTCCAATCTGCCAAGGTCGCGCGTAGCCGCCGGCCGGCCGATGAAGAACGAGGCCAACTCTGTGTTGAGGTCGTCGTAGCTCACGGACATCGCCGTTGAATAGGAACCGGACTTGTCGTTGACTGCCGACTGCCATCAATGTTCAGGGATGTTCGCGAGGTCAAGAACGGCGGCTCATCGGCGTCTTCGGAGCAGGGGCATCGCAGGACCGGCATGATCATCGTTACAGGCACCAAACGCTCCGGCACCTCGATGTGGATGCAGGCACTCGCGGCGGGCGGTTTCGAGACCATCAGCGAGCCGTTCTCCCGCGGCTGGGAGCGGACGATCAAGGGCGCGAACGAACGCGGCTTTCACGAGTCTGCACTCCGCCGCGGCATCTACTTCGCCACCAACCCCCACCCGGTTACCGGAGCGTACCTGCATCCCGAAGCGACACGGACCCACGCCGTGAAGGTCTTCGTCCCCGGCCTCGTTCGCAGCGACCCCGCGTTCCTGCATCTGGTCATCGGCACCGTCCGCCACTGGCGGGAGTACGCCGAGTCCCTGGACCGCCTCCACGCCATGGAGCGCGACGAAGGCGGCGCCGGACCCCGTCGAATGAATCCGGCGCTGGAGTGGTGGTTCGACAACTATCGTCTGATTCGCGACATCGCACTACGCGGGTACTCGGCGCACCTGTGTACCTACGACCGGATGTTGACCGCGCCCCGGGACGTTCTGGAGCAGGTCTTTGGCCGCCTGGGCCGGGGCGATCTTGACGCCGCTGTGGCCGCGATTGCACCTGAGCTTCGAACGCAACGCCTTGATGCGACCGCGGCGTCCGGCACCGAGGTTCCGGCAACGCCCGACCTGCCCGCCGAGATTGACCGCGAGTCGGCAGATGTCTTCGACGAGCTCTACGCCAGAATCGACAACCGGGAAGTCCTCAATGACGCCTTCATGAAGCGGCTCAACAACCAACATGCGCGACTGGCAGAGCGTATTGACGCTGAGCTGAAAGCAGCGAACAGGGACGCGCAACGTCGGCGCGCTGAACGCGACAGACAGCGTTCGCTCGCCCTTCTCGGTTCCCTCGCGGAGCGCGCAGAGGCTCCGGCGGCGTCAATGTCCGGCGAAGCAGCGCCGTCTGCCGACGAGTAGCGTGCGCTTCATCCCGGGACCGTACGAGCGCTTACCGGCAGAGTCCGTAGCCCATGCGGCAATCACGGGTGCAGATTCCCGCCTCGCCGGTCTCCGGGTTGCACTGGCAGCTGCCGGCACGACAGGATTGGGTAATGTCCTCGCAGGACTGCTCGCCGGGACAGTCCGTGTCGCTCTGACACAAGATGTACTGAAAGTCGGCGCAGAGGTCGCCGCCCGGGTCAGAAGCGCTGAGAGTGGCTTCACACGCCTCCAGGGATTCGAATGGAAACGGATTCGAGCACCCTGAGCTTCCGCTCTGAACGCACACGCCGTCGGCGATGTGCCAACCTTCCCAGTACGCCTGACAGGTGACTGCGTCGGCGGACTCCTCGATTTCTACATCCAGCACCGGCTGCGACGCGGTCTGCGGGAGCGCCGTCGTCTCCGGGTCTGCGTGCTGCTGCTTGCAGCCGCATGCGCTCAAAGCCGCGCAAAACAGCGCGACGACCGTCATCGTGAGGGCAATCTTTGGGGTACTCATAGTCACTCCTTCGGGGAACGTGGGCCTTGACGCGATTCCTACCAGATCCGAAATGCCCCACGTTGGACGCAGCGAACTCCAGCCTGTTCAGTGTGGCTGCCGGGTATGAGAGGTGGAGACGAAACACAAGTGGACCTGAGTACGGCCGACATCATTTCAAGACTGCGCGCCCTGCACACGCGCCCCGTCGGGGAGTTCTCTGCCGGCGTCGTTCCCGCGGACTTTCGGCGAGCTTCCGTACTGCTGCTCTGCTGGCCTGAGGCCGACTCCGCCCGCATTGTACTTACTGAGCGGGCGCACCACCTGTCTGAACACAGTGGACAGGTTTCGTTTCCCGGGGGGCGTATTCAGGCCGAAGACGCGGACTCAAAGGCTGCCGCGCTGCGCGAGACGGAAGAGGAGCTTGGGATTCCCGCCTCGTCCATTGAGGTCGTCGGCCGCCTCGATGATTCCTGGAGTGTGGCGCGGCATCACGTGGTGCCCTGGGTCGGCGTGCTTCCGGCCCGGCCGGCGATGCACGTTGACCCCGGCGAGGTGGCGCGCGCGATCGTTGCCGACCTGCCCACTCTCTCCTCCGGTTCCGGCAGCTACGTGCGGCAGCTGACGCTGGACGGCATGGTCTTCGATGACACGGTGTTTCCGCTCCCCGGCGACGCCAACGCCTGGGGCATGACCTCAGACATCCTTCTTGAGCTGATCCGGTGGCTGCGACGAGAGCCCAGCCGACGAGTCGACATGCGAGAGGCTGAGCTACGCGCGATTGGCGACATTCGCTTCGACTCGAACGCAAAGCACGGCCCCAGAACACCTCCCTGACAGCGACCCCGGCGGGGGCGCGGCGAGCCCGAACCGCCGCCGACCAACACACCCCTGGAACCGGCACTCGAAAATGTCCCATATCCATGGCATGGGGCGCCCTCGTAAAACGGGAGAGTGAGCAATGGCGACCGAACTGCGAATCGACGAGCTGATGAAGACGGCCCTTGAGGTCGAAGGCATGCTGTCCCTGGCGGCAGGTTTCACAGACAACGCAGTGATGCCACGTACGGCTGTGCGCGACATCGTCAACGAGCTGCTCGCCGACGACTCGAACAACGCCATCCTGCAATACGGTGTACCTGAAGGTCGGCCGCGGCTTCGCGAGATGATCGCTGAACACGTCAACCGCCTCGAAGTTGAATGTGGAGCTTCGCCGGACGCTGCCGGCGCCGATCGCATGGTAATTACCAACGGATCGCAGCAGGCGCTGTTCATGGCAATCGAGGCATTGTGCAGCCCCGGCGACGTGGTCCTTGTCGAAGCACCGACCTACTTCGTCTTCCTCGACCTGCTTCGCACCCTCGGCGTCGAGGCCGTGTCCCTGCCGAGCATCGACGACTCTCTGGACGTCGAGGCGCTGCCTGCCTTCTTCGAGGAACTGAAGCGAAACGGAACTCTCGAGAGAGTGAGAGCCACCTACATTGTCTCGTATTTCTCGAACCCCAGCGCGCTGTCGTTGAGCACGAAGCAGAAGGACGGGCTCCTTGTTCAGCTCGAGAAGTACCTGCCTGCGAGCACGCTCATCGAAGACATCGCATACCGCGAGTTCTACTTCGAGAAGGCATGGCCGGCGCCGACGACGCTCAGCAGCGGCACGACGCTGCGACGCGTGGTTACCGGCACATGCACCAAGAATTTCTCCACAGGCCTCAAGCTTGGCTACGCGATCGTCACCGATGACGCGTTATTGCGGCGTATTCTCGATCTGAAGCGATGCCACGACTTCGGCACCAGTCACTTCGTTCAGGCGATCGTGGAGCGCGCCTTTGAACGCGGCGACTACGCCCGCTTTCTCAAGCACTTCAGGCCAATCTACGGCGCCAAGAACGCAAGCCTTGATGCGGCCCTTGTAGAGCACGGACTCAAAGACCTCGGCTGGTCCTGGCAGAGCAGCCATGGCAGCCTCTACATCTGGGCGCGCGCCCCCGGGGGCATCACCACCGGACCCGACTCCGCGCTCTATCGCGCCTGCCTTGATGAAGCGGTGCTCTACGTTCCCGGCGCGCTTTGCTACGCTGGCGGCGGAGACGACCGCGTGCGCCTGAGCTTCGGCGCATTGCAGGCCGACCGTCTGCCGGAAGCCGCCGCAAGGTTCTGCCGCGCCGCACGAAGCGCCGCGGCGCAGATCGACGCCTAGATCGGGTCCTGAAACTCGACCGCGTTGAAGACGACGTCCATGCGGACGAAGTAGCTCTCGTTCGTTCCGTCGCCATCGACATCACCGTCGAGGACCGCGCCGTTGCAGTCCAGTACATCTGAGAGATTCCAGATGTCGTCGTCTGTCTCCCAGGCGGAATTGCTGCACACCAGGGGCGCGAACGCGCCGAACTCCGCGTCCGTTCCAAAGGCTCGAAACTCGGCCTCTTCTCGCGTCAGGAAGCCTTCGAGAACACCCGAGGCCGTCGCGTAGTTCTCCTGAATGTCCAGCTGCAGACGTACCCGTTGTGCGTCGAAAGAGACCCCTACGAATCCATCACCGAATACGACCCGCGCGATGAACTCGTAGGTAAATTCGTCCGAAATCCACAGGTTGCCATGGGTCGGCCGTTCGGGATCTGTATCCGGGCGGAAGACAATCCCGCCCAGTGCCTGCGGAAATTGAAAGGTGTACAGTGTTTCGTCGTTCTCGACGGTGATATCCCCCGGACCGTAGAAAGCCGGCCGCGAGGCCTCGACGGGACTGTCGAGCACGTCCAGCATCAGGAAGGACACGCCTTCAGCGAACTGCTTGATGAAACCGAAGGCGTCCGTCAGCTCCTCAGGCTCTGTGATGGTGAACTCCTGTTCGGCCCAGTCCACATCTCCCATCGGCAGGCGACAGATCTCGTCAAGGCACACATAGGGAGCATCGCAATCGCCTTCGGACTCGCATGTGGTTCCGGCGTCCACCTCGACCGGAACGTCCTGTGTGTCGTCTGCGTCCGGGGCATCGCTCACGGCGTCGGCGTCTGAGTCGTCCTCTCCGGTCTCGCTCTCGGCGGAGCTGTCCGATGCGTCGATGACGTCCTGCGTGTCGTCTGCGACGTCCGAGCCGCCGCCGCCTGCGTCGGCAACATCGGCGTCGCTCTCATCACTGCTGCCTTCAGAGTCTCCGCAGCCTACTGACAGGAACCCCGCCACAGCCAGCGCCGCCACAACCTGCAATCGCGCGATCATCGCCCCTCCTGTTGAGTGGTGTCGCGATCGACGGGCTCTTAACGAGAGCCCTCAAGGCTCGCAAAGCTCTCTTCGATCGCAGGCAGGATATTCTCATACATCCTGCGAAAGCGCATGTGACTCATTTGATAGTGCTGACCGTCTTCGGTGCACACATGGCCGCTGTTGTAGTGACAGGGCCACCGGTCACCGTAGCGGGCCATGCGCTGAGCGCGCTTTGTGTGCCACTGGCGAACTGCGACGCTCTGGTCCTGCTGTAGGAGGCGACACCGTTCGCGGTCACTCACATTCTCGAGCTCGGGGATGTCGTCTCCGTAGTTGGGTGACTGCTGGGCAAAACCGCATTCGCCGCTGCGACCCCGTGCATGCGGACGCCATCGAGTCTCCTGCCACCCCGTCGCGAGTGCCGCGATCACGCACGCGCGGTCCTCACACTCGGTGGCTATCGCCGTCGCCAATGCGAGCAGCACCTCGCTGTCGTATCGGTGGTCTTCATCCACGAACACACTCTCGCGAGCGAGGGACTCACGGATGGTCGCGTCGACAACCAGAGGATGTACAACGTAGTCGTGAACGTCGGCGACAGCATCGCCGATGTCTTCGGTGCTCTCTTCGTCGACCGCGCACTCTGTAGCTTCAAGCACAGTGCCCGCGTCGACGGCCGGGTCCTCCTGGGCGTTTGCGGTGGTAGAGAACGCAACCGCACACACGCAGAAGATCAGGCGTTTCATCAAGAATCCGGAGCAAGAGTCAGGAAGCATCTGCGACGCAGATGTCGGTACAGCGGGAGTCCCCGCGTCCTACGCTGCCTCGAGGCGGGTGCACCGCCTCAGGCGGGCGGCTCGATGCCACCGGGTTGAGCGCAGATCAAGCTGAGATTTTCGCGAAATCGGTTGAAGGAGCGCGGAATCTCTATTGCTTTCGGATGCTTCGACGTGGATCGGTCGCGGGCTCGCGGCGAAGCGCTCAGCGCTCCGTCATGTGCAGAATCGCCGGCTCCGGTCGTTCACCGATGACGCCGACCCAGATATCGTACTGACCGGACACCGGATCCGAGAATCGGATTCGCGGGTTGAGCCCCCAGGTGTCATCGTTGCAGTGCCAGGCGCCGCGCGGGCCGTTGATGATCAAGGTGGTGTCCGCCTCCGAGCGCACGAAGAAGGTGATCGGGAAGCGCCCTGCTTCATAGTTGATGCTCAGGTCCGGCGCTGCCGCAGTGATCCGACCTTCACAAACTCTCGGCAGACCGAGGTCGCGGACCTCAGATTCTCCACCCGCGGTGACATGAAATGTCTGTGGATCCGGCGAAAACCCGGCCTGGAGCGTGTACTCGCCGTAGATCGGATCCGCTCGAAAGTTCTGACCGACGACGCTGCCCGCAAGTACCAGCAGGCATGCCGTAGACATCCCGATCATGAGTCGCTTCTTCATCTCAACATCTCCTTCATCGCGCCGCGCTTGATTGCAGCCGTCCAACCCTGAATGCAAGTGGTGATTGGCTGCGGTGCGTACGTTCTACGGCGGCGAGCCGGTTGCCGGTCTTCGCGTGCTGTGCGAACGCCGACTCAGGCTCGACGACGCGGCACAACGGAGACACGGATGCGGGAATTCATCATCTACGGGGCTAACGGATACAGCGGGCGCCTCGCCGCCGAGCATGCCGCCGGTCTGGGTTTGAAGCCGCTGCTTTGCGGTCGAAACGCTGCGAAGCTGGCCGCGGTGTCCGCAGACACCGGTTCCCCCTGCCGCGCATTCGATGCCACCTTCGAGGCGGCGGCCCGTGAGCTGCGGGGATGCAGGGTGCTCCTCAACTGTGCCGGTCCTTTCTCACGGACCGCGCTCCCGCTGGCTCGTGCGTGTATGGCCAACGGGACGCACTACCTGGACATCACCGGCGAAATCGAGGTGTTCGAGGCCCTTGCCGCTCTCGACGCGGAGGCGAGATCTGCAGGCGTGATGCTGATGCCGGGCACCGGCTTTGACGTGGTGCCTACGGACTGCCTCGCAGCCTTCCTCAAGGGGGAGTTGCCGGATGCGCAGCAGCTTGCGCTGGCTTTTCTCGGTACCGGTGGCGTCTCGCACGGGACCGCTCAGACGATGATTGAGAACATCGCGGAGCCGGGCGCCGTGCGTGTCGACGGCGAGATTCGACGCGAGCCCACCGGTCGGCAGGTGCGCCGCATCGACTTTGGCGACAGGAGTGCACTCTGCATGTCGATTCCCTGGGGCGACGTATCGACGGCCTGGCACTCCACGGGGATCCCCAACATCGTCGTCTTCGTCGCCGGCAACGCGCAGATGGTGCGTGGCGCAAGAGTACTTCGAAGCGTGGCGCCTCTGCTCGCATCGAGACCCGCCCAGGCCCTGCTCAAGCGCATGAATGCCCGTCGGGGCTCCGGCCCCTCAGCGTCGGAGCGCGCGGCGGCTGCGAGCTACGTGTGGGGTGAAGCCGTGAACAGCGCAGGCCGCGCCGTGTCGGCGACAGTAACGGTCCCCGATGGATACTCGGTCACCTGGAAGGCCTCTCTTGAGATCGCGAAGAGATGCCTGGCCGGCGCCGCGCAGCCGGGCTTCAAGACGCCGTCGATGGTCTTTGGCACAGCACTGCTGACGGATCTGTTCGGCTCTGAGTACGTGCTCCGCAGCGGCTACAACGACTCCCCGCTCTGATAGCGCGGGCGATGGTGGCGCGGTGCGCAGATGCGCAGCTAGCGGAGGCGAATCGAGCGCCAGACGTGGGTGTGAAAGAGCGCGAGGACCGTGACGATCTCGAGCCTTCCGATCCACATCGCGAGAGTGAGGACCACCTTGTCGATCGCTTCGAAGTGGGCAAAATTCCCCATCGGCCCGGTAGGCCCGAAGCCGGGCCCGACGTTGCCGAGGCAGGCGATGGCCGCTGAAAATCCTGTCACCATGTCGGCACCGCGAACGACAAGGTAGGTTCCGACGAAGAAGTAGCCGACAACAAACAGAACGACGAGGTTGAAGACGGCCCGGACGACCGAATTGTCGACCGCCCTGTCCTTATATCGCAGCGGTATGATGGCCTGCGGATGCAGAGTCCGGGTGATCTCACGCCGGACGTGCTTGAACATGATGAGATGCCGCACGACTTTCGCGCCACCGGCGGCTGAGCCGGCACAGCCGCCGATCAGCATCGCCAGCACCAGAATCACGCGGGCGCTGTCGTCCCACTGGTTGTAGTCGGTACTGGCGAAGCCTGTGCTCGACATCAGGCTGGTAACCTGGAAAAACGCGAGCCGCAGGGACTCTTCGTCGATCCGCCCACCGCTCAGCACCAGGGTTACGGCGAGGCTCAGGGCCACCGCCGACGCGAAATACGTCGTGAACTCGCCGTCTCTGAGCAACGCATCAGGCCCGCGGGTCATCGCCAGGTAGAGCAGCGTAAAGCTCGTCCCGGAGATGATCATGAAGGGTACAAGGATCCATTCGATCGCCGCGCTGTGGTAGCCGGCAATCGACGACCCGTTCGGAGAGAATCCGCCCGCAGAGAGCGTCGTGAACGCGTGGCAGATCGCGTCGTAGGCACTCATACCCGCCAACATCAGGAGCAGAAAGAGCAGGAGGGTAAGCCCGCTGTACAGAATCCAGAGGCGCGAGGCGGTGTGCCGAACCTGAGGCATGAGCGCCTCACCGGGTGCGCCCGATGCTTCCGCGAAGAAGAGCTGCCGACCGGCGATACCAAGGCGCGGCAGCACGGCAATGAAGAGCGCGATGATGCCGAGTCCGCCGAACCATTGCGTCATCGCGCGCCATAGGAAGAGCGAACGGTCGAAGGCGCCGAAGTCCGTGAGCACCGTCGCACCTGTCGTGGTCAGGCCGGAGATCGTCTCAAAGAGCGCGTCCCAAAAGCTCAGCCCGGCTGCGATGTAGGGGACCCCACCGACCACACCGAGGGTAAGCCAGGTGAATGCCACGATCGCGAGCGCTTCCG
Source organism: bacterium (assembly GCA_030427825.1). Classification (GTDB taxonomy): domain Bacteria; phylum Myxococcota_A; class Bradymonadia; order REDH01; family REDH01; genus JAUICO01. Next base: position 6,897 of record JAUICO010000027.1, on the reverse strand, counting down.
TGCGGTGAAAGACAAAAGAGTCAGCGCGCGAGAACGCCCGATGCGCAACGGCGCCGATGGCAACGCAGAGCGCCGCGGCGCCTGCGAAAGAGAGCGCGGTCATCCAGTGCTGGTCGACCAGCGCCAGGATCAGCGGCGGTACGAAAGCCAACGCGAAGTACAGCAGCACCTCACCGATGACAGCGCATACCGGAAGAATGCGCATCTCAGGCCGACTCTTCGCTATCTGGGCGATAATCCAGGTAGAAGCGGCGACTCGCTGCCTCATTCGACGCCGTGCAGAAGACGAAGATGTGATCTCCCGGCAGCAGAGCTCGACTCCCTGTCGGGATGATCACCTGCCGTCCGCGGGTAATCGCGCCGACAATCGTCGTCGGCGGAACTCTCATGTCGCCAAGCCGCACCGGTTGGAAATCGCACGGCAGCTCAAGCTCGAGAACGCGCAGGTCGCCATGCTCCAGGTCCCCGACACGGTCCGTGTGGGACTCGATGAGGTCGTCGACGACCCAGCGCAACGCAGCGCCGTGGGCCGACAGCACCGAGTCGACACCGACCGTCTCAAAGAGATGCTCCATGACGATCGTGCCTGCGCGGGTGATGATGCGCGGAATCCCGAGCTGTTTCGCCAGCAACGAGATCATCAGGTTCTTCTCGTCGTTGCTGGTGACCGCGACCAGGGCTCCGACGTCGTAGAGACTCTCCTGCGCGAGCAGGTTCAGATCGGCACCGTCTCCGTGCAGGACCAGGCATTTGATCTGCGCAGCAAGATCTTCGCCGCGGGCCTTGTCCTGTTCGATGACAGTAACCGGCCAGTTGCCGTCGACAAGCATTTCAGCGACCGCGCTGCCGACCAGACCGCCACCAACGATGACGACGCGACGCTTTCTGCGGTCATTCTTGTGAGGCCGCAGATAGCGGCTGAGGCTGTTGATGCTCGCCGGCGTGCCAATTGCGGTCAGCTTATCGCCTGCTTCGAAGTACGTACTGCCGTGGGGCACGAAGAACTCGTTACCCCGGCGCCCGACGACCAGGACCGTGTCTTTGGGCAGCTTCGCGCGCTGCAGCGGGATGCCCTCAAGGCGTGAGTCCTTCTCTACCTCGAACTTCAGCGCCTGTATCTTTCCGGACGCAAACTTGCGTACGTCCAGCGCGCCCGGCGTCGTGACAATCTGCACAATCTCTTCGGCGAGGAGAGCGGCCGGTCGGATGACCGTATCGATGCCCAGGGACTCCGCGAGGTCCGCCTCAGAGGTCGTAAGCTCAAAGAAGCCTCGGCGGGCGAGGAAGCAGATAACATGTCCCGCACCCAGCTGTCGTGCCGCAACGCAGGCGACGATATTCTTCTCGTCGTCTGTGCTTGTAGCGATGAAGAAATCGGCCGTGTTGACGCGCGCTTCACGTAGCTTCTGTGGTGATGTGGTCATCCCACGGACGACATCAACGTCGAGTCGCTCAAGGCGCGCGGCGTCCGGCGTGTCGGCGGTCACCATGACCACATCGTGCTCCGTCATCAGCTCTTCGACAATTCGCAGTGCCAGCTCGTCGCCACCGGCAATCACGATGTACATTTGCGCTCCGCCTCAGGCTCAATCCGCGCGTATTCCACTTGCAGTACATCCGGCGCACGTCAACATGAGGCGCCAGGCGCGACCGCCCCGGCAGCGCTCTCCTCTCCTTGTGCAGGCGCCTGTCGACGGCTAGTCTTCGGCCTCGCAACGGTCACACATCGGAGAGACGTATGAAGCGCCTGTCGTTCATTTGCGGATGCATGCTCACTATCGGTTCCCTGACATTGTCCGGGTGCGATGACGATGCCGGCGACGACACCGGCATGGACGTCGTGGAAGACACCCATGATGCGGGCAGTGATATCGGCGAGGACGTGACCGAGGACGTAGGGCCACGCTGCGGCGATGGAGTCGTCGATAGCGACGAAGAATGCGAACCCGGAGTGTTGAGCGGCGAGACGTGTGCGGAGCTGCTGGACATCGCAGGGGCCTTTGGACGCTTCTCATGCACGGACGATTGCGAGTGGGACACAAGCGGCTGCTTTGGCGAAGTCTGCGACGGGGACGACGAGTTCGTTGGCGGATCGTGTGAGCCTCCGCTTGGCACCGATGGCTATGTGGCGCACCGGCTGACCTACGTGAGCGCGGCGCGCATCGCCGAGACTTCTGCGCCATGCTGCTACGACTTCGACAACAACGGCGTAGAAGACACCGCGATCAGCGGCCTCTTGAGCACCCTCGCCGCGATCGGCGATGGCGTCGCAGATATCAACGGCGCCATGCAGGCCCGGATCGACAACGGTACGCTCGTGACCCTTGTTGATTTCGTTGGCCTGCCGGACTCGGGGATCAGTGGCGAGGGCCCGGCGATGATCCGCATCTTCGACGCCACCAACGATAGAGACAGCGACGGCAGCGCGGACCAGAGCGTAGAAGAGCGCGGGGACGGAGACGGCGTGTTTCTCATCGAGAACGCACGCGAATCCAACCGAGCTCAATTCAACGTCGCCACCCACACGCAGGGCGACGTGCAATCGGACGCCTCGCAGATTCCCATCCCGTTCCCGCTGCCAGGCCATGACGAGATGACGGTCTCGTTGGAGCTCGCATATGCCCGCGCCGAACTCATCGATATCGACGGTGGGCTGCACTCTGTGAACAGGACCGCGACCGTCGGTGGCTCAGAGGTGACGCTCGGTGGATTCGAGATTGGCGGCTACATCCTCCTCACCTCGTTTGAAGAGACACTCAATCGCATCATCGACGACTGTAGCTGCGCGGGCATCAGCGAAGGCACTGACCTGCTGACCATCACCGAAGGCGCACGCGCGATGAGCGCCACATGTGACCCCGGCATTGACGTCTCAGGCTCTGCAAACTGCTCCGGCGAGGCGGTACCGGGCGACGGCCTTGTCTGCCCGCTGCTTTCGCAGCTCTGCCTCGTAACGGCTGCCATCACAGGCACCGCAGATGTTGATACCAACGGAAACGGTGTGCGTGACGCCGTCAGCGTCGGCTTCCACTTCGAGCTTGTGCCTGCGGCGCTTGGACCCGCCATTGTCGACGACGCCCAGTGAGCGACCTGCCACTGAAGGGCGATCCGGGCGCCACGGCGCCGACGACAAGCGCGCTGCAGCGCGGCGGCAGCGCTGTCGCGTTCGCCCTGGCCACGATCGCACTCTTCGTGGTCTACGGGAACGCCCGGGAGTCCGCAGACGACCCGATAGACCGGCAGATTGTCGTCGATTCCGCAGAGGTCGCCGCCTGGGCCGGCGAGAACCAGGCCCTCGCAGCTGCCGCCCCAGACGGGGACCTTGCAGCCGCCTGGATCAGGGACGAAGCGCTCTACCGTGAAGCGCTGGGTCTGGGCCTGCACCTGAGCGACACCATTGTTCGGCGTAGAATCATCCAGAAGATGCTCTTCAGCCTCGTCGAGGGACGCCCGCTGCCACGGCCCACGGACGCCGACCTTGTGGCCTGGATCGCAGACAACCCGGAGCGCTATCAGGAACCGGCTCGCGCCTCGCTGGAGCATGTCTACGTAGGGCCGGAAGCCGAAGTCGGGGAACGGGACATCGAAAGAGTCCGTGACGCCCTCGCGCGCGGCGAGGACTGGCGAACGCTCGGCCGAGACTTCATCCGTGGGCGCGAGTTCTCGATGCGATCACGCCGTCAAATGGCCTCGGTGTTTGGCGACCGCTTCGGTGGCGAGGTGATTGGGCTTGATCTCAATGTCTGGAGCGGCCCCTTCAACTCCGCCTTCGGCCCGCACTTTGTACGCGTCACAGAGCGGCAGGAGCCTCGCCTCGGGCTCCTCAGCGAAGTGCGTCGCGACGCAGAGCGTGATTATCTCGACAATCTGCGCCGCACGATCGCCACAACAGCGATCAGCGAGCTGATGGCACGCTACGACGTGACCATCGAAGAGGCTCACGAGAACAGCGAAGGGTACGATCTGGATATCCCGCCGCTGCCCCGCCTGTAGTCAAAAAAACGCGCCGGAACGAGGAGTTAGCTTTGAGAATCTACGTAACCACTGCGCTACTTCCGGCTGCGCTGCTCATCGCGCTGGGCACGCTGTGGGCCTGCGGCGGCGATGGAGCGGCAGCCGACGCTTCGCAGGACCTCATCGACGACGCCCCCACGGACACGGACCCGTTTACCTACAGCGAGGAACGCGAGGCGTGCACAGACCGAAACCCGCTACGCAATCTGTATTGGGGCGACCTGCACGTTCATACCGCGCTGTCCTTCGACGCCTACGTGTTCGATACCCGCAACGGCCCCGCTGAGGCCTACGCCTTTGCCCGTGGCGAGCCGATTCAACTGTCACCGCTCGGTGACGACGACGTCGGAACTGTCAGCGCCCGGTTGGACCGTCCCCTCGATTTCGCTGCCGTCAGTGATCATGCGGAGTTTCTCGGCGAGATCAGTGTGTGTACCGACCCGGAGGCCGCCGGATACGAGACCGACGCGTGCGCTGACATTCGCGCGGGCGACAATCGAATCGTGTCATTCTTCGCCGGCCAGTTGACCGTTGAAGAGCCGGCGCGAAACGTCGAGGTGTGCGGCGAAGACGGCTCCGAATGCACGACACGAGCTGCGTCGATGTGGGAGCAGATTCGCCAGATCAACGAAGACTACTACGACCGGAGCGCTGATTGCGAGTTCACAACGCTGGTCTCTTACGAATGGAGCGCCGTGCTCGACTCGAACAATATGCACCGCGTGGTCCTGTTCAGAAACGGCGATGTTCCGGACCTGCCGACCAGCTACTACGACGCACAGCATGCGCCCGACCTCTGGGACCGCCTCGAGCGTGACTGCCTCAACGCGGACGGCAACTGTGATGTCATGGCAATCCCCCACAACTCGAACCTGTCAGCGGGCAACATTTTCCTCGCTGAATACCCCGGAACGTCGAGCGATGAGGAAGCCGCCGCCTTCGCAGAGCGGCGGGCACGGCTGGAGCCGCTGGTCGAGATCATTCAGCACAAAGGAGACTCAGAGTGCGTCAATGGATACACGCCCATCTTCGGTGCCGTTGACGAGCAGTGCGGATTCGAAAAGCTGCATGAAATGGCGGCCACGAATCAGCAGGACTGTGGCGAGTTCGGCGGGCAATCCGGGATGTCGATGACAGGCTGCGTCTCGGGTCGGGATTTCGTCCGAAACGCACTCGTGATCGGACTGCAGGAGGAACAGCGCCTTGGTGTGAACCCGTATCCGCTGGGTTTCGTAGGTGCGACGGACACGCACAACGCTGTCCCGGGACTTGTCGAAGAGAATGACTACCCCGGACATTGGGGCAGCAACGAAGACACGATCGAGGTGCGGCTTCGCGGGCGCAACGGCGCCGGCATCATCGGTGGCCGGTACAACAACCCCGGTGGACTCACCGCTGCCTGGGCTACCGAAAACTCGCGAGACGGGATTTTTGACGCCATGCAGGCGCGCGAAACCTACGCGACAAGCGGGCCGAGAATTCCCGTGCGCTTTTTCGGCGGATGGGATTTCGAGCCCACGATGTGCGAATCTGCCGATATGGTCGCCGAGGCCTATCAGCGTGGGGTGGCCATGGGCGGGTACCTGGAGGGCGGGAGCTCCGGGGCACCGACCTTTCTCGTCAGCGCGATGCGTGACAGCGGCGGGCTGCAGACGGACCTGCAGCGCATTCAGATCGTAAAAGGCTGGGTGGATTCAAACGGCGAGGGACACACTGAAGTCTTCGATGTTGCCGGCGATGCGGAGAACGGCGCCGCAGTGAACCTCGACACCTGCGAACGCACCGGTGAGGGCTTTGCTTCGCTGTGCACCGTGTGGTCCGACCCCGACTTCGACGCGAATCAACGGGCCTTCTATTATGCCCGCGTGCTCGAGAACCCGAGCTGCCGGTGGACCCAATACCAGTGTATCGCTCTGAGCGCTGAAGAGCGGCCTGACGGATGCAACGACGAGAACATTCCGGCGACCATCCAGGAACGGGCCTGGACCTCGCCAATATTCTACTCCCCGTAGGCGCTGGTCGGGGGCATCACGTCGCCGAAACTCGGCATGCGCCGCGGCGGCGAGCGGTCAGTGAAAGGTCTCTGTCACAGACCCCCGATCATTCCTGGTCACTACGATGTGCCCGACTCCGTCGACCAGGCGCTCACCGAAGAGGAGATAGCTCTGGTCGACCAGGACGTTTGATGGCGCGGCCAGCTTCCCGGTTTCCAGGAGAGGGTTGAAGGGAAATCGCTCAAAGGTCTGCCCGTCATAGGACGCTGCAAAGCCGACATTCGCGGAACGCCCCAGACGCCCTTCGTAGAACATCCGGAGCACGGTTCGACCGGTAGTGGTGGTTGCGACCCGAAGCTCGGGCGCGCCCACGCGCTCGTCCCAGCAGCTCACGTCGGCGCCGGTCGCGTTGACGCATCCACTGTTCGCCCCAAGCACGGTGCCGGCATAACTGAGCGAGTCGATCTCCGTCCCAAGGAATAGTCCGATCGTCGACAGCGAGGGCTCTACGCCGACGGCATCTTCCGGGCTCGGCCGACGCTCTTCGACATACAGCATCCACTGTCCCGAGAACTGAATCAGCGACGGTGCAGCGATCTGCGCGGCGTTCGCGGCGTCGGCTTCGGCGAGTACTTCACCGACGGTCGTGCCCTCCTCGTCGATTCGTGCGCGGAGCACCGAGCGATGATCGACAACGAAGATGAACTCTTCCGCGTCGGTACCCGGGATGAACGACGGGGCCGACACGACGTCGCCTGCGACATCGTCCCCGCGGAGTACACGCACCTGCTCGCCCCAGGTGCGGCCTCCGTCCCGTGAGGTTGCCCTCCAGATTGCGGTCCCAGAGGCCTCACGCGCTTCATAGAGCATCGTGAGCCCGGCCGCAGAC
>JAUICO010000166.1 GCA_030427825.1 bacterium | reverse complement strand
GCCCGCCGTGCTGTCGTCGCATTCGCTCGTGGGCTCTGCGCAGCCGTCGTCCACACCCGCGCCGGTCGCCGAGTCGATGCAGGCCGCGCAGGTGTTGGTGCCGGTGTCGCAGACATCGCTGCCCGAGCAGTCACCGTCGTCGAAGCACTCCACGCAGGTGTTCGACGCCACGTCGCAGACGCCGCCGGTGCAGTGCGTATCGTTGAGGCACTCCACACATACCGGAGCCGTCGGCTCCGACTCGTCGCAGATGGGGGAAGCCACCGCGCAGCCGCTGTCCTGGTTCGCCGCCGAAGCGTCGTTCTCGCAGGGCACGCACTCGTGGTTTGTCGGGTCGTCGGTATTGCACTCGCTCGCCGCCGCATCGCAGCCGCTGTCGATCGCGTCGCCGCTGCCGTCATCCAGGCAGAGCACGCACTCGTTGGTACCCACGTCGCAGAGCTCGGCGCCGGAGCAGTCGGCCGTCGTGTTGCATTCCACGCAGGTGTTGTCGCCGCCGCACACGCCCGAGGCGCAGTCGAGGTCGTCGAGGCACTCTACGCAGGTGCCGCCGCCGGCCGACTCATCGCAGGCCGGCGTCGCGTTGTTACAGCCGCCGTCCACAGAGCCCGCAAAGGCGTCGTCTTCGCAGACGGTGCACACACCGCCGGCGCTGGAATCATCGCATTCGCTCGTCGGGTTGCTGCACCCGTCGTCCGCCGTCGCGCCCGTCGCGTCGTCGATGCAGTTGATGCACACATTGACCGTCTCGTCGCAGATCCCGCTGGAGCAGTCCGTGTCGACCAGGCAGTCCACACAGGTGTTGTTCGACGGGTCGCAGACCTCGTCGCCCGAGCAGTGCGAATTCAGCACACACTCCACACACACCGGGTTCGACGGATCGTCCGTGTCGCAGAGCGGCGTACCGGCGCTGCACCCGCCGTCGATGTTCGTACCCGAGGCGTCGTTCTCGCAGACCACGCACACACCTTCGCCGCCGTTGGCGCCGTCGTTGCATTCGCTGTCCGGCTCCGCGCAGCCCTGATCGACGCCGGCGCCGGTCGAGGTGTCCGCGCAGTCCACGCACTCGTTCGATGCCGGGTCGCAGACCCCCGAGCCGCAGTCGCCGTCCGTCAGACATTCGACGCACTCGTTGTTGCCCGGATTCGACGTATCTTCGTTGCACAGGGGCTCCGCCGCCTGGCAGCCGGTGTCGATCGTAGTGCCGCTCTGGTCGTCCACGCAGGGCGCGCAGGTGTTCGTTGTCAGGTCGCAGGTACCCGAAGCGCAGTCGCCGCCTTCGAGGCATTCCACACACACGCCGCCCGGCGTCGTCTCGTCGCAGGCCGGCACGTTCGCGGAGCAGCCGCCGTCAATGGAGCCGGCCGCCGCGTCGTCTTCGCACACCGTGCATTCGCCGTCGCCGCCGTTGGCCGTCGCGTCGCACTCGCTCTCGGGCTCCGCGCAGCCGTCATCGACGCCGGAGCCGATCTGCGTGTCTGCGCAGTCCACGCAGGCGTTGATCGTCTCATCGCACACGCCGGAGGGACACTGCGAGTCCGTCGTACACTCAACACAGGTGTTGGTGTTGATATCGCAGACATCGCCTCCGGAGCAGTCCGCCGTGGTCTGGCAGTCCACACACACCGGATTGTTCGGGTCGGTAATCGTGTCGCAGGCGTTGAGGACGGCGTCGCAACCACCGTCCACAGATCCCACGGCCGCGTCGTTCTCGCAGGTCACACACACGCCGTCGCCGCCGGCCGCGAGGTCGTTGCATTCGCTGGTCGGGTTGCTGCAGCCGGTGTCGGCGGCCGCGCCGCTCTCGTCGTCCTGACAGCCCAGGCAGGTGTTCGTCGTCTCGTCGCAGACGTTCGAGCTGCAGTCGCTGTCCACCACACACTGCACGCAGGTGTTGGCCGCGGTGTCACAGACCTCGGCGCCGGAGCAGTCCGCTGTCGTGATGCACTCCACGCACACCGGCGCCGAAGGCGTCGTCTCGTCGCACACAGGCGTCACGCTGTCGCAGCCGCTGTCCAGCTGACCCGCCGATGCGTCGTCTTCGCAGACGGTGCACTCGCCGCCGGGGACTGACTCGTCGCATTCGCTCTGCGGCTCCGCACAGCCGGCATCCACGCCGGCGCCGGTCGCCGTGTCGAGGCAGGTCTCGCAGGTCAGGGTGTTGAGGTCGCAGACGTCGCTGCCTGAGCAGTCGGTATCATTCAAGCACTCCTGGCAGGTGTTGGTCGACGGGTCGCAGACGTCGCCGCCTGAGCAGTGCGAAGACGTGATGCACTCCACGCACACCGGGGTCGCCGGCGATGAGGTGTCGCAGATCGGCGTCCCGCTGCTACAGCCGTCGTCAAGGGTCGAGCCCGAGGCCGTGTTCTCGCACACCGTACAGACCGCGCCCGATGGCACTGTTGTGTCGCACTCCGACTCCGGCTCGGCACAGCCGCTGTCCACGGCGTCCGCCGTCGCGCCGTCATCCAGGCAGGATTCACAGGTGTTCGTCGCCGTGTCGCATACGCCCGAAGCACAGTCGCCGTCGTTCACGCATTCCACACATACAAAGGTCGAGGGCTCGCAGACATCGTCGCCCGCGCAGTCGGCGCTCGTGATGCACTCGCGGCAGATGCCGCCGCCGCTCTCATCGCAGTTCGGCTCGCCCGATGTACAGCCGCCGTCGACAGACCCGCTCGCTGCGTCATCTTCGCAGACCGTGCACGCGTTATCGCCGAGACCGCCGCCGCCTTCGTCACACTCTGAGCTCGGGTTCGCGCAGCCGTCATCGGCCGCCGCTCCGCTCATGTCGTCGAGGCACGCGGTGCACGTGTTCGAGCCTTCGTCGCAGATGCCCGAGGCGCAGTCACTGTCGCCGGTACATTCCACACACACCCCATTCGGATCGCACACATCGTCGCCGGAGCAGTCAGCGTCGAAGATGCACTCCACGCACACCGGGTTGTTCGAGTTCGTCTCGTTGCACAGGGGCGTCGAAGCTGTGCAGCCGCCGTCGACCGAGCTGCCGGTTGCGTCATTCTCGCAGACCGTGCATTCGCCGACGCCGCCGTTTGCCAGGTCGTCGCATTCAGAAGTCGGGTTGGAGCAGCCGTTGTCAGCCGCGGCGCCTGACGCGTCATCTTCGCAGTCCAGGCACTCGTTGGCGCTCTCATCGCAAATGCCGCTGGTGCAGTCGGAGTCCTCCGTGCATTCGACGCAGGTGTTGTTCGGCACGTCGCACACACCGCTGCTGCAGTCGGAGTCCTGGTTGCATTCGATGCAGATACCAATGTCGGTATCGCAGAATTCATTCGGGTCACAGGTTGGGGTCACGACGTCGTTGTTCACGATGTTGCCGCCGACACACGTGTCCGTGGTGCACGCGTTCGTATCGTCCACAGAAACTCCGCAGGCCCCGCAGTTCGCCGAATCACTGAGCGGGTTCACTTCGCAGCCGTTGCCGCCGGTTCCGAGGTCACCGTCGCAGTCGAGGAACGGCACGATGCAGACCTGCGGTCCGCAGCCGGTGAAACCGTTGCATGCGCTCAGCGCGTTCGGCTCATTTGTGCACAGCGCATCGCCGGTGTCGTCGACGCCTGCCGCGCAGTCGTTGTTGTAGCCGTCACAGATTTCGGTCTGGGCCGGATTGCACGCGGCACCGCATGTACCCGGGTCGTCGTCGCAGTCATCATCGTTCGGGACGCTGTTCGGCGGACAGGAACCGGTGCCGTTGAAGAGCGCCGAGGCGCCGGGATTGCCGTAGCCGTCGCCGTCGATATCGCGGAAGCACTCGATGACATCGAGATAGTCGGGAATGTCGTCGTTCTCGACGTCGGCGCGGGGTGCGCAGGGATCGGTACCGGAGCGCTCGTCGATGTCGAGGATGCCATCGCCGTCAGCGTCGGTATCGTACCAGTTCAAGAGGCCGTCGCCGTCCACATCTTCGGGATCAGCTCCGGGGTTCTGTAGCGCGAGTGCCGCGATAAAGTCGGCGTCCGCGGCGTCAGCCTGCTCGGCGATGTCTGGGATCAAATCCATATCAGCGTCGTCGCCTGCGACGGTCAGAACCTGGTAGCCGGAGATCTCAGAGGGGACGACCGGGAAGTCGACGGGCGTTGGGTTGCCGGGGAAAACGATCCGGACGATGTAGGTGCCGTCACCCCCGTCAGGAAAGCTCTCAAGCCCGAAGAACACCTCGGGCAGGCCCTGGCTGCCGTGTCCCTGACCGGTCTTGATCGGACGAATACCCGAAAGCGGGACACCGCCTTCGGTGTAGAGCCGAACCGTCGCACCGATGGCCACGCGGTACTCGGCGGGCGAGGGGCACACGGCGGCGCGAACGACAGGTCGCACGACCAGGTAGTCCTCGGCGCCATCACCGGGCGCGGTGTCAGCTTCATTGCTCTGCCAGAGGTCGTTGTTGCCGTCCTGCGAGATGTAGATATCGAGATCGCCGTCCTGATCGTAGTCAACGAATGAGGTCGATTCACCGTCCGCGTTCGACGTAATGCCAAAGTTGGATTGGGTGAAACCCAGAGAACCGCCCACAAGGTTGTTGATGAAGAGGAAATCCGTGCCATCGCCTGTCAGGATCAGGTCAAGGTCGTTGTCTCGATCAACGTCGCCACAGTCTGCGCCGTCGATGTCCTCTCCGTCACTGCTTGTGAAGCCCAGGGTAATGATGTTGGCGGCACTTGTTCCGAAGTTGCCATTGCCGTCGTTGAGGTAGATTCGGTTCGGCTCGGGGTTCGAGCCGGCATAGTTGCCGTCGCTATAGAACAGGTCGAGGTCACCGTCGTTGTCGAAATCGCAGAGGAGATTGGCGCCCTTGTTGCCATTCGGTGCAGTGAAGTTCGGGCTGCCGACCCGCGTCGAAAAGGAACCGTCACCGTCGTTGAAGAAGATGTCCACGGCGCCGTCACGCCGGCCGACGAGATCGAAATCGCCGTCGCCATCAATGTCGCCGGCGGTCACATAGTCGGACACCGACGAAGAGAGTGAGTTGCCTGTTCCGTGCGGGATACCCGTCGACGCTGCGGAGATCAGCGTAAATCCAAGTGCAGTACCTCCGGTTTCAACCCAGGTGTTACGGAGGAAGAGCACGCCGGTGTGATTGTCGATGTAGAGATCGAGATCGGTGTCGTTGTCGAGATCGATCCACGCCATCCCTTCCGTATTGAAGAAGGACGCACCCAGGTTGTTGGCGTGGTTTCCGCATTGACCGTTGCCGGTCTGGTAGTCGAACTCCTTGTCCCAGGTGTTGTCGCAGTTCGAGATGAAGATCTCGACGGTCTCACAACTGTTACGGGCAAAGTCGACGCAGCCGTCGCCGTTCAGGTCCACGGCGATCGCGGATCGTTCTGTCTCCGAAGCGAAGTTGGCGGGATTGTTCAGCTCTGTGAAGGTCCCATCGCCATCGCTGATGAAGATATCAGTGCTGTTGCCGCCCTCACCGTTGACGATGAGGTCGAGATACCCGTCGTTGTTGAGATCGACCCAGACGTGACCACCGTCCTTGTTGTCATTGGACTGGACGTTGGCTGAGCCCGCCACGTTGGTGAACGCGGTCAATGCGAGAGCACCCGCCGCCGGAAACATCACGGTCGCCGCGCAGATAAGAGACGTCGCAAGCAGCCGCATCCGTGAGCGTCTCCACCCGGCGTCGTAACTACTGAAGTGCTGACTATCGCGTAGAATTTCGTCGTTGGACATGAAACGTCTCTCAGAGATGGGAGTTGCAGGTGATCCCGAGAACACTCAGCGCCACCGACGAACAACACGAAAACCAGCAATAACGATCACCCCACAGGTACCATTGAGACCGGTGGTCGGGACGTTGCTATTGGTCTTCGGTGAACGCCATCAGCGATCGCAGCTCCCGAAAATATCTGTCGTGGATAGTCCGCCTCTAGCAGGTGCCTCATCGCGTGTCTGCACAGTTTCGTGCACCCCCTACTGATGCCACCTTCCGCACCCCTGCAACCTGGAGACCGATCGTGGCGAACGCGGCCTCCGAGAGCGCACGAAACCTACCGCTTTGGTCGGAAACGCGCTGCGCACGTGCACCACAGACGTACCTCTGAGACCTGCCCGTCCTTTCGCACATGGCTCCCGGTGTGCAGGCGGGGACACGACACTGAGACGATACCGCCTACGCGGTAATAGCGCTGCGCACCGAGCCCACAGCGTGGGTCGGCGCGTGGCGCGCCGACCGGGACCCGACACAGCAGGCGTCGGCCGACTCTTCGGGCAGCGCCTACCTGCGGCGCCGAATCACCACGAGTCCGAGTGCCAGCACGATGCCGAGCCCGACGGGCACGCCGTTGCTCGCCGTCGCCGTGGCGCAGCCGAGGAAGG
>JAUICO010000026.1 GCA_030427825.1 bacterium | reverse complement strand
GCGCAGCCGCTCACACCGCCCTCTTCGCCCAGCACCCCGAAGTCGGTCGCGTCGATGAGATGCTCGCGAATCGCTTTCTCGCAGCGCAGGTCGGCCTCGGTGACCAGATCAACTTCGCCCTTGTGGACGGCCCCGGCGCTTGAGGCGAACACGGAGAGCGCGATCTCGCCGGCCTTTCGGGCAGCGATCTCTGCGATCGCGACAAGCTCTGCGTGCTCTGCGTGCGACAACGAACCCTGTTCAGCCATAACCCAGCTCCTGCATCACCGCGTCGTGGATCGCGGGTCTGAGACTTCGAATCCGTGCGTTGTCGCGCGTTGGGTGCACACGATTGGTCAGCAGGGTGACCGAGACGTCGCGGCTGCGATCAATCCACAGGCTGGTCCCCGTGAACCCCAGATGCCCGACTGTATGCTCCACAGACATGAGCGACCCCGCCATTGAAGGCACGATCGAGGGTGTATCCCAACCCAGCGTATACGACCCCTCGGGGACCCGTTGTGTGCGGTCCCACATGCGCGCGACGGCAGAGGGACTGAGCACCTGCGGGCCGAATCCCAGCAGGCTGTTTGCGACGGCGCTGACATCGGCTGCACAACCAAACAACCCCGCATGACCGCATGCACCACCAAGCACCTGTGTGTGCTCGTCATGCACAAAACCCTGGATGGTCCGGCCGTGGTACGGCGAATACTCGGTGGCGGCGAAGGTCGCTCCCTCACCCGAAGCAACTGCGGAGTCTTCAAGGGGCATGGGGGGACGGAACGCGAGCGTCGCGCGCCCGAGGGGCGCAGCGATGCGCTCTTCGAAGAGACGGTCCAGCGGGCGCTCAAACAGGAGCTCCAGCCACCAGCCGAGCACGATGTAGCCGGGGTCGCTGTATACGCAGGCGCCGCGCTGCGCGCTGTCCGCCTCGAGGGCGGCGAAGCGTGCTCTCGCAGTCGTCCTCGGGTCCTCAGACGCGCGCGCATCATCATAGATCCTCAACCATGCCGGCAGCCCCGAGGCATGCCGCAGCAGGTCACCGAGCGTGGCTCCAGACATCGAGAGTGTCGCGGGTACAACATCGTCGAGAGTGACCAGCGCCTCATCGATAGCGACGTGCGCGAGCACCGCCGTGCTGATCGCCTTCGTGACGCTCGCGAGGTCAAAGCGCGTGTTGTGTGTGACGGGCGCAACCACAGCGTCGTCTGTGTGCCCGGTCTCACCGACGGCGACGCGATGTGTGGTTTCGCCGCGAAGTTGCACATCGAGTTGCAGGCCCGTGCAGGTCCCGTCGCGAGTGGCCTCAAGCGCCAGGTCAACGGCACTCGTCCGCCCGCGCAGGAACACCGGAGCGGCGCCCGAATGCTTGGAAGGCGCTGACATCGGTGGCACCGCGGCCTGCCACACCAGGCTCGCCGGCAGCCCGGCCGAGGCATCCAGCTGCACGCGGGCGCCGAGAATCAGCGACTCCGTGCTCTCGCCGTGGCCGACCTTGAGCCCGCCGATCGCCGGAACACCGCGCCCGGCGCAACGCTCGGCGATGAGGGCGTCGACGGCGGCGGCGTCACCACAGCGCGTAAAGTCACCGAAGACCAGACCGGCGATACCCCGCGTGTGCGGTGAAATCAGCAGCTGGGTGAGCATTCGATCGATACGGTACGCAGGCTCGCCCACTTCTTCGAGCAGAAGGACGCTCCCGGCGAGGGTGGGCAGATAGGAGCTGCCAAGCAGGGCGCACACCAGGCTCAGGTTGCCGCCTATGAGGGGTCCCTGCGCCTGCCCGGCAACGATCGTTCGCAGTCCGCTGAAACTCGGCGGGCGTGGATCGGCGAGCAGCGCAAACATGTCGCTGACGCTGCTGTCGGTGTATCGGGAAAACCCGGCGACCATCGGGCCGTGGATTGTCGCGACGCCCTGACGGTGCGCCCACGAATGCAGCGCCGTGATGTCGCTATAGCCGACAAGCCAGGTCGGTTTGCGACGCAGAGCGTCCGCAGGGAGCAGGTCGAGGATACGCATGCTGCCGTATCCGCCGCGGGCGAAGATGATCGCGCCCGGCTGCTCTTCGATGGCGCCCAGCAGATCGGCGGCGCGCTCGCGGTCCGTTCCGGCGAGATATCCGTCGCGCACTCCCAGACTGGGGTCATGGCGCACCACGTAGCCGGCCGCGCTGATCGCGGCGATCCCGCGGTCCAGCGCGGCGATGTCGGTGGCTCCGGCGGCGTGCACCACGCGGATGGTGTCACCCGGTTTGAGGGGCGGTGGCGATAGAATGGACATGCGCTGAGGCTGCTCGCGCTTCGGCCGATGCGCAACAGTCATGGATGCACGGCGACCATGAGGTCGCGCGCCGATGTACGGCGCCCCGGGGAGCCCTGCTGTGTACCTCGCCCTACCGCTTCTGAGTCTGGCTTTCGTGGTGGGCGTGGCGCTGGGGCTCGTCACCGGCGCAGCGACGCCGTCGGCGAGTTGGGTGTTCGCGGCGTCCGCCGGATGTGCCTGTGCTGCGGTCGGGTGCGCCAGGTTGCCGGTGGCCGCCGGCGCATGGCTCGGCGCGGCCGCGCTGCTTGCCGGGATGGGGGCTGGGAGCGCAGCGGTGAAGAGGGACTCCGCGCTCTTTAGTTACGTTCGCGAATGCTCGGTTCGCGCGGAGGTGATCGAAGGCGCGCGACCGGCGCTCGCGGACGGTGCGCTGCTGGTTCGCGTAACCCACATCGCCACAGATGGCGCGTGGAAGCGATATGAGCGCCGGGCGCGACTCTATGCAGACAGCTGGGGGCAGCTGCCGTTGTCGGGTGATGTGTTGGAGCTGCGCGGGTCCCTTCGTCCGCCCCGGTCGCGACTCCACGAATACGCCTTCGACCCCCGACGATACGCCCGAGCGCGCGGCCTGGCCGGCTCGGTGATCGCGCGTAGCGATGTGCGAGTGATTGCGCACAGGACCGGCACGCGCACCTGGATCGATGCTTTTCGCCAGCGTGTGGAGAGACAGATTTTCGCACACGCGAGCGACGGGGCGGCGCCGATCCTGGTGGGCATGCTGACGGGATCACGCCGCGAGATCGACGCCGGACTGCGGGACCTCTTCTCTGCCAGCGGCATCGCGCACGTGCTCGCGGTCAGCGGACTTCACCTCGGCCTCTTTTGTCTCTTCGTTTTTCGGGCGCTGGCATGGACCCTTCGACGAAGCGCGCGAGTGTGTACCTCGACAGGCTCATCTCGACCGGCGGCGCTGATAACGATCCCGTTCGTGTTCGCATACGTAACCTTCGCGGGGGCCCCGCCCAGCGCGGTGCGGGCCGGCGTGATGGCGGTCGCGCTGCTCGTAGGAGTCATCGCGGAGCGCCCGGCCTCTGCGCTGCATGCGTTGTCCCTCGCGGTGGTCGGCATGCTGAGCGCGCAACCGCTGTGTTTGATGGACGCCGGCTTTCAGCTCTCGGTCATCGCAACACTCTCGCTCGTTTTAATGTCGCTGACGCCCCGGCGTACAGCCTCTGCGAAGAGCGCCCTTGTCTTCGACGGGCCACCCGGACGCCTGGACCGGGTTCGGGCGTGGGCAACGCAGGCGGCGGGCCGAGTCCGTGACGGCTTCGAGGTGAGCGTCGTGACCAGTCTTGCGACGGCGCCGGTATTGGCGTGGCATTTCGGCTCCGTGCCGGTGCTCAGCCCCCTGCCGAATCTGGTTGTCGCTGCCGGCCTGGCGTCCATCGCGCTGCCCCTGTCTGCAGCGGGTTCGGCTCTGCTCGTCTGCGGCGTCGAAGGCGGAGCCCTGTTGGTGTCGGCCGCCTCGGTGATGACAGAGTTGTTTGTTTGGATCGCGCGCACGGGTGAGCCGGTGTTTGCGCTGAGCTTTGTCTGCGGGCGGCCCGGGGGCCTCGAGATGTGTGGTTGGTGTGTCGCGGCCACCTTCAGCTGGGCGTCGTGGCGGCGCCCGAAGGCAGGCGTGGTCGCGATGCTGACGTGTGCGCTCCTGGTGGCGGCGGGGGACCATGTATCGCGGGGACGAGGCGAGCTGTGGATTCATGCGATCCCCGTCGGTCAGGGGGACTGTACGCTGATCGAGCTTCCCAACGGTCTGCGTGTTCTCATCGACGCGGGCGGGCGGGGACCTGACGGCGGCAACACGGCGCGCTGGGCGGTGCTGCCCTACCTGCACGGAATCGGTGCATCGCAGGTCGACGTTCTGGTGATGACCCACGGAGATGCAGACCACATCGGGGGCCTCATCGATCTCGTAGACGTCGTCAGGCCGCGGGAGATCTGGGCCGGAAACTCCGCGCACCGCGCTCTGGTCCTGAAGCTGTACAGGGCGGCGAAGCGACGAGGCGTACCCTTTCGGATTCTCCACCACGACACGGCCGAAGTGCTCTCAGGTGAAGTTCGGGTCGATGTCCTACCCCCAATGGATCGAGAACCCGGCAACGACGGGAGCCTTGTACTGCGATTCTGCTATCGCGAGTTCTGCGCGTTGATGACCGGGGACATCGAAGAGCCGCGCGAGCGTGACCTGGTGCGCCGCGGTGCAGCCCTGCGCGCGGATTATCTGAAGGTGGCGCACCACGGCAGTCGCAGCTCGACAACCGAGGCCTTTGTCGACGCGGTGCAGCCAACGATCTCGGTGTACCATGCAGGTCGCTACAACCGCTTCGGATTTCCGCACGAGGAACCGTGGCGGCGACTGCGCGCGGCCGGCTCTCTGCAGCGGCGCACGGACCGTGGACGCGCCGTAGTCGTACGCAGCGACGGTCGGCGAATCTTCGTGGAGTAACGCAACACCTCGTGGCGGTTGGCCGGGTCTCGGGCGTCCGTGGTGATGCCGAGGATGGATGGCGCCTTACCGACCGGCCGCATGAGCGATCCCCCACAATGAAGGCACAGCGTTCCGCCGGGATTCCTACGGTGAAAGCCCTTCGGCAGAGCGCGACACAGCGTCTCGCACCCTCGGGCACCGCTCTCACAAGACGATACCTCCTTCGGGCTGGATAATGGTCATAGGGGCGGGTAGTGGCGCCGGGCATGTCTGCCCTTCCTACATGGTCGCGCCTTCGGTTGCCGCTGCTGCTCTTTGGGGCCGCGGCGGTCGTGTATTCGTTGTTTGCGTGGGAGCGGCTGAAGGGGCCCAGCGAGGACAATCACTTTGTGTACCTGGCACAGAGTTACCTCTCCGGTACGCTCGAGATGAAGGAGCGGCCGCCGCACGGCAATGACTGGGCGAGCTATGAGATTCTCACGCTCGAGTCCGGTCAGGAGCTGCGCGGTACCTGGCTCTCACATGACGAGCGGAAGTTCCGCGACCTGCACGGCAGGGTCTACGTCATCGAACGCAGCGAGTACCGCGGCTACATTCGTGGGATTCCGCAGATGTGTCCGGAGGACCTGCCGCCACCTGAAGAACGTACGAGCCGCACGCAGCGCCGGTGCGCGAAGTACTATGTGTCCTTTCCGCCGATGCCCGCAGTGCTGATGATGCCGGGCGTGGCTCTGCTGGGGCAGAAGTTCAACGACGTTTGGTTCACGATCTTCTTCGCGGCCTGCAACGTTGCGCTGGTCTTCGTATTGCTGCGACGCCTCAGCGAGGAAGGTCGCAGCAGGCGCAGCACCACTGACAATCTCTGGATTACGGCGTTCTTTGGGGCCGGAAGCGTGCACCTCTGGTGTTCGGTCATGGGGCAGGTTTGGTTTACTGCCCTGGTCGTTGGTGTGACCTTCACGCTGCTCTACGTGTTGGCTGCGATGGATGCTCGGCATCCGTTTTTGGCGGGACTTGCGCTGGCCTGCGGGTTTGCGACGCGAACGCCCCTACTCTTCAGCGTCGTGTTCTTTGCGTATTTCTTCTTTGTGCGGGACGGGAAGCTGCGCAGTGATATTGGGCGTAGTCGCGAGTTCTGGCGCGATGGCGTGTTGTTCGCGGCGGCGCCGCTGGTGGTTGGCGTGCTCCTCATGCTCGCCAATCACGCACGCTTCGACTCACTCTCGGAGTTCGGGCATTCGTATCTCGCGCACGGGCAGCTTGGCCGGATTCGGGACTACGGGCTCTTCAACGTGCATTTCGTCTCGCGAAATCTCGCCTCGATGTTCGTGCTGCTGCCCAAGCTGCAGCCGGAAGCGCCCTTCATCATCATATCGCGGCACGGGCTGGCGCTGTGGGTTACGATGCCCGCGTTGCTCTACGTAGTATGGCCGCGCCCGCGGGACACGGTGGAGGCCGCGACCTGGCACCGGGCGTGCTGGCTCACGGTGGCGGCCATCGCTGCGCCTCACATCTTCTATCAGAACACCGGTTGGGAGCAGTTCGGGTACCGGTTTTCGATGGACTATCTCGTGTACCTGACCGTGCTACTGGCGATCGGGAATCGGAAACTGAGCGGTTGGTTCAAGCTCGCGGTGCTCGGTGGCGTCGTCGTGAACTCCTTTGGAGCGATCACATTCAAGCGAGCACAGCGCTTCTATGCGAACTGGCTGCTCGAAGAGTAGGCGCGGCCTACAGCAGGCGCGGCCTACAGCAGGCGTGAGAGCAGCGGCGCCGAACCCTCAGCGAGCGACGGCGACGATGGGTCGAGGGTGCGACGAATGACGACGCCAAGGACGTGGTCGAAGAGCAGGTCGGCGGTGATCGGATCGCGGATGCCCGCGTGTTCTACGAGGAGCTGCCGATAGGTATTGAGGGATGTCTCTACGACTCCCGATGGCAGGTCGGCTCGCCGGTAATCAACGGAGAGGCGCATGAAGTCGGCGAAGTGCGCCTCGTTGTCTTCGACCCATTGAATCAGGCGCAGGACGCGAGGAAGTCCCGGGGCGACCCCTTCGATGGCGTTCATTGCATCGAGGACGTCGCGTTCTGCGAGCCATGGTACAAGCTGCTCGAACAGCGCCTGTTTGGTTGGAAAATAGTGGTAGATCTTGCCGGTTGAGACGCCGAGCTCGCGCGAGAGGCCGCGCATGGTCACGGTCGAGTAGCCCTGCCCCGCGAAGAGGCTGAAGGCACCTTCAAGAATCGTACGCCGGAGCGCTTCGTGGTCTACAACTTTCGGCATGTCAGGCGGCTACGTGGTGTTCGATGTGATGTGGCCGGCTCTGCTGCTGCGATCGCTGTCCTTCCCACGCGGCGATGTGGCGATGCATCACAGCGAACCACAGGGGCGGGAACCAGGCCAGCAGTACCATGCCGGGGTATCCGGTGGGCAGCTGCGGACTTTCATCGAAGTGCCGAAGCGTCTGGTACTTCCTTCGCGCGTTCGCGTGGTGGTCCGAGTGACGGGTCAGCTCGAAGAGCGCGACGCGGCCGATCGGGTGGTTGGCGTTCCATGAGTGGATGGGAAGGACTCGCTCGTAGCGTCCGTTGTCGAGCTTCCGTCGGCGCAGGCCGTAGTGTTCCACGTAGTTGACGGTCTCCAGAAGCAGGATGCCGATGATCGACGCGCCCACGAAGACGCCGAGGGCCGTCGGGCCTGCGGCGAGGAAGATCGCGAGCAGCAGCAGGGCCTCGATGACATGGAATCGGATCATCTCGTTCTGGGGCGAAAACGCGGGGACGCCCTTCTTACGCAGTCGATCATTCTCAAGATTCCATGCGTCGATCCACGACATGAAGATGCTCCGTGGAAGGTAGGCGAAGAGCCATTCGCCACGGCGTGCTGTGGCCGGGTCCTCGTCGGTGGCGACCCGTGCGTGGTGCCCTCGATTGTGTTCGATAAAGAAGTGCATGTAGAGGGTCGTCAGCAGCAGCGCCTTTGCCATTCGCTGTTCATAAGGTCGGCGACGATGCCCGAGCTCGTGCGCGGCGTTGATGCCCAGAGTACCGCAGCAGAGGCCGGTGCTGACGGTGAGCCCGACGAGCTCGTAGAGGGCGAGGTCAGTGCTCGCGACCACGTACAATGTCAGCGCGACGATCGCGTACTGAATCGGTACCATGAGGTACAGAATCGCGTCGAAGACCCGGTCTCTCTGCGCCTCGCGCTCCGCGTCTTCGCCCAGGTTTTCCGTGCTGCCTTTCACGAAGAGCTCGATGACCGGAAAGACGGCGAAGGCGATGATTGGCGTCAGCCAGGACCACCATCCGGTCAGGGCGATCGCGACCAGGGTAACGGCCGGGATGATGAAGGACCCGGCGTAGCGCAGATAGCGCTGCACAGGGAACCTGCCGGCTGCTGGGAGTCGGGGGGCTGAGCGTGCTGCTTTTGTATTCATGGCGGGCTCCTTTTTATTTCGCACATGCGTTATAAATAAATCCGGTGCTCCTGTCAAAAGGATCAGCGCACAAAACGACAAAGCCCCGACACGCAGGTGCCGAGGCCCGGTTCTCTTCGCTTTTCGACGCCGCGCACGCGCCCGTGCGCAGAGCTCCGCGCAGGACTCAGCGGAAGTAGTCGTCCATGTTGTCGAGGATCTCCTGCGCCCGACGCTGCGCCATTTCGTTCTCGGGACGAAGCTCCGGAGCGCCGTCGAGGTCGAAGGCCACGACCGCGCGAAGGTGCTCTGCTGCGCCCTCACGGTCGCCGTTCTTCGTGGCCAGTTCTTCGGCGATCAGCACGCGGGTCTCGAGGTACTGAGGGTGCTGCTGCACTGCGTACTCGAAGTGCTGCTGTGCACGGTCAAGGTCCGGATTCATGAACGGAACCTTGGTGTAGTAGACGCCGAAGTATCGATCCGGAGCGTTGTAGAAGTAGCCGCGGTCGAGCTCGGCGCATCGGCTGATGATCGCGTAGATGTCGTCTTTGTACGCGAGCAGAGTGCTGAGGCCGTCGAGGGTCGCGAAACGACCGGCGTTGGTGGCGTACCAGTAGGCAGCCGGCACGTCGGCGGCCGTAAGGTGAACCGCGGCATCAGCGAGTGAACCACCGCGGGTCAGGGTCGCGTTCCATTCCGTATTGCCGGCGGCGATGGCGGTACGGCCGTATTCCATCCCCTTCTCGTAGATGCCACGCATCACTTCGTCGTTGTCGCGTCCGCCTTCCCAACGCTGGTGGGCGTGAGAGAGCCAGTAGTAGGCGCGGGTCAGCGACACATAGACAGGTGCCAGCGCAAGGCGTCGTTCCACATCGGCCGGCGTCGGGTAGGTGATCGCCTCTTCCCAGGCAGCGATCGCAGCCTCAACCTCGGCGCGGTCACTGCGGTTCTCCCAGTGCGCGTTTCCTTCGGCGACGGACGCGGCAAAGTCGCCTTCGGCGGTCACCGCGATGGTCTCTTCGACGTTTCCGACGGCTACCGAAACGCCGCTTCCACCGCACGCTCCCCACGCAGCTGCGGCGCAGATAAGGGTGCAAATTGCTGTTGCTCGTTTGAACATGAAGGTCTCCCAGGCCCGATGAATGCAATCACAGAGCGTTCGGCAGGTTGTCCCAACCCGCTCGCAGCCCCGCCGTTGCACTCTTCCCGCAAACCCGCGCCGATTGCAAGATAGGGCCCGTCAAAAGCGCGGTTCCGCGCGTTGAGACTTGCCGGACGCTCTGCTACACACCTGCCGTCACATCAGGCATGAAGCCGCCGCGAAATCCGTTGCGCAGGGAGACCATGTCGTCGCGTCCAAGCACCTACCTGGAAGTAGCGCAGGTACGAGAAGGGTCCCCCCTGGAGCCCGGATCGCGCTTTGGAATCCGTGGGGACAGGGTCGTCATCGGCCGTTCGATTCAGTCAGACGTCTCGATTCCGGACCCGACCATCTCGCGAGCGCATATCGAAATGCGCTTCGACGACCATGGTGTCGAGATCGAGAGCCTCACCCAGAAGAGCGTCACCGTAGTCAACGGACAGCGAGTCAACCCGGGAGCCCGCGTACGCGTAGGATACGCACACGCCGCCGTAATCCTCGGTACGGTTGAGTTCCGCTTCGTCGCAGAAGCCGACACCCTGCGCGTCACCTTCCCGGTCGACGCCTCTGAGCTCAACCCGGGGACCGCCGTCGTTCGTGACAGCAAGATGCAGATGCTCGGCGCCGCCCTCTCTGAGCGCTACACCCCGGCGATCGGCGTCGACCCCAGGGTTGCACACGACAGTCCTCCTTTCCTGCAGGCGATCTTCGCGCCGGACAGCTGTGTTGTGAACTGTCGCGGCCAGTGGCTCGACCTGCCTAGAATGGCAGCCATCGCAATCGGAACCCTGTGCCGCACTCCGGGCGTGCCGGTCTCAGACCAGGTCATCGAAAAGGCCACCGCATCGGGATCGATGGTGATCAAACACATCTCACAGGGTCGCTCGGCTCTGAAGAAGCTCGTGACGAACGGCCACGTTGAGCGAGCGGATGTCGAGGCACAGCTAATCCAGTTTCCCGGCTTCGACGCAGAAGCCGTCGCAGAGTGGAACATCGAGCGCATCTTCCAGAAACTCATCGCCTCGTACCGCGGCTTTGGATACGTCCTGAACGTACCCGCCCATGAGGTCACCGTGACTGAGTCCGGGTGAATCCACCGCGATCCGACTTTCCCGCCCTCGCCCGGTACGCAGATATCGTCGACGACTTCGACGCCTTCGTCGCGGCCTGCCATCGACCCCTGCCGCGCGCGGTTTGGGCAACGCACGCCGCTCCGCCGGACATCGCGGAGAGAGTTCGCGCCCATGAACCCGACGCCCGGCCGATCCCCTGGCTGGCGAATGCGTGGCGGCTGCCACACACGGCGCGACCGGGACTGTGGCCGGAGTTCTGTCTGGGCTGGCTCCATACCCAGGAAGAAGCCACCCTGTGGCCGGCTCGCGTCCTCGGCGCGAAACCCGGCGAGCGGATCCTCGACCTGTGCGCGGCCCCGGGCAACAAGACGCTGCGGATCGCGGCCGACATGGAGCACACCGGCACCGTCATCGCCAACGAGCGCTCATGGAGTCGCATGTCCTCCCTGCGGAACAACATCGACCGCGTCGGCGCACGAAATGTGGTCACGGTCTGCTCGGACGGCATTCGTTTCGACGCCGAAGAGCAGAGCTTCGACCGGGTACTCGTTGACGTACCCTGCAGCTGCGAAGGGACGGTGCGAAAGAAGGGGCGCATGCGTTACACCTCGCCCGAAGACCGTCGCATGATGTCCGGTATTCAGGTGGCGCTGCTGCGGCAGGCTCTGCGGCTGGTACGTGTCGGTGGTGTCGTTGTGTACGCAACCTGCACCTACGCGCCCGAAGAGAACGAACACGTGCTGGACCGCGCGGCCGGCGAGGCCGCCATCGAGCCTGTGGCCGTCCCCGATGGCGTGGTTGCAAAGCCCGGTGTGGTTGTCTTCGGCGACCGTGTCTGCCGCCCCGATGTGCAGAACGGCGCGCGAATCTGGCCGCACGACACCGACACAGGAGGATTCTTTGTCGCGAAGCTCCGCCGAGTTTGAACCGATCGATCCTGCGCCTCTCTTCGATTGGCTGCAGGACCACTACGGCATCCCCGCCTCCCCACTCGCCGACTACAGTTTCTGGTCGCGGCCGGGACACGACGATCTGTGGATCGCAGCCGGCGGCACAGCTCCGGGCACCGGGGCGACCAGCGTCGGCACACAGGTGTGGCGAGACGCTCCTCCCAAAGGCTACCTCTCGACCGCCTTTGTTCGGCTGATCGGCTCTCATGCGACCCGGAACGTCTTCGATATCGAAGGTGCCGACCTCGCAGCGTGGTTCTCAGGCGGCACCTTCGCGCCCCCGGGCAGCGCCCACAAGGGTACGGTGATCATCCGCTGGCGGGGTATCGCGCTGGGGCGTGCACGCAAGTTCGGAGAACTGATCCTCAGTGAGCTGCCGCGGCACATGCGCGTCGACGACTCACTGCTGCACACCTTTGCCCACGTCCCGGAGTCAGCAAGGTGACGCCGGGTCACTACAGCTGAGCAGCTCTCTGCTCTCTCAGCATGAGCATGCGCTCTCGCGGAGATGCCACGCTCAATGACGGTCGGCGCGCCGGCAATGTCGCCTCAGGCCGGACATCCGTCACCTCGCCCGACATCATTTCCACCGGGATGCTTGTCGCAGACGGCGCAGGCGGCAGCGATGCCGCCACGAAGACCCGTCTCTCGCCGGGCACGCGCGGGCGTCGTCGCGCTCGGGCGAGCTCCGACGGCGCCTCAACGGAAGAATCACTCGCAGCCGCGTCGGCAGCGGCACCGGCTGTATCAGATGGTGCAGCGGCGGCATCCACTACAGTCGCATCAACCGGAGCCGAATCGTCCGCGCTGTCCTCTTCGCCCACTCGGACGCGGCGCATCGCGATCGTCTTGCCCTTGCCGTAGCTCTCGGAATCCGGCTCGCCCTCGTCTTCAACCTCGGCGGAGGTCGACAGCGCATCCGCCGGGGTGGCGGTTTCGACCTCGGCCTGCGCTTCAGCGGCAGATTGCTCCGGTGGACGCGACGACGCCTCCCCTACAAACGCGGACAGGGCGACGGTACTCTGGAAGGCCACCGGCGACCTGTCAGGTTTGGCGCCTTCTTCGTCGGTCTCACCCGTCGCTTCCGCGACTTCAGACACCGTCCCTCGCGACGCGGTCGCCTTCTTCGGCGGCGCCGGTGGTTTCGGTATCGCCACCGCGGACAGAGCCAGCGTCCGGTTGCGGGACGTCGCCGGTTCAGCGACCTCGTCCAGCACATCGTCCAGCGGCTCATCGAGGGTAACCTCGTCCACCTCGCCGGGGCCCGCAACGACGGGCACATCTACCGTCGGCGTGTTGTCCCGCCTGCCTTTGCGGACGGCGCCGGTGTTCAGCGCGAGGGTCTGCGCCGGCGTGTCCGGCATGGTGATTTCACCGCGGACCTGGGTGTCTTCCTCTTCGAGGTCGCTCAGCTCCGGCAGAGGCCCGTGCACCTGCGTGATCTCCTCGTCGAGGTCCACGTCGTCGACGATCTCCAGAAGGGTCTCTTCTTCGATCAACTCGCCGGGCGCGAGAAGCTCCTCCTCGCTCTCATCGGCGGCTCTCCTCGAACCATCCAGGGAAAGCACGACCTCGTCGTCGGTACCGGGTGGGCGGCTGCGGAGGATGCCGGCTGACTGCGGCGGCGGGATCGAAGGCGCGCCGTTGGGGCGCACCGCAGCGTCCGAGAGGAGAGTGGCTGACGCTGTCTCGATTCGATCGCCGGGAGCAAACACCGGCGCCGCCAGGCGCATCGTGGCGTTCTTTCGACGATGTACCGGCGGCGCAGGAATCAGCGGTACCGAGGGAGACGTGCCGGTGTCGTCACTCCAACGCGCCAGCGCGCCCAGCAGCGAGCGTGCATTGCCGTATCGGCGCTCCGGATCCGGATCGAGCATGATGTCGAGGATCGCCGCGAAGGACGGATCCTCATCGTAGTGCTTGCGGAACAGCGGCGTCATGTCGCGCAGCTCAAAGCGGGCAGGCTCCAGGCCGGTCAGCATCTGCAGCGCGGTAAACGCCAGCGCGTACATGTCGCTCGATGGAAACGCCGCCGCCTGAAACTGCTCCGGGGGCATGTAGCCGAAGGTTCCGACGATAGAGGTGCGCGACTCCTGGTCGAGATCCGCGTGGGTGGCCGAACCGAAGTCGACCAGGGCGACGCTTCGGTTGGGACGGACAACAAGGTTGGCCGGCTTGATGTCACGGTGAAGAACCGCCGGCTCGTGCTCGTGCATGTACTCTAGAACGGTGAGCACGCTGCGCATGATGCCAACCACCTCGTCCGTGGGCATCTTTGCGCCGGACGAGACCAGGTCGAGGAGGTTTGTGCCTTCGACGTATTCCTGAATCATGAACTTGCGCTCACGACTGCCGTCTGTGGTCGTGATGACGTCGATCAGGCGCGGAATCTGCGGGTGCGAAAGCATCCCCATGATCTCGCACTCCCGATCGAAAAGCTCTGCGTGCTTCGGCTCGCGCACATGATCAGGCTCCAACTCCTTGATCACGGCTCGCGTGCCGTTGTTCGCGTTGATCGCGATGCAGGTACGTCGAAGCCCGCCTTCGCTCAGCAGGGCTTCAAGTTCCCACGGCGACGGAAGGCCGCCGGTATCAGTTTCTTCGCGCGCCATCCCCAAACCCTTCAATCATCGATTCGCTCACTTTGTACCATATGTAACGATGGATCCGCAAAAGGGCCCGTCATGCGCCCCAGTCCTCTGCGCCCGAGTCGGGTCCGCTGCTACGGCGTGCTCCGAGCAGGATACTCGAAGAGCTGCCACGTGAAATGCCCGCTACCGGCATACATGTTGAAGCGGAGGCTCCACACCGACGTGGCGTCGGCGCACAGCCTCGTGATCACCGGTGTCGCGTCCGTGCCGATTTCTCGCGTAACTTCGGTGCCCTGAGGGTCGAAGACGTACATGTCGAGGTCCTCGGTGCCCTCACCGCCGACAGCCGCAACCGCGTAGCAACGGCCGGCGCTGAGAGCGACCGGGACCCGTACATCTCGCTCTGAGGGCAGAAAGTGTCGGTTCACCGGCCCCAGGGGCGCTGCGCCTGCAAAGTATCGATCCCGCAGGGCAAGAAGCGCCCCCGCGTCGGCCTCAATACGGTACGCGCCGAGCAGCGCGCGGCCCTGCCCACGGCGAGCGCGCAGACGCAGGTTGAAGCGTCCCCCGGCGGCGGCGCACCAGGATGATATCACCGGAAAGTGATCCGGCGCGCGATCGGCGACGGCGACGCTGCCATCTGGTCGCGTTACCACGAGGTCGACATCAAACTCTTCGGTCTCGCCGACCGCGATGAACGAGAAACACTCGCCTGCCACCGCCTCAAACGTGCGGTCCACCGGAGCTCGCCGACTCACGTCCACGTTCTCGGGAGAGATCAACGTCGTCGCGCCGTGAGCGAAGGTGCGCCGCAGCCGATCGAAGTCCCGCTGCACCGAACTGTTCTCCGCCTGCATCGCAGACGACTCCCCATCGCCGGCGCCCGTCGTGATCGCGCTGATCTGCCGACTGTCTCGGCAGGCAAAAAGCAGCAGCGACAGCAGCAGCAGCGAGGCTGCGCGCCGGAGGCGCGCCGTGGCGTGGACCTGAGAGTGATAGCTCGTCGACATGAACGCAGCCTATGCGGCTTCGGCGAGAAGCGGCAGTTTCTTGTGAGTCGCTTGATTCCCGCGCCCGGTGCGAACACAGTCCGCGCATTCACCGGGAACAACCTGTCACACGACTGTGCGAGGACCAGGGTAGATGAACGAAATCACAATCGACGCCGCGACCGACGACGACATCGATCGCATCGCAGGCCTCTTCTTTGCCGACATGGTCGATCTCGGCGTAGCGCCCAGTCAGGAGGCAATGCGGGCGACCGTCGCTTCGATCATCGAAGACACGAGCGACGACCGCACCATGTTTGTTGCCAGAGACGAAGGTCTGGTGGTCGGCGTGGTGTTCGCCAACGCTTTTGTCAGCGTGAAGTTCGCCGGACGCTCCATCTGGATCGAAGAACTCTACGTCGCGCCGGCAGCACGCAAGCGCGGGATCGGACGCGACCTGGTCACCCACATGATGCAGTGGGCCGCCGAACGGGGCTTCGTCGGCGTGAACCTGGAAGCGTATCGGATGAACACCGCGGCATCGATTCTGTATCGCTCCCTGGGGTTCAGGCGACTGGCCCGTGAGCGTTACGAGATCGCGCTCGAGGATTTCCTCGCCGATCGGGAGGAGGCATGAGCGACACACTCGTCATCGCCGGGCGCGAGTTTTCTTCGCGGCTGCTCCTCGGTACCGGGCGCTACCGCTCGCTCGACCTCCTGCAACGTGCCTTCGAGGCCAGCGGCGCCGAAGTCGTCACCGTGGCGATCCGTCGCATCAACACCCTCGACCGGACCGACGAGTCCGTGCTCGGCGTCCTTCGCGAGGCCGGCGCGTTCCTGCTGCCGAACACCGCCGGCTGCTACACAGCGAAGGACGCGATCCTGACCGCAAACCTTGCGCGCGAGGCCCTGGGCACACCCTGGCTCAAACTCGAAGTGATCGGTGACGAAGACACGCTGCTGCCGGACACCGATGAGCTGGTCAGCGCCGCCACGGAGCTGGTCGCAGACGGATTCGTCGTGCTGCCCTACACAAACGACGACCCGATCGTGGCCAAAAAGCTGCGCGACGTCGGGTGCGCCGCTGTGATGCCCCTCGGCTCACCGATCGGCAGCGGCATGGGCATCCGTAACCCGTACAACCTTCAGATCATCCGCGAGCAGATCACCGACATCCCTGTCATTCTCGATGCCGGCATCGGCACCGCGTCCGACGCGGCATTCGCCATGGAGCTCGGTTGCGATGCTGTGCTGCTTTCTTCGGCGGTTTCCGGGGCCCGGCACCCTGTAGAGATGGCGCGCGCCATGAACCTCGCCGTCGAAGCCGGTCGCCTCGCTTTCGGCGCGGGCCGGATCTCGCGCCGGCTCTACGCGAACGCGTCTTCAAGCCCGGTCGGCGTACCCGGGCGCTAGACCCCCGTCAGCTCGTTGTCTGCGGGTCTGCGTCACCGACTCGGACCCACGGGAGATGCGGGACGGCGGCTCCTACGACATCCCGCTTGCTAAGTGAGTAAACATTCACCAGACTCTGCGCGCTTGGAAACCACATCAGCAGAGGAGTGATTATGGCCGGCGATTCTCCGCGCATCACGATGCAGGACGACGAGATTTTCACTGAAGAGCACCGGGCCTTCCGGGCTACGGTACGCAAGTTCGCAGAGAGTATCGCTCCGCACTCCGAGAAGTGGGACGAAGAGGGAATCTTCCCCAGAGAGATTTTCCAGGAGGCCGGTCAGCTCGGGCTTTTTGGCATTCGCGTAGACGAAAAGTGGGGGGGCTCCGGACTGGACTGGTGGTTCACCACGGCCTACGCTGAAGAGCTGTCGCGGACCAACAATGCCGGCATCAACATGGCGCTGATGGTCCAGTCCGACATGGCAACGCCGATCATTCATGAAGTCGCCTGCGACGAAGTGAAAGAGCGCTTTCTGGTGCCCGCCGTTAAGGGCGAAGCCATCGCCGCCCTCGGTGTCAGCGAACCCAGCGGCGGTTCCGACGTCGCCAGCGTCAGGACATGGGCGAAGTCCGACGGCGACGACTACATCATCAACGGACAGAAGTTGTGGATCACCAACGGCACCCGCGCCGACTTCATCACGCTGGCGGTGCGCACGGGCCACGAAGGATATCAGGGCATCTCCCTGCTCGTTTTTCCGACGGACACGCCGGGCTTTCATGTTGGGAAGAGCATCAAGAAGATCGGCAATCGCTCGTCGGACACCGCCGAGCTCTTCTTTGAAGACTGCCGTGTGCCAAAGCGCTTCCTCTTGGGCGACGAGAACAACGGCTTCTTTCACATCATGACCAACTTTCAGGGCGAGCGCCTGATCGCCTCCATCTCCTGCGTCGCCGGGATGGAGCTGGCCGTTCGCAACGCGATTGAATACGCGCGGGAGCGCACCGCCTTCGGAAAACCGATCATCAAGAACCAGGTGTGGCGTCACAAGTTCGCCGACCACCTGACCTCGATCGAAGCGGCGCGGCGGCTGACCTATTACGCCGTCGACATCGCCAACAAGAACCCATTCGGCGCCACCCGGGCCATCACGATGGCCAAGCTCTTCGCCGGCGACCTCGCTCAGCGTGTGATCTATGACTGCCAGCAGGTGTACGGCGGCTTCGGCTATACCACAGAGTACCCGATCGGGCGTGCCTGGACGGACACCCGCCTCATCACGATCGGCGGCGGTACGTCAGAGGTGATGAAGGAGATTCTGGGCCGCGTCGAGGGCCTCTAAGCACAACAACGCGCCCGCTTTCTCAGCGGTCCCAGGAATCCGGGCCATCGTAGAGCACCGGGCGCGGCGAGTCGCCCTCACCCAGACAACCGAGACGGTGGAAGGGGTCCTCAAGAACACGGCGCACGGCTTCGATGCCGAAGCGGGCCGTGAGGCCATCGTCGATGCGCTCGTCGTAGGTGTAGCGAAGGTGCAGCTGCTTGCGCACGACGATTTCGCCGTCCACGACGACGGGCCGCTCTTCGAGCTTGCCGACCATCAGGAAGAGGGGCGAGGTGCCCCACTCATACAGGTGATGGTAGCCGGGCTTCATGCCGACCGAGCCCAGGTTCGCGACCACCATCGAGGTGAACATCGCGTCGTTCTCGATGAAGGATTTCGGCAGCAGGTTGTAGTAATTCAGCCACTTTACGAGATTGATCATGGCCTTCAGCACCGGCCGCGGAAAGAGCATGAACAGGTCCAGCTCCTTGTCGACGTACGTCTTCGTGTCGCTGCGCTCGTGATTGATGCGTGCGTTCATCAGGTCGGCGGCTTCTTCGAAGTTCACACTCGCCGGAAAACGAATCTTCGCGATGGAGACCTTGGCGCTCTTCTCCATCTTCTTGCGCTTCATGCTGAAGGTAATCCACGACCCGTAGCGCTGGTACAGCCGACGGCCCGTCACGAAGCGGTTCATGCTGGGGTTCTCGTGCACTCCGATCGCGCAGGCCGCGACCACGCAATGTGTAATGTCGCAGTGAAAGCGATCCCTCGCTGCCTTGACGTATTCAAGAAGCTTCTCGGCATCGACGTAATCATCGAAGAGGACGATGGACTCCGCCTTCGTCGGCATAAGGTGCGCCATCATCTTTCGATACTTGTGCACCTTCTTCATCGCCGCCCCGTCCGGGCGGCTGGTCTTCATGTTCAACAGGGCGAGCAGGACCACGATCGAAGCGACAACGATCCCGGCGATAGCAAGAGGCGACATAGACCCTCCATTGCGATGAGAGGAGCCGACCTTTGCCCCCGTGGAGCGGTCCGGTCAATGCGTGTGGGCAACGACCTCCGAGGTCACGCCGGCAGAGATCCGCGTGAGGTAGCGATGAACACGCTTCAGCGCGGGGGGAGCACCGAACCGGGGTTCGTGTCCTCGGCGGCAGGCGCTGCTTCATGCATCGGTGGCAGGCCGAACCCGGCGCGCAGGGCGTTGTGATCGTAATGCAGGGGGTTGAAGCGCTCGAAGCCTGAGATCCACACGCTCCACGCGTTCTGGTCGAGCCGATCGCGCTCACGGCGGATGAGCTCGTCTCGATCCGCGCTGAAATCGAACTCCGCGGCGCGCGTCCGGTCGCGGATTCGGATCAGCGCCAGGGAACCCTCGAAGGCGATGGGCTCGTCGATGATGGCGCCGGCCGCGTTGTCCGGGTCATAGACGAAAGCTGCCGCTTCGGGGCTGATGCCGAAGCCGATGACGTTGTCGTCGGTGCGCACCGGCCCGGTCGGCGCCGCGACGACGCGGAATCCAAGGGCTCTGCCTTCGCTCTCCAGGCGGTGTGGTCGTGTCTCAAGAATATCACGCGCTACCCCCAGGCTGCGCCCGACGGCTTCGCCGACGCCGCGCTCACGAGCGACCACGTGCGCGAGCTCACGGCGGACAGACTCGAAGCTGTGCAGCTCACCGCGAAAGGTCCAGCGGGCCGGGTTCGCGCGGTATCGTTCCCGCAGCAGCGCGTCCTCGTCACGGAGGATCGCGTCGATCGTGTCACGGTCGACGCGATGGGGCACAAAGACGATATCGAAACCGACCTGCTCCCGCCACTCTCGATGCAGCACGCGCAGGCTGTCTTCGGAAAGCTCGCTGACCATGGACTCGATCCACGAGAGGTATCGCGCGCGGTCGGCCGCAAAGGCACGAATCTCATCCCAGGTCAGGCCGTGCGGCGCGAGCGCCGCTTCACGGGCCTGTGGCGTCGCATCGAGGAGCGCGGCGGTGGGCTCACGCCCTCGAATGACCTCTTCGATCTGCGCTTCTGTGGGCGAATCCACCCGTTCTGCGGCGCGGTCCGCCATGACGCGACGTCGAATGACCAGTTCCGCGATCGCGCGGCCGAAGTTCGGATCCCTCAGCCAGGTGTCGCCTTCGCATAATGGCCGGGGCACCGAGCCGGCGAAGCAGCGCCAGGCGCGCTCACGTTCTGCCTCGCGCGGCGTCACGCTGTACTGCCCCTGGGTCGCGCAGGGTTCGTCGTAGGCAGCGGGAGTCGCAGGAGCGCCTTCGGAGCGCCGACACCCCCCGGCGGCGACAAGCGCGAGGAGGATCAACGCGACGAGGCGCGAGCAGGCGGCGGCCGGAGCGCCCCAACCACGCGGCATCTCTGCTTGCGGGGGTGCGGGCCATTTGCTAGTCACGCGCTCCCTTCGACGGGCGCCCCTGGTGAGGTTTCGCGAGAACTTCGACCCTAAGTGTCCGACGAATGGTTGTTTTATCGGGTTTGCACCCGCTTTCAGACCGTTCAGCATTTGCGTGGCGGCTTAGCATAGAGCGCGCTGCGCCGGCGAGGATCGACGATGAAGAAGTCACCACTTGCACAGGTCAAAGAAGAATTCGGTTCGAAGCAGGAGCTCGTCTCCAGGCTGAAGCCGCTGTTGGAGCGCAACGAAGGGGAATCGGACGAGGCGTTCGACCTGCGCATCAACACGACCAGCAACCGCAAGCTCCTTCGCCTCTGGGCCACCGAGCACGCGGTCAAGGACGGCTTCGGCAGCCGTGAGAAGCTTGTCGACGCGATCGTCCAGCTGAAGTTCGGCAAGTCGAACGCCGACTTTGCGGCGCGACTGGGCACCTACAGCAAGGCTCGTCTGCTCGATCTTCACCGCGCGTTGTCGCAGAAGGCCGCCTGAGCCGAAAGGTCGCGGTAAGGCGTGATATTCACGCGATTTAGTGCTATGTGCACCGCGGCGTCCGCGTTTGGGTTTGGACGTCGCAATGCGACGTGGCGTTGAGAGTTCGGTGACCGGACCGACGTCACCGGATCTCGCAACGCCTTCATGGGGTTGGAGACGGTCAGCGTCGTTGCTCCGGAGGAGCCTCAGTGAGTTCGATGGACCTCAAAGTTGGCGACATGGTCGTCTACCCTGCGCAGGGAGTTGCGCGGGTGGAAGGACTTGAAGAGAAAGTAATCAGCGACGTCCCGATGCGCTTTTACGTGCTGCGGGTGCTCGATTCCGACAAGAAGATCATGGTCCCGGAGAAGAAGATCGATGACGTCGATATTCGGCGCGTGATCACCGAAGACGAGGTGGACGAGGTCTTCGACATTCTTCGTGAGCGCAACGTGTCGTTCGACCACGGCACCTGGAACCGTCGGTATCGAGCCTATATTGAGAAGATCAAGACGGGCTCGATATTCGAGATCGCTGAGGTGCTTCGCGATCTGAACCTGATCAAGGTCGACAAGAACCTGAGCTTCGGTGAACGCAAGATGCTCGACACCGCTCGGCGGCTGTTGATCCAGGAGCTCAGCGTGGCGATGGGCAACGCGGAAGAAGAGGTCGAGAAAGAGCTCGAGAGCGTTTTCAACGCCAAGTCAGCCTGAGCCCTTCTCTCAGCTGCGGTCCCGAAAGGTCCACACGTGGTTGACGATGAAGTTGAGCGGCGTCGCCAGCGCGATGCCGGTCAGCTGTCCCGCCAGAACTTCGACCGACTCCGCTGACAGTCCGGCGACGCCGGTCTGAAGCTTGAGCGCCGAGACGACCGCGAGGAAGACGGCGAACTGCACTGCAGCCGCCAGCGCCGACGCGACATAGAAGTCCCGGCAACGCCGCCACCAGTTGCCCTGTCCCTTGTCCCGATCCTTCCAGGTCCAGCGATCGTTGATGAGGAAGTTGGTGAAGATGCTGACGACGATGCCGGCGATCGAGGCGAGGGTACGCGCGATGCCGCGGTCGTCGGCGCCCGCCAACGCGAGGTTCAGCACAATCCAGGTAACGCCGAGATTGACGATAACTCCGCCGGCGCCGACGCAGGCGAACTTCAGGAAACGCGGGGTCGCGGCCGGCAGGCGCTCGCTGAGCGCGCTTCCTGTAGATTTCGTCGTGTGACGATCGCCGGCGACGCGGCTCGGGTCACGGGTAGAAGCGGGCACGGTGGAGTTCTCCGGTAGACGCGGCGCTTTGCATGAAGAAAAGGCGCGTCAGCGTCAACCGCTCGGCGTTGGGCAGGATCCTTCGTCCGGGGCCCTGTGCAGCGGCAAACGGGCCGAGATGTTCGATGATAGCGTAATCTTCAGACCGATGATCCTCTGCACTCGTTGCTTGACATCCAGGCCTGTACACTGCACCTTATCGCAGCTTGACAACAAGCCTACGCGTTGCCGCGTTTCGCGAAGTGACGTCAATCTATCGCACTCAATTCCCTGGGGGGAGCCCGTGGGCGCAGAGGGTAAACGTATCCTATTGCTCGACGCTGACCTGCGCAGCCGTCGATTGCTCGATCTCAGCCTTCGCCGAGAAGGCTACGAGGTCGTCGGCGCCGGTAGCGTTCGAGAAGGTCTTGAGAAGTACCGTGAGCAGTCCGTTGACCTGGTGATCGCTGAAGCGGATCTGGGCGGCGAGAGCGGCACAGTCTTCGGCGCGCGCCTCAAGGAGTCCGGGGATCCCGAGATTCCGCCTGTCATCTACATTTCAGAATCGAAAGTGCTCGCGCGCCGCCTGATGGAGGCCGGTGCCGCGGACGTACTGGAGAAGCCCCTGTACCTGAAAGAGGTGCTGGAGCGAGTAGCAGCGGTCATCGAACGGCGCCCGGAAGAAGCTCCGGCCCGTCGCGAAGAGTTCAGTGGCGATCTTGTAGAGACGCCCTTCTTCGAGCTTCTCTACCAGGCCGTGAACAAGGACCGCACCGGCGCGATCCGCGTAAAGCACGGACGCATGGAGGGCACCGTCTACATCCAGGACGGCGAGGTCATCGACGCCGTCAGCGGTCAGGACGCGGGCGAGCCCGCACTGCGACGCCTCTTCACCTGGAATCTCGGCAACTACCAGGTTCGCTACGGTGACCTGAGCGAGCGCGAGCGGCGCATCACGCGTCCGACCACAGAGGTCCTCGCAGACGCACAGATTTACGCGGATGAGTGGCGAGCGCTGATGCACGGCGCCGGTTCGCTCGATACGGTGTATACCGTCGAATACCGCTCCTTCGTCTCGCAGATTGGCGATCTCCCCCTCGAAGTGAACTCCCTGATTCGGATGTTCGACGGGATTCGTACGCTCGAAGAGGCCATCTACGACGCGGAGATCAGCGATCTTGTGGCGCTGCGTGTTGTCGAGCGCCTCGTCGCCGACGAAATCCTCATGGCGATCAAGGGAGGCGGCCGCGCAGCGGCCTCTGATCCCGGCTTCGCGGCGATGGGCGGTGGTGCAGCAGCACCTGCGCCGATCCCCGGTGACGTCAGCGCCGCAGAGTTTCGGATTCTGACCGAGACCGATCGCCTCCGTGCCGAGATCACGCGCCTGCGAATTGAGCGGGAAGACCGCGAGCGCCAGGCCATGATGCGCGATCTCGGGGGCGCAGGCGGCATCGGTGAAGACCGACTCTCCGCACTCGCCGCAGAGCGACGACTGCTCGAAGAGGAGCGCATGCGCCTTCTCGGCGGCGGTAGCGCGCGACTCGGCTCGGGCCCATACACCGGCAGCGGTAACTACGCTGCCGCCGACCCCTACCCCACCGGCAACTACGCGCCCCTTGATCCCGCGCACCTCTCTGCCCTTGAGGTAGAGCGCGCGCGCCTCGATCAGGAGCGCATGCGTCTCGCCGGTCTCGGCGCGGCAGGTGCCGGATACGGTGCCGCCGAGCTGCGAATGCAGGCGGACGCTGTCGCGCGGGAGCTGGGTCAGACCCATGGAATGTCCCCGTCCAACACGGACCATGGGATGCCGGCGTTCAACGCCGATCCTACGATGCTCGCAGATGTCGGCGACGGCGACGTTGAAGCGTTCGACTTCGAATCCTCCTTCATGGACGACGAAGTCACCGGCGCGTTCTTCGCTGCTACCGATCACGGCCACCTCGAAGACGACGATTACCTCTTCGCGCAGCCGGAACAGAAGACCGGACGTACAGCCTGGGTCGCCGCCATGACCGTCATGGCCCTGGCTCTGGCTGCCTTCGCCACCTTCCTGATCATCGACAGCATCAACAACGGCGAAAACTCGAAGCAGGCCCGCGCGGAAGCGGCCGAACAGGCTCGACTCGACGCAGAACGCGCCGAGCGGGACCGCCTCGCGCAGATTGAGCGCGAACGCCAGGAGCGTGCGTTCTACAACGCAGCCCGCGACGGCTCGACCCTCGCAACCGAGCTCGCTGAACGCCTCGGTGTGTACACGGAAAACAACTTCAACTCGCTCGTCGCCGTGGCGACCAGCATCGGCAATGTCGAGATGCCCGCGCTGCCCGCAAATGGTGAGCAGCAGCAGAGCGCGCTGGCATTTGCCGGCAATCTTCCGACAACGATCGAGGGCATCCGCGCCCTGAACCTCTCGCGACGCTCCGCCTTCCTGAGCGGACGACGCAGCTATGAGCCCAGCACGGCCGGACAGGCTGCCATCGCGAATTCCTCTGCCGGAAGACGCGGCTCGGGATCCTCGAGCAGGGCCGGCGGAACACGTGGCGCAGCAGGCCCGCGACGTGGTGGCCCCCAGGTCATCACCGGTGACAACTCACCGGTACTTGCGCGTGCCGAAGCTGCTGCCGTGCAGAGCTGCATGGATAACTACGAAGGCGGCGACTACGAAGAAGCCCTTCGACTCTGTAACCAGTCCGGGCAGGACGACAACGCAGCGGTAGCCCGTACCATCGGCGCCGCGCACTACAACCTCGGCAACAACGAAGAAGCTCGAGAGCACCTCGAACGCGCTGTCCAAATCGATCGCGGGGACGAAGAAGCCTGGCTCCACCTCGCCGACGCACAGCGCGAGTCGGGCGACGGACAGGCTGCCCGAGACGCGTACCGCCGCTACCTTGAGCTCAACCCGACGGGTGAGCGCGCCGAAGAAGTCCGGTACATCCTTGATAACTTCGACCGCTGAAGCTGCCGGTGACGGCGCCGACAGCGGCGCGGCTCACTCGACTATGACGCATCCGCCCCGCTCACTACTGCTCGCCATTGAGTCGAGCTGTGATGAGACCGCGGCCGCTGTATTCGACAGCGAGCAGAGCTGCATCGGCAACGTGGTCTGCTCGCAGATCGACATTCATGCGCGTTACGGCGGCGTGGTGCCTGAGCTCGCCTCGCGGAACCACGTAATGGCCATCGCCGACGTGGTGCGGCGGGCCCTCGATGAGGCCGGTGCCGACCAGGAACACATCGGCGCTGTCGCTGTTACTGCCGGACCGGGCCTCGTTGGCAGCCTTCTTGTCGGTCTCGAGTTTGCGAAAGGCTTTTGCTTCGCGCATGACCTCCCGCTGATCGAGGTGAACCACCTCGACGGCCACATCCAGGCGCCGAGGCTCCGTACTGCGCAGGGCTTCGACGAGCCCGTCTGGCCCGCTCTCGCGCTCGTCGTCTCCGGTGGCCACACCAGCCTCTACCGCTGTGAAGCGCCCGGGGACTACACCGAAATCGGCTGGACCCTCGACGACGCCGCCGGCGAGGCCTTCGACAAGGTCAGCAAGCGATTGGGGCTCGGCTACCCGGGCGGTGCCGTCATCGATGGTCTTGCGAAGAAGGGTGACCCGGCCGCCATCGACTTTCCCCGGCCCATGCTGAAGAAGCCGGGCCATCACTTCAGCTTCTCCGGCGTCAAGACAGCTGTCGCCTATCACCTTGACCGCGTGGGCGCCGTCGAAGGCGAGGCGTTGAATGACCTGGCGGCATCCTTCCAGGAAGCCGTCGCCGAGATTCTCGCGATCCGCACGGTAAGCGCCGCTCGCAAGCACGGACTCGGGCACATCATCGTGAGTGGCGGCGTGGCCTGCAACTCCAGACTTCGAGCGCTCATGAAAGAGCGCGCCGCACACCGCGGAATCACCGTCAGCGTGCCTCCTCCGGGCCTGTGCACAGACAACGCAGCGATGATTGGCGTCGCCGCCTGGGCGAGAGCGTCCGCTGCGATGCGTGCCGGCGGCGGCTTCGCGCAACACCGGGTCAACGCCCGTTCCAGCTGGTTTGCGGGCCGCCGATAGGCCCGTGCGATCCGTGCTCGCGTGTCGCCCCGGTTGACAGTACAATTGCCGCTGCGGCAGTGTAGGCATGCGGCTGAACTGAAGAATTGTTTCGGAGCCAATGGCCGATCGAGTCCTGATCATCGATGCCGATCCGGCGACCGGCGCGGCAGTTTCGGACGCCTTCAAGGCGGCGGGAGCGCGCGTACAAACCATCAGCGATGGCGCGGACGCCGCGGCTGCGTTGTTGGTTTTTCCGGCCGACTTCGTCTTCCTCGCCAGGAATACCGGTT
The DNA here is from genome assembly GCA_030427825.1 of bacterium. Lineage (GTDB taxonomy): Bacteria > Myxococcota_A > Bradymonadia > REDH01 > REDH01 > JAUICO01. The sequence continues at coordinate 21,495 of JAUICO010000026.1, read as the reverse complement.
CGGAAGAGGTCAGTACTGTATGTCAGACAGTGCGGGCGTCCAGCGAGAACCCAAGGCTCGCGATCTGCGTGGTCGATGCGGACTCCGAGACGGTCGGCGCCGATTTCTCCCTGGAATCGCCGGTCATCCCCGAAGACGCCGTTCTTGTCTGTACAGAGCTGATGGCAGACGTGGACAGCCTTCTGCAGGCGCAGGCCGCCGAGAGCGGGCAGGCGCCCGTCGGTGGTGCCACGGAAGCTGAGCCGGATGAGGTCGCTGAAGTCATCGACGCCGAGATCATCGAAGCGGCAGCGGCGCAGGACAGTCCACCACCGCCGCCGACGGCCGCCGCCGAGTTGGTTGGAGAAACCGACAGCGGCGAGGACACGACAGCCTCACCGAGCACCGATGCCCTGGATGTCGATCTGACAGAGGTGATCGACCTCGAGGACGGCTTTGAGCTGGACCCGGAAACGAACGAATACGAAGTTGCGCCGATAGACGAGTCGCTGCTGACCGAAGTCACCTCAGAGATTGAAGAACTGGAAGCCCCGGCTGAAGCGAATGAATTACGCGGACGCCGTCGAGAGGACAGTGCGATGAATACACCGGCAAATGGAAACGCCCGAGAGCTGCTGCAGCTCCGCGAGAATCTGAACCGAAAGGAGCGAGAGGTCGTCGACCTGAAGGACGAACTCTTCAAGATTCAGCACCGCGAGATTGAATATATCGAGCGGATCGAGGTGCTGGAGGCGCGCCTCGGGAACACTGAGAAGGACCTGGCGGGGCTGCGGTCAACGCATGCAGAAACAAAGGCCACCCTTGAGGCGACCGCCGGCTCCCTCGCTGAAGCCGAGCTGAAGCTCACCGATACGCAGGATACCCTCACCAATACTGCCGGAACGCTCGAGAATACTGAGCAGACTCTGGTTCAGACCATCACTGAACTCGAGACGGCAAACGATAACAACGAGCGCCTCACCAAAGAGCTGGCTGAAGCGCAGGCAGAGACCCGAAGCAGCGCCGAAGCCTACGAAGCGCGAATCCGTGAGATCGAGAAGACGCTCACGACGAACCACAAGCGTGAGATGTCGGCTGCGCAGCGGACCTTCGACGAACGACTCGCCGGCGAGAACCGGCGGCTGACCGAGGAGAAGCAGAAGCTTGAATCCGAGCTCACCGCTCGGTTGGAGCAGAGTCAGGCGAAGGTTCGCGAGTTGGCCGCCCGCCTCGACCACGCCGAGGGCTCAGCCCGACGCTGGAAGACGCAATACGAAGAGCTCGCTGTGCACACTGAACTGCGCATCGCGGAGTCCGACGCAAAAATTGCGGCCGCCGACGCGTACTCCACACATGCTCGGGCCGACATTGAGAGTCTGCTCGGCACCCTCGCGTCGGCACAGGACGCCGTTCGCAAGCGAGACGCGGCCCTGGATAAGCTGCAGGCCGCGCTTGAGACGGCAGTCGAAGCCGTGGTCTCGGTAGAGCAGGTCGCGCTCCCCGTTCCCGCTGTCGCATCCGCAGCACCTGCGACAAAGTACGATGCGCTGACGATCGAGACGAAGGTAGATCTCGGCGGCGGCGCACGCGCCGAAGAAGCCGACCGCGCTTCGCTGGCCGCTGTCGAAAGCGGTCGCGCTGAGTTCGGACAGCTCGAAGAGGTGTCTTTCGGAGAAGATTTCGACGAAGAGTTCGAAGAGCTCGACGACCTGTAGCGCCCTGGCGAGGGTTTCAACCTCGCCTGCGGCCCTACGCGGTCAGACTCTTGTACTTGAACTTCTCAGGCCCGTCGCCGAGTCGCCTCTTCCGATCTGCCTCGTATTCGGCGTAGTTGCCGGCGAACCACTCGACGTGCCCGTCGCCTTCGAAGGCGAGGATGTGTGTAGCGAGTCGATCGAGGAACCAGCGATCATGGCTGATGACGATCGCGCAGCCGGAAAAATTGCTGAGCGCTTCTTCGAGAGCGCGCAGGGTCTCAACATCGAGGTCGTTTGAGGGCTCGTCCAGAAGCAGGACATTTCCGCCCTCTTTCAGGAGCTTCGCCATGTGCACGCGGTTTCGCTCGCCACCCGACAGCACACCAACCTTCGCCTCCTGCATGGGCCCGCGGAAGTTGAAAGTGGCGACGTAGTTACGAGCCCGCACTTCCCGGTCACCGACGAGGATGATGTCGGCACCTTCGGAGATTTCGTCGAACACACTCTTGTTCGGGTCGAGCGCATCACGGCTCTGATCGACGTACGCCAGGTCGACCGTCTCACCGATATCGACCGTACCCGAGTCGGGAGTCTCCTGACCGGTAATCATCTTGAACAGCGTCGTCTTGCCGGCTCCATTGGGACCGATGACGCCGACGATGCCGGCCGGAGGCAGCTGAAACGTCAGGTCATCGATGAGCGTTCGGCCATCGAAGCCCTTGGTGATGTTCTTGAACTCGATGACCTTCTTTCCGAGTCGCTGCCCGTGCGGGATGATGATCTCGGCGGTATCGCGCTGCTTCGCACCTTCTTCGGCACGCAGCTCTTCGTAGCGCTGAAGACGGGCCTTGCTCTTTGCCTGGCGAGCACGCGGCGACATGCGCACCCATTCAAGCTCGCGCTTGAGGGTCCGCTGGCGTTTCGACGCTTCCTTCTCTTCCTGCTCGAGACGTTTCGACTTCTGCTCCAGCCAGCGCGTGTAGTTGCCCTCGAAAGGAATCGCGTTGCCGAACTCCAGCTCGAGAATCCAGCCGGTGACGTTGTCGAGGAAGTAGCGATCATGCGTAATCATCATCACGCTGCCGGGATACTCCCGCAGCGTGCGCTCCAGCCAGGAAACCGACTCGGCATCAAGATGGTTGGTGGGCTCATCGAGAAGAAGCAGGTCCGGCTGCTGCAGCAGAAGTCGGCACAGCGCAATGCGACGTTTCTCGCCGCCGGACAGGTGCGTCACCGGCGAGTCGCCCGGCGGACACTTCAGTGCCTGCATCGCAATATCGAGGCGACGGTCGATCTCCCACCCGTCACAGGCGTCAATCTTGTCCTGCAGCTCTGCCTGGCGCGCCATCAGCTTGTCGAAATCCGCATCCGGCTCCGCGAACTTCATGGAGATGTCCTCGAATTCCCTGAGCAGATCTCGCACTTCGCGCAGGCCCTCCTCAACGTTCTCCTTGGCGGTCTTTTCCGGGTCCAGCTGAGGTTCCTGACGGAGATATCCAACGGTGAAGCCTTCGCCGAGGTACGCCTCCCCATCAAACTCGGAATCCAGCCCTGCCATGATGCGGAGCAGGGTCGACTTTCCGGAGCCGTTGACACCGAGGACACCGATCTTGGCGCCGTAGTAGAACTGCAGATGCACGTTCTTGAGGACGGTCTTCTTTGGCGGCCAGGTCTTGGTGAGACCCTTCATCGTGTAAATGAATCGCTTGTCCATCGTGAACTCCAGATGAGGCGTTGTTGACTGGGCGAGGCCCGGATCCCGTCGCCGACGTGCCCGGCGCCCATTCGTCGGCCCGGGTCGTGCCACCGCCGAACGGTCGTCGGCAGAGCGCGTGATCGAGCCGTGGCGTGTAACATGAGGGTTTTGGGCGCGCCACCCGGGAGTTCCTCCCCGCAGCGTAGGAAATCCCGCTGAGCCGTGGCAGTAGTCTCGCCTCATCTGCCGGAATCGAGCGCCCAGTAGTGAGATGAGTGCAAGGCCGACGAAGATAACACGCTGCCGCTGCCTGCTGCTCTCCGCCTGGTGTCTCGCCTCGTGCGGAGTCGGCGCACATGCGCAGGTCGAAGACGTGCGACCGGCAGACACGCGATTCGATCTCGATCTCGACGGCGATGCCTGCCCCGATGTACTGCGTGTCTTCACAAACAAACAAACAGAGCTCGGGCTCATGCACGCCGAGCTCTGCAGCGACGGTGAGGCGCGCGAAGTCAGCACTGCGATCATGCCGATGTGGTTCGCTCAGCCGGCATGGTTGGCCGGTGAATCCGGGGCGCCGTTCGTCGTCGTCGGCACACTCTCGAACCAGCGTCGCCACGATGAGCCGGATCCCCATCGCACGGTCCACGTGTGGAGCATACAGGACGGCAGGTGGAGCGCTGTCTGGCGGGGGAGCGCGCTCGCCCGCCCGCTCATCGATGTCGCGATTGTCCGCCGGGACGGCGTCGACCTGCTGGTGGCGAATGAGCGATCCGGAGACCGCGTGGTAGTAACCACCTATGCGTGGAACGGGTTCGGGTTCATTGCCGCGGCGCCGTCTGACTGAGCACCGCGCGCCGGACCATGGGGCCGGGTCGCGACGAAGAGCGGGGACGCGATGCGCCCCAGACCTCGTCGGGACCGCGCTTTCGCAGGTTGGAGCTCGAAGCCCCGCCGCTTGAGCCCACGAGCACCCGCCGGCGTGCCGGGCAACGGAACGCCCTTCGCAATACGCGATGCCGGTGTATACTGAGCGCTGCATCGGCATCTGAATCTGAGACCGGACCAGGCAGGGCGGGAAGCCGCGCCGTCTGCGAAGTCCGCGTCGGGGGCGTTGATCATGAACGTTGCAGCCTTGGTATACTCCCTGCGAGAATTACACCGCTCGGTGTGCTCTCGCGTCGCGTCGCTCGACGAATCGGTGACAGCGCTCTCGCCGGACGAGTGGCCTTCCGGGCTCTGGACTGTCTCCTGGACCAGCGCGATGCACTCGCTGGTGTATGCAGATCGGATCCTGCACCAGCGCGAGCTTCAGCTGCTCGACTTGATTACCGAGCGGCAGAATGAAGCCCTGGTGAGTGAGACAGCCGCCATCTATCGCGCGAAGTACACCTATTTCACGACGGACCTGTGGCACGCCCATGCGCTGCGCCGCTTTGCCGACTCCTTTGAGGCACTTCTGGTGCAGATCGCGGACGGGTGCGAGGCCGGCGTCGTGGACGACGATCTCGTAACGGACGCCGCAACCTTACTGTTGAGGTCGACCGCGTTGCTCTCGGTCGTCGACGGCGACCTTCACACGAAGGAGCACTCCCTGGTGCTACGACTGGACGAGGCCATCACGCATGCGCTGTGCGCGAACGATGCAGTCCGGCACAAAGCGGACGCATACAACACAAGCGCCGAAGAATGGCGACAGCGCCTGAACTACGACGATGACCTGCGCAGCTACAAGAACAGCGCCCTGACGGATGACACCGCAGAGGTATACAGCATTCAGGCGGCCCTCACTGATATCATCACTACCGGGTAGCCGCGCTGTACGGGAAAGACCGACACAGCGACAGCCGCGTTCATAGGAGACCCATCACCCCGCAGCGAGACGGCTACATGCTGAAATCCACACTCCCGGTACGCGCGACTTTCGTCGTTGTCGCCCTCTGTACCACCTCGCTTGTCGCCTCAGCTGCAGAGAATGACGTCGGCGAGGCTACGCAGCTCAGCCCTGCTGACATCGACGCTTCCGAGCCGGCGTGGTCCCCGGACGGGCAGCACATCGCGTTTGTTACGATACAGACCGGGCGGGGAACGATCGCCACCATGAACGCTGACGGCAGCGCGTACGCGCCCATCGTCGACGACGGTCACGACAACCGCGAACCGGTGTGGAGTCGAGACGGCGAACACCTGTACTTTGCGTCGAACCGCGCCGGAGACTGGGACATCTGGCGCGTCGCGCTCGCAGATGGCGCGCTGCTTCAGGTTACCTCGCTCGATGGTGACGAGCGTGAGCCCGCCGTCTCGCTGATCGAGTACACCATGAGCGCCGCCGCAGATGATGGCTGCGGACCTCCGATGGCCTTCGATATCGAGAGCTACGGAAAGATTGCGTTCACACGCGGCACGGGCCGCCGGCGCGCCGTCTGGTCCATCGCGGACAACGGTCATCACCTGCAGCAGATTTCGCCTGAAGGCGAGACCTGCTACCGACCGGCCTTCGCGAACAGCGGCAGGCGGCTGGCGTATGTGTGTGGCCGAAACGAGGGTGAGCTGCGCGACACAGGGGCCACCTACGAGCAGGACATCGCCGCGGCGGTTGCGTTGCTCGATCAACCGGCCTGCACCGGCGTCAACACGCGGGACCTGCGTGACCGCGTCCGCGAGGAGCCCTGCCTCGCTGCCCTGCCGCGCCATTACACAAGCTATGAACACACACCGCGCCGAAGGCCCGAAGGTGTCTCTCAGCCCTCATACTCTGCCAATGAAACCCGAATCGTCGATGAAGGCCGTGTGTATGCAAGTGGCAGCTCGCGCGGACACAGGTTGTCGCTGCCCGCGGGAGCCCGGCACGTGCGCTGGTCGCCCAGTGGGGAGGCGATCGCGTTTTCTGCACCGAGCGGCAGCGGCCGTGCGGTGTTCAGCGCGCCGACGGACTTCTACATGCAGGACGCTACGAACCTCTGGCAGTATCCCGAGCTCTGGAGTGAACGGGAAAACACGCGCCTTGCGGACAACAGCTTCGTTGCCTTTGAGGGTCAGGGCCGAGAGTTCTTCACGCGCTACGACGAGATCGCCTACCAGGGACGAGGGACCTACGTGACCGTCGATGCGGCGTTGCAGATCTTTCACGATGTGTTTGTTGCGATGCTCCGCGAAGCCGAAGATCGAGGGCAGGCCGATCTGCTTGCTCTCTCAAGTGTGCTTGCAGAATCCTACGCCTCGTCGTTGTCGCCGGACTCGGGGCCTCGGGAACGGTGGTATGCGACATACTTCGCGGTACCTGCTGTGCTCCTGGCCGCCGCAGAGGACGCTCGCAGCGCGGCGGGAGCAAACAGGGAGGCCTGGCTCGACGAGCACGGCTGCTGGGATTTTGCAAACTGCGGCGACATTCCGGACGCAGACGGCGCCGAAATGATCTCCGAGTTTGCGCAGGCCCGTGTGGACGAACTCTCGCCGCTGATTCAGAGCGAAGTACGACATCTTGTCGCCCGGATCGTGCAGCACGAAGGCATCGGGACCCTGCCCTTTCCGACGGAACCGGAGGCGCAGATTGACTACTCGCACTTCGCTGTCCGCGGGCACTACGAGAACGAAGGGTTGCACGGCTATTTCATGGCGATGATGTGGTACGCCCTCGCTGCGCTGCCCGTAGACGAAGCGCTGATCGATTTCTCTGCTCGCATGGAGTCTCTGGAGTGGGTTGATGGTGATCAGCAGGTAAGGCGGGCCATCGATACCTGGCGGCAGCTCGACGCGATGGTGGGCTCCTTTCTCGGCCGCCCGATCGATGCGACGGTCTCGCACCTGTCGGCGGTGCTTGCGTCGCGGTCATTTGGGAGCACTCCCAGCGAGGTTGCTGCCCTCTCGGAGGCCCTCGCCGGTGCCCGGGGCAACATTGTCGTGCGGGGGCTTGAAGGGGCCACCGGCGGGCAGCGCGCGATGCGGTTCACTTTCATGCCCCAGCGGCTTGGCAGCGATGTAGAGGTGATTCGGAGGCTCACACACCCGGACCTGCCCGACCGATACAACCCATCAGCCCTCGACTTCTTTGCTGCGTCAGGCAACGCCCGTGCGGTGGAACACGCGGCCGGTGCGATCGCTGATCGTGGCATCGCTGAAGCGTATGCCGAAGCTACGCGGGTTCTCACAGATGAAAGGGAGCGCGCCAATGTGGCGATGGATATTTATCATGTGTGGTCGTCCGCGCTCGTCGACATCGCAAACAGTGCGTCATCTTCTAACGGTGAGCGACATCAATTCGCTCGTACGGAAGCGTGGCAGGATCGTCTGCTGCTGAGCGCGCTCGCGGGATACGCGACACTCAAGCACGATGCTGTTCTCTACAGTTTTCAGGAATCCGGCGTGCAGTGCGGCGGTGACCTCAGCGTGTATCACCTGACGGAACGACCGGTGTGGCCGGCGCCGGCCTCCTACGTGGATCCGATGCCGGAGGTGTTCACAAAGCTCTCGGCGCTGTCGCGAATGGCGATGAGCAACTTCGGCGTGCGCGAACTGCACTTCGATGTGTGGTTCTCAGGGAACCCGAGCCGTGACGGGTGGAGCCTTACGTCGCTATTGGATGCGCTCGCCGCGGCGGCACAGCGGGAAGTGGACGGCGAAGCGTTGACCGAAGGGGATGAAGCGACCCTCCGGTACATCGGCGCCATCCTTGAAGTCCTCTTCATCGGTCTGCCGGGCGGCGCCTCCGGCGACGGAGCGATCGTGAACGATACGGGGCGCACACAGCGGGGTGTTGCGATCGCCACAGACATCTACACAAAGGTCGACTCCCAGCAGGTCCTACAGCTCGGCGTAGGGCGGCTGTTGGATCTGTACGTGGCCGTGCCTTCAACACACGGCCGAGCAATCACCCAGGGCGCAGCGTATTCGTTCTACGAGTTCTGGCACCCGATGAGTCAGCGCCTCACCGACGACGCATGGAACGAGCTCCTCAGCGGCGCCCGCGCGCCGGCACTGCCGGAGTGGTCACGTTCCTTTGTTGACGACAACGGCATAGGGCAGCCTTGAGAGCGTCGCTCCGTCGCGCGGGAATTGGATGCGTGTGGATGCTCGCGGTCGGCTGCGGTGCGCCGGCCTCCCAGACGGCGTACGACGGGAGTGTCGGTGCAGGGTCGGCATCGCCGGTGTGCGAGCAGGCACCCGACACTGCCTACCGCAGCCCTGTCGTAACACTCGCGTTTGCGGGTGACCTTGCCGGACTGCGCAGAGACGGCCGGTCGTGGCAACGGATGCCAGACTGCGCGCTCGATACCGACGCCGCGCGGGCTCTCGCCGAAGCCGATCTGGCGTTCGCCAACCTGGAAGGCCCGATCGTCGGAGTCATCGACGAAAGCGCGGCGGCTCGGCGAGACCGGGTCGTTCTGGGAAGCGATCTCAGTAACCTGTCTCGATTCGCTGATCTCGGCGTAGACGTTGTCGCTCTGGCAAACAACCACAGCTGCGACACGCCCTACAGCGCCGGCGAGACGGCGGCCATTCTCCGGGATCACGGACTGCCCGGCGCCGGCCTGCGGGGCTTCGAGGTGTTGGAGGTCGCGGCAGGCGGGGGCTCGCCGCTACGCATTGCGTTGATTGCGATGACAATGATCCCACCACGCGCAGACGGCTGCGAAGCACCGCCTGTCTTCGTCGACGCCGACGGCGCCCTGACTCGTTTCGACGCTGCACGTGCTGAGGTGGGCGCGGACCTGTACATCGTATCCATACACTGGGGCGATGAACACGCAGAGACTCCGAGCCCCGCCCAGCGGGACCTGGCCGTGAGACTGCATGCGGCCGGCGCGCACGTTGTCTGGGGTCACCACAGCCACACACCGCAGCTCGTCGACGCCGGGACCGATGGGCTCACGATCTACAGCGCCGGTGATCTGTGTATGGACACACACGACTCTGCGGGTCTGGTCGTGGTCGTTACTGCCACGCTGGGTAGTGACGGGAGCGTCGGGTTGACGCTTCGGTCATCGCAACCGACGCAGGCCGATTGAGCGCTCGAGAGCTTCGTAGAGTTCGTTGAGGCCGCCATCGCCAACCTGTGCGCGCAACGCCTCCGCCTGTTCGTGCCCCATCATCTGTACGGCGAGATCTGCCAGCTCTGCGTCGACGACGCTGATTGTGGCGGCATCGATCGTGCCTTCGCTTTCCAGAATGTCGCGGAGTTCCTCCACGATTTCCTTCAGAGCGTCTCGGGCGATTCCGATCGGGGACTCGAGGATGCGCTGCTCCGCGAGCGCCAGCAGCGCTTCGCCGGGGTCGGCTATCCGGGCCGGCTGCGTGCTTTCTATCGCGCTGCTGCTGCCTGTGTTGTGCGACTTTCGGGACGGCGCGTGTCCTTCGCGGGCGGTCAGCCAGGTCTTCGCCTCCACGTTCACGTGCACGCGGCATGCGCCGACGGATCCGGGGGGGCGTGCTCGGCGTTCGAAGGCTCTATCGATGCCGGCGAGAACCACAGACATCGGCGTGTCGGCGCGTTCCCAGTCCCGGATCAGGTCCAGATCTGCCGACGAAATCGCGGTACCGCTGCCTCGCCTCTCAACGAAGTATTCGGCGATGCAGCGAACGTAGTCCGACTTGTGTGGTTTCGCGCTCATGCGATCAGGCTCAAACGTCGAGGTTACGCACGTTGAGTGCGTTCTCTTCGATGAACTCTCTGCGCAGCTCCACATTGTCTCCCATGAGGACGCTGAAGGCCTCCTCCGCTTCGATGAGGTCGCCGAGTGTAACCTGCCGAAGGGTGCGGCGCTCAGAATCCATGGTGGTCTCCCAGAGCTGTCCGGGGTTCATCTCGCCGAGGCCCTTGTAGCGCTGAATCGTCTGGCCGCGCTTGCCTTCGTCTGCCACCGCATTGGCGAGGTCTGCCATCGAGTGAATCTCGCCGCCGCGGCTTGCGCCAAAGCTGATAGCGACGCCACCCTGCAGCCCGCGCCATCGCGCATGAATACGAACCAGCTCTTTCCAATCTCGCAGGTTCAGGGTCTCGCGTGTGATGTTTGTTCGGCGCAGGCTGCCGAGTACGCGTGTGCTCCATTGCGCCGCCCAGACATCGTGCACCTCGTCATGTACGTATCGCGGTTCATCAAAGATGGTGTCCTGAATGGCATGGTTCAGGTCTGCGCGAATCTCTTCCATGAGTTCAGCCAGCGTCTCCCGCGACTCGAAGATCTCGGGCGTGAGTCGTTCGGAACGAATCAGCGCGGAGATAATTCGGTCGTCGAGGCGAATACGCATGCGATCGATAATGTCGTCCCATGCCATGAAGTCCATCGCGAGGGATACCAGCTCCTCGGTGTCATGTTCGTGCGTACCGTCAGCCGAGGTGAGGGTGGCTTTGTCCGTACCGTTCTCGACGACGAAGTTGTGAAACTCGCCTTCGTCCTGAAGGTACATCTCGCGGCTGCCGCGCTTCACTTTGTAGAGCGGTGGTTGTGCGATGTAGAGGTGGCCGGCTTCGACAAGCGGGAACATCTGCCGGAAGAAGAAGGTCAGCAGGAGGGTTCGAATGTGTGATCCGTCCACGTCGGCATCGGTCATGATGATGACCTTGTGGTAGCGGAGCTTCTCGATATCGAAGCCGTTCTCGTCGTCCTGGGTTCCGATGCCGGTGCCGAGAGCGCTTATCAGGGTTGCGATCTCGGCGTTGTCGAGCTGCTTGCGCAGGTTTGCCTTTTCTACGTTCAGAATCTTTCCACGTAGCGGCAGGATCGCCTGGTTCTTTCGGTCGCGTCCCTGCTTCGCGGAGCCGCCGGCGGAATCACCCTCGACGATGAAGATCTCGCTGAGCGTCGGGTCTTTCTCCTGACAATCGGCGAGCTTTCCGGGCAGGGCAACGTTCTCCAGCACACCACGTCGTTTGACGAGCTCGCGAGCACGTCGGGCGGCCTCACGTGCGGTCGCAGCCAGCACCATCTTGTCGACGATGGTCGCGGCGACACTCGGGTTCTCGTCGAGAAAGTCACGGAGTTTGGCGTTGACCGACGATTCAACGACTCCCTTGATTTCGGAGGAGACCAGCTTGTCCTTGGTCTGAGACGAGAACTTCGGATCGGGCATCTTCACAGAGACGATCGCGGTCAGACCTTCGCGAATGTCCTCGCCGGTGACTTCGACCTTGTCGCCCTTCTTCTTACCCGAGAGTCGGTCGTTCGCGTAACTGTTCATCGTGCGCGTCATCGCGCCTCGGAATCCCGCCAGATGCGCGCCACCGTCACGGTTTCGAATGTTGTTTGTGAAGCAGGTGACGTCTTCGCGTGCGCCGTCTGTCCACTGCAGAGAGACTTCAACAGAGATTCCCGTGTCCTCGCGGCTATCACGGATTACGATGGGGTCTTCGTGCAGGACCGTGCGCGCCTTGTTTCGATCGCGCACGTACTCGACGAGCCCGCCTTCGAAGGCGAACTCGTGGTAGCGGCCGTCGCGCTCGTCACGGATGGTGATGATCACGCCGGCGTTCAGGTATCCAAGCTCGCGCAGACGCTGGCTGAGCACGTCGAAGGAAAACTCTGTGGTCGTGAAGATCTCGTCATCCGGCCAGAAGCGCACCGAAGTTCCGCTTCGAGTCACCTTGCCGTCGATAACGCGCAGCGGAGCTTCCGCAATGCCGGTAGCAAACACGACTTCGTGCAGCTTGTTGTCGCGGCGCACATTCAGGACGAGCTTCTTCGAGAGAAAGTTCACGCAGGAAACGCCGACGCCGTGCAGTCCGCCTGAGACCTTGTACGAGTTTGAATCGAACTTACCGCCGGCGTGCAGTTTGGTCATGATGACTTCAGCGGCCGAACGACCCTCCTGCTTGTGCATGTCGACGGGAATCCCGCGGCCGTTGTCCTCAACGGTGACCGAGTTGTCCTCGTGCAGCGTCACTTCAACGCGATCGCAGTGTCCGGCGAGGGCTTCGTCGATGGAGTTGTCGACGACCTCATAGACGAGGTGATGCAGCCCGGTGCCGTCGTCGGTGTCCCCGATGTACATGCCCGGCCGCTTCCGCACAGCCTCACGCCCTTCGAGGACCTGAATGTTGTCGGCGTTGTAGTCGTTGTTGTCTGCCATGGGGGCCTTACCTCAGTGAATCGAAGTCGTGCCGGATCGCCGGACTGCTGTTGGACGGCGCGGAACCGGTCGCCCACATTGAGCGCGAAATTCGCAGTCCTCTGGAGGCCATAGAGCCGGTCGCGCGGCTCTCCGGCACACCCGGAACACCACGCAAAAAAGGCGCCGGGATCAGGCCGCCGAAGCATAGCCCATCACACCCTCGGTGTCACGCCCTCGATCCTTCGCCGGAGTGCGGTCTTTACCAAGAAATTCCGGTCACTTACCGACGCAGAAATCCGCGAAGATTCGATGCAGGATATCTTCGCTGGTTACCGCCCCCGTCATCGAACCGAGCGCGTCCAGAGACAGGCGCAGATCCAACGCCACCAGCTCGTGGCCCAGATCTGCAGCGGCCGCTGATAGCGCCGCACGCATGGCGTCCAATGCATCCTGCATCACCCGCCGGTGCCGAGCCCGCGTCAGCAACACCGACTCGTCGCCGGGCGCGTAACCCGCAGCCTCTGCCAACGCACGCAGGAGCCCCGGCAGGGCCTCTGTACCATGTCCCGTGCTCAGGCTCAGTGCATGCGTAGCCACAGCAGCGAACCCCTCGGTCGCGATGACAGCGGCACCCAGGTCCGATTTGTTGATGATGAGCACCACAGGGAGCCCCTCGACCGCCTCACAAATCTCCTGCAGCGCGCCGGGAGCATGCCCGTCGATTACCACCAGCGCCGCGTCACTGCTGCGAACGACCTCGCGCGCGCGCGCAACACCCATCGCCTCGATGCGGTCGTCCGAGCTTCGAAGGCCGGCCGTGTCGACGAGTCTGTACTCCACACCGTCGAGCTGCAGCACCTCTTCGATGTAGTCGCGGGTCGTGCCGGCAACCTCGGTCACCAGCGCCCGGTCCTGCCCCAGGAGGTGGTTGAGCAGGCTCGACTTGCCGGCGTTGGGGCGCCCCACGATTGCGACCCGCACCCCGTCTCGCTTCATTCGACCTGCGTCCCACGTACCGAGCAGCGCTTCGATCCCGTCGGCAACAGGCTGCCCGCGAGCTACGATCTCGTCGGCGCTGATGCTGTACACGTGTTCTTCGAGGCTGAAGTCGATGGCAGCCTCCACAAGCATCATCAGCTCCGCGAGTGGCGCCTTCAGAGCGTCGACTGCCTTCGACAGACCACCGGCCAGATGTTGCTGAGCGAGGCGCCGAGATGCCTCGCTACCTGCGTGAATGACGTCCGCTATCGCTTCCACCTGAAGCAGGTCGAGACGTCCGTTCATGAAGGCGCGGCGGGAGAACTCCCCAGGCTCCGCCGGTACGGCGCCCTCGGCGATTACGGCTTCAAAAACCGCGCGCATTGTCGCGGCTCCGCCGTGGCATTGCAGCTCGACGACGTCTTCGCCGGTGAACGAGCTCGGCGCTCGGAAGAAGAGCGCAAGCGCCTCGTCCAGCACGACGCCCTGTCGGCGTAGCGTGCAAAGGCACGCACGCCGTGGCTGCGGATCTTCTGGCGCATTCAGGGACGCTGCCACAGCCCAGGCCCGGGGGCCCGAGATGCGTACGACCCCGATCGCCGCTTCACCCGCCGCAGTCGCTACCGCGGCGATGGTATTCAGCCGCGCTTCGACGACCACACTTCGAGGCGACGGAGCGCGCCAAACCCGAAGCTCTCTGCGCTGACTTCCTTCTCGTCCTGCAGGGTGGTGTGCATTGCGCGACGATCAAAAGAGTTCATCGCTGCGATACGAATCCGATTGCCGGTCTTCGTCACGTAGCGCGCCACGCCGGCTGCCGCTGATGCGAGATCACGGCTGCGGTTCTTTCGGTAGTTCTTCACGTCAACAACGATGCGCGCGCTGCGCTCGTCGTTGAACGCCGAGCGAGCCAGCAGGTACTGTAGTGAATCGATCATCGAGGTGTCGACGGCGCCGCCATCACCGAGCAGCTCATCGGCACCGCTGCCGCTGATGTTGAACTCGAAGCGGCCGTCGTTGAAGCGTCCGTCGACCTTGACGGACTTCAGGCCGGTCGCCGCAAGGGTCTCCTTGAGCCACTTCCTGCCGTCAGCGACGAGAAGCTTCGGCTCGACCGCGGGGGCCTCAGGCTTCGGCTTTGCAGCGCGCTGCTTCTTCGGTGCCGCCTTTGTAGCGGCTTTCGTGTCGGCTGCGTCCTTCTTCGGCGCTGCCTTCGTAGAAGCAGACTTCTTCGCGGCGGCCTTCTTCGGTGCCGCCTTCTTTGCGGCGGGCTTTTCGGCGGGCTTTTCGGCGGCCTGCTCTTCAGCGGCGGCCTTCTTCGGCGCTGCCTTCTTCGCGGCGGGCTTCTTCGCGGCGGCCTTCTTCGGTGCCGCCTTCTTCGCGGCAGGCTTCTTTGCGGCGGCCTTCTTCGGCGCTGCCTTCTTCGCGGCGGGCTTCTTTGCGGCGGCCTTCTTCGGTGCCGCCTTCTTCGCGGCAGGTTCTTCTGCGCCGAGCAGTCCCTCTGCGAGGTCCTTCTGTTGGTCGGCGGTCAACTTGTTGAGGTGGCTGGATACGCTCCAACCAAGTCGCATCGTGTTGATTCTCTCGACGAGCTCCTTCGACGGCAGGGCCATCTCCTTGGCGATGACATACACCGCTTTCGGGTCGCGCTTGTTCACTTTGAAAGGCATCTTTCGTCGGGTTCCCATCTCTTCTCTCCTGTGTGGCGGCGCCTCATGCGTCGCGTCGATTTTTATCTGTGGCCGCGCAATTCCGGCTGCCGTCTCGGTCAGTTGTTTGTTGTGTAGCCGGGCTCTTATCCGCGCGCCCTGCGTGATTTCGGCCCGCCCCTGCCTGCTTCCGCCGTCTCTTTGCGGACATACTTACGAATGTACAGCTGCTGGGCCACCGAGAGCAGCATGTTTACGAAGATGTACAACACCAGGCCGCTCGGCAGGAAGAGCATGATGGGGATGAACATCAGCGGCATCAGCCACTGCATCATCTTCATCTGCGGGTTGTCGATAGTCTGCGGCATCAGGCGCTGCTGAATGAACATGACCGCCGACATCGCGACCGGAAGAATGAAGTAGGGATCGCGCTGCGAGAGGTCCTGCAGCCAGAGCGCAAAGGGAGCGTTGTACAGCTCGGCGGTACCAAAGATGGTGCGGTAGAGCGCGAAGTAGACAGGCATCTGCAGGAGCATCGGCAGACAGCCGCTGAGCGGATTGACGCCCTCCTCCTTGAAGAGCTTCATCTGCTCCTGCGCCAGCTTCTCCCGATCGTTCTCGTATTTCTTCTGAATCAGGTCGAGCTTCGGCTTGACCGCCTTCATCTTCTCCATGCTGCGGAACGACTTGGTCGTAATCGGCAGCAGCAGCAGCTTGATCGAAATCGTCAGCAGGATGATCGCCAGACCCCAGTTGCCGACCAGGTTGAAGAAGAAGACGAGTACCGATCGAATCGGAAGCGCCAGAAAGCTGAAGGCGCCGTAGCTCACCGCGCGGGTAAATTCGTGCGGGTACTCCTTCAGATAGGAGAAGGGTTTGGGGCCGGAGTAGTAGGTGTAGCGAAGCGTGTGCGATTCACCCGGGTCAATCTCAAGCGGCCCGGTGGCCACCGTCGCGTACACGTACGAGAGGTCTCGTGACGCCATGCGGCCGATGGTGCAGCGAGAGGCTGAACCGGCGCCGCCGTCTTCATCCACAGGTGCGATCGCGCTCATGAAGTAGTTCTGAACCACGGCCCCAAAGCGGATGTCGCCGGTATAGGTGCGCGGCTCATCCAGCTTGCGGCCGGGCTTCTTTCGCTGCTTATCGTTCTCAAGGCAGAAGCCCTCGAGGACGCCGATGCCGGGGTTGAACATCCCCCGCTTCACCTTCGGGTCGAAGCTCGCGTAGGTGATCATCTCGACATCATCGAGCTCGATATCTTCGGAGCCGCGGTTGAAGATCTCTACTTCGACACGCATCCCGAAGTTTCGCTCTTCAGCAATGAATCGGCGAATGATCTCCGTCGAACGATCGCCGGACACCCAACGGTAGGCCACCTGCTCACACAGGCGATCGCCGTCGCAACGAGTCTCGGCGTCGTAGACCTCCCAGACCGCATCCTCGCGGTAGCTGCGCAATCCCTCGATGTTCATCGTGAGCGGCAGCAGCTGATCTTCAATATCGTCAGCCTGCTCTACGCAGGTCGATGAACCGTCTTCGCACTCCGGAAGCGACGGGAAGGTACCGCGCAGATCAGGGCGCGGACGGTAGCGTTCGGGAGAGATGACCTCCGCCCGCGCCACTCGTGCGCCGACGTTAGTGAGCGCGAAGTGGACGCTCTCAGTCTCGATGCGATGCGGCGCTTCGACCGCCGCGTGGGTGCCCACATCAGCGGCGGGGATCGACGTCGGCGTAGCGTCATCTTCCTGCGCCGCGTCGTCGGAGCTGTCGCCCTCGGCGGCGCCTCCATCCGTCGACTCGGCTGCGACGGGTTCCGGCGCCGGCGGTTGTGGCTTCGGCGCCATAAAGGACTGCCACACGAGCAGCCCTGCCAGCATCACACCCACAGCGATCAGCATGTTGCGTTGCTGCTGCGCGTTCTGTTCCGGCTCGTTTAGAAAGGCCATCAGTCGCCCTGCTCGTTCAATTCCTGCTCACAAGGCTCACCCGGTACCGGGTCGTAGCCCCCCTCACAGAAGGGGTGACAGCGGGCAATCCTGCGCGCCGCAAGCCATGATCCATGCGTCACGCCGTGACGAAGGACCGCGATCCGCGCATACTCCGAACAGGTGGGCACAAAGCGGCACGAGGGCGGCAGCGACGGCGAGATCGCGGTCTGATAGAACTGGATGGCACCAAGAGCAAGACGCTTCATGAATTGATGCCCCGCAAAACGGGGATGAAGCGGGCACTTCGCGTCCGGGCGCGACGACCGGCACGGGGTGTGTCGTCACGGTCGGCGACCGATGTTCTCGCGAATCCCGATACACACTTCACTTCGAGGTGCCTCGCTTCGCACGTTCGGCCCACGCAAGAAGGTCGTCCTGGAGGGTATTGTAGGCAGCAGCGACGCTCGCGCTTCGGGCAATGATTACAATGTCGGTGGCCTCAGGCCAGGCCGCCTTGTTCTGCCTGAAGATCTCGCGGAAGCGTCGCTTGACCCGATTTCGGGTGGGCGCGTTTCCGATCTTTTTCGACGCAGTGATTCCGACACGGGTTCGCCCGGTCAGCGACTCTATCGAGAGCACTACGAGATGCGGCGTTGTGAAACGACGTCCGCGACGCTGCACACGCAAAAACTCGGAGCGCTTCAGCAGGCGATCAGCCTTGCGGAAGCGCTCGTTCCGACTCGCCACGGCCGGGGCCGACGTTGCCGGCTCCCCAGTGGCAGGCGGCACCACTATTTCTTCGGAACCTGGATGGCGAGGCGCTTGCGGCCCTTAAGGCGTCGACGCTTCAGAACGGCGCGGCCATCCTTGCTGCTCATCCGCTCACGAAATCCGTGAGTTCGGGCTCGCTTGATATTGCTCGGCTGATAAGTGCGCTTCACGGCGTCTCTCCACGGTCGGGTCGGTCACCCGAGGTCACTCCGGCGTCGGGCCGATTGCCCGAGCTTCAGGGAGCGGGCTTCCTGGTAGTTTGCCCGCGGTGTGTCAAGCCGAGATCGCGTCCCTGCCGATCACTCTCAGTCAGCTGGAATGCAGCCGCTCAGCGCAATCGATACAGTGAACCGCAAAGGGCACCGCCTTCAGACGCGGCGCCGAGATATCAGCCTCGCAGGAGTCGCAGATACCGTACTCCCCGTCCTCTATCCGCTTGAGCGCCGTATGAATGAGAGTGAGCTCGCGGCGACCGGCGTCGTCGAGCGCTGTCAGCACCTCGTCGTTCTCAAGCTCAACGCCCTGCTCCGCGAAGTCTGCAGGCAGAGGCCCTTTTTCTCGCTTGAGATCGCGTTCGATCGCGGTGACCCGCCTGAGAATGTCGGCCCTCATCTGCAGCAACCGCTGCTTGTTCTCTTCGTAATTCATCATCTCTCCCCCGTAGTTTTCGTCCCGCAAACACGCACTCAGTACTGGTCGCGGAGGTATCGAATCAGATCGGTGCTTGTGACGATGCCCGTCAGGAGGCCCTCGTCGTCAATGACAGGCAACGCGTGGAAGTCCACCTCTGAGAGAATATCAACGGCATCTCGGACGGTCCCGTGCACGCTCATCGACCGTACCTCGGCGTTCATCATGGTCTCGACCGTGAACTGCGAGTCCAGCATCGCGTCCACCTGACGGTCATCGCCGCCCCAGGCGCCGGGAACGAGGCGCAGAATGTCCGAGCTGCTGAGGATACCGACCAGCTTGCCGCCTCTGGTCACCGGCAGGTGATGGAAACCTCTGTCGACGAAGAGCTGTCGAACTTCGCTGGGCTTCTGGCCGGTGTGCGCGGTGTGGGGATTGGCGGTCATGATTGAGCGGATCGGCTCGTTCTTCTTCATCAGAACTCTCCTGCTTCAGATTGTAGCCGACGGAATTGCCGGCCTGTGATGACACGCTCGGCGCCACCGAGTGGACCCTATTCACCGTGGGCGCGAACGCACGTCAATTCGGACCTGAACGTCGGTGGTTGTGATCGCGCCCCACAGGCCCTAGCGTGGCGGACACCCTCGGGGAGCCGTGGCGCGCAGTTGTCGCGTGCGTGGCTGAGATGCGGAGAGTCCGCAGACCCGTCGAACCTGATCCGGATCATGCCGGCGTAGGAATGGGAGAAGACAGATGAAGAAGAATAGCGGCAACGCACCCGGCGCCGAGACCGTGATCCCGCGCGAACCCGTGGGGCGATCAAGGAAAGTCTACGTAGAGGGGTCTATCCACAGCGGCGTGCGTGTCCCCTTTCGTGAGATCCCCATCGGCGAGACTCAGCCCGCGATGCCGGGCAATGACCCCGGCCACGCGCTGCTCGTATACGATGCCTCGGGGCCTTACACCGATCCTGCGGTTGCCATCGACCTTGAGGCGGGCCTGCAGCCCCTGCGTGCCCGCTGGATCGATGAACGTGACGACAGCGAGCTCTACGTCGGGCGCGAGCCGGTCGCTCTGGACGACGGCCGAAAGGACGGCAGCACCGGTGCCGCCACTCCGGCCACCCCTGGCCGTGTTCGTCGCGCGAAGACCGGCCGAAACCTCAGCCAGATGCACTACGCCAGGCGCGGCATCATCACCGCAGAGATGGAGTACGTCGCGATACGCGAGAATCAGAAGCGTGCGGAAATCAAGCAGCTGCTCGCCGAAGATCCCGAGCGCGAAGAGCGTCTGCGCGGCATGCCCCTCGGCGCGACGATTCCGGACGAGATCACCCCGGAGTTTGTACGCGACGAGATCGCTCGGGGCCGTGCAATCATCCCGGCGAACGTGAACCATCCGGAAGTGGAACCGATGATTATCGGTCGCAATTTCCTGGTGAAGATCAATGCAAACATCGGCAACTCAGCGGTCACCTCTTCGATCGAAGAGGAAGTCGAAAAGCTGGTGTGGGCTATCCGCTGGGGCGCAGATACCGTGATGGATCTGTCTACCGGGCAGAACATCCACACAACCAGAGAGTGGATCCTCAGAAACAGCCCGGTGCCGATCGGGACCGTACCGATCTACCAGGCACTCGAGAAGGTCGACGGTGTGGTTGAGGCGCTCAACTGGCCCGTATTTCGAGACACGCTCATCGAACAGGCTGAACAGGGTGTCGATTACTTCACAATCCACGCAGGCGTTCTTCTGCATCACGTCCCGCTTACCGCGAAACGTGTAACCGGTATCGTTTCGCGTGGCGGTTCGATCATGGCGCGATGGTGCCTGGCCCATCACAAGCAGAACTTCCTGTACACACACTTTGAAGAGATCTGCGAGATCATGAAGGCCTACGATGTCTCCTTCTCGCTCGGCGATGGGTTGCGCCCGGGATCGATTGCGGACGCAAACGACGCAGCGCAGTTCGGCGAGCTTGAGGCGCTGGGCGACCTGACGAAGATCGCGTGGAAGCACGACATCCAAACCATGATCGAAGGGCCCGGCCACGTCCCGATGCACATGATCAAAGCAAACATGGACAAGCAGCTTGAGGTGTGTGGCGAGGCTCCATTCTATACCCTCGGGCCGCTGACGACCGATATTGCACCCGGCTACGACCACATCACCTCGGGCATCGGTGCCGCGATGATCGGATGGTTCGGCACTGCGATGCTCTGCTACGTGACACCCAAAGAGCACCTCGGCCTGCCAAACCGAGACGATGTGAAGACCGGCGTCATCACATACAAGATCGCGGCCCACGCTGCAGACCTCGCCAAGGGACACCCCGGTGCGCGACGACGCGACGACGCCCTGTCACAGGCACGCTTTGAGTTTCGTTGGGAAGACCAGTTCAACCTCTCACTCGATCCCGACACAGCGCGCGCCTATCACGACGAAACGCTGCCCGCACAGGGCGCGAAGGTCGCACACTTCTGCTCGATGTGCGGCCCGAAGTTCTGCTCGATGAAGATCTCGCAGGAGCTGCGTGACCTGGCGGCGGCACAGGGCATCGACGAAGAGGCCGCCATCAAGAGCGGACTCGACGACAGAGCGAAACTCTTTCGCGAATCCGGCGCTGAGATCTGGTCCGCGGCGCCGGACACGCAGCAGGATTCCTAAAGTTCCGCCAAACCCTAATGTCGACAGCGCGCCTGCCGATTCACTCGGTGGACGGTCGGCTTCCAGGCGCGCGCAGGCCCATGATCGTGCCACGTCCGGCAGGCCTGTGTACGCTCACAGCAGCGGCATGCGCCGCAGGTGGGAGGAGCACATAGTGAAGCAATCCGCTGTGAGAGAGCGCCCGGTGGCTACCCGGCCGGCTGCAGATGCCGTGATCCCCGAACACATCCTCGCCGCGCTTCCCGTGCAGTTGCGCGCGCACTCCGCGTGGGAGCACCGCACCAGACCCGGCGCCCTGGCGCGCGTTTGGCGCAGCGTCGAGGGACCCGAAGCATGGCTGAAGCTGCAGCCTTCGCCGCGAAAGTTCGCCCAGGAACGGCTGGCCTACGAGTATTGGGCGCCCTTCCTCGAAGATACCGTGCCAACCCTGATGGCGATCGTGGGCAGAGAAGAGG
>JAUICO010000025.1 GCA_030427825.1 bacterium | reverse complement strand
CCGACGCCGACTGTGCCGCCGCCGGGCGGCGCGCTGTCGGTCAAAACAAACACGCCGTTCGGGGTCCCCGGCAGGGGCGTCAACGACGTGGGCCCGGTAGTCAACGGTGTGTCGCCACAGTTTGCAAACTGCAGCGTGAGTTCCCGCGTCAGGTCAAGCGGCGGCTCCCCCGGAAATGGTTGATAGAACGACACCCGGCCGAGGTTGATCACACCGCCATCACCGCTGAGGCAGGGCACGGGCGGCTCAACGCCGACCCCGGTCAACTCAACACTATCGGTCACTCCGCTCGGACCGGCGATGTTCAACGTCGCGTCATAACGGCGCTCCTGACGAGGAAGGAAAGAGACAAGCACGTCACGTTCTTCGTTTGGCGGAATCGATATCGGGACCGTGTTGTCGACCCTGTAACCGGTACCGTCGATGGACATCCCGTCCACAACAACGGTGCCGATGCCGCAGTTCCGCAACGTCACACCCTGCTGGGAGCCTACCCCGTTGATGTCGACGACACCGAAGTCAAACACGTCGTCGACAAACTCCACGCAACGAAGGGGGCGGCTGTTGATCTCCACCTGCAGGTCAACCCTCGCCCCGTCGACATCGTCGTTCAACGTCTCGGCGACTGTCCACACGCCGTTGTATGTTCCGAATCCATACAACTCGGAATCGACGGAGAAGGTGACCGGCGCGCGGCTGCCGGGCGCGAGTGAACGCGGTGCGGCAGTCGCCACGAATAGCGGATCACCGATGAAGCTCGCCCCGTCGAGGCGTAGCGGCAACGCGCCGCAATTCTCCAGCTGGACCGTTCGCTGAGCGACGGTGCCGCTCGGAATCGCACCGAAGTTCACGCTGTCCGGATCCACACTGAGGCAGGGCTCCCTCGGGATTCCTATCCCGGTGAGTGGGAGCTCGGCGCTGTAGTCTCCAGCGCCAAGGCTCAGCGTCGCGTCAAAGGTACCGCCCTCGGTCGGCGTAAAGGTGACGTTCACCGTGCGCGTGCGAGCCGGCTTCAGCTCAATCCCGGTCAGATCGGCGACGCCGAACATCGAGGCCCCGCTGCCGTCGACTGTCTGGCTGTCAAAGGTAATCGGCAGCTCACCGCAGTTCTGCAACACAGCGCGCGCGCTGAAGGGCCGGTCTTCGGTCACTACCAGGCGCTCGCCGAAATCGACGACGGTCGGCGCAAAGGTGACGCAGGGGTCCGGCCGGGCTGCCGCTACAAGGGTCACCTCGGCGACCGCATCCTGTACGTCGCCATGGGCAATGACCGTAACGCCACCTCTGGCCGCGTCTTCCGGCGCCGCCGTGATCCGAACCAGCACCGAGTCCCCCGGAGCAAAGGTTGAGATCGGATCGTCGGCCGTTTCCACGCTGAAGATGCCTCGCGGGCTGTCACCGGCAAGCTCGAAGTCTTCAAAGCTGACATCGGTCTCGCCACAATTCACGAGGCGCGTCAGCCGACTTGAAAGGAATCCGCCCCGTGCATCCGTCATCTCGACAACGGCGGGCTGGAACTCAAAGCACTCCACCGGCGGCGGGATCTCGATCTCGATGTCGCCGGCGTCCAGCTCCGGGGGCCACTCGCACACGCCTTCATTGCAGGTTCGCGGCGACTGGCATTCGCTGTCAGTCACGCAGTAAAAGCGCTCGCCTCGAACCGTGTCGTCACAACCGGACAGCGCGCCCGCAGTGAGCAGGCCGATGATCAGAGCGAACGCCGCGCACGCAGCGACCCTTTCGGTGCTTGGAGCCATCACTCCGCTGGTTTCCATGTTCGACTCGCGGTGGACGGGCGCCCTGACTGCGTTCGACCTCTTTGCGAGTCACCGAGCATGACCAACGCGCTTGTTGCCGATCGCGCAATCGTTGTACCGGAAATCCCACTCGCGTCCAGCACTGACCGCGTGGTTGAATGGGATCCCGGGGAGCAATGCCGAGTACAGGAGATTCATGGAATGTGACCGGCGGACCCCACGGCCCGTGGTCCGAGGTCGCACCCGCCCAATGGGAAGACTGGCGCTGGCAACAGTCCAGGCGCCTGCGACGACCGGCGCACTTCGAAGACAGCGTCGGCCTGAGTGAAGAAGAACGGGCGGCATTCGCGGCGACGACTGACGCATTTCGCACCTCGGTGACTCCCTATTATGCGTCCCTCTTCGAGGCCGGAAACCCACATTGCCCCATCCGCATGCAGGCATTGCCGCAGGCCGGTGAGCTGGTCACACATCCATTCGAGCTGCGTGACCCCCTCGATGAAGAAGCGCATATGGTCGCCCCCGGGGTTACCTGGCGCTACCCGGATCGAGTTCTCTTCTACGTGACGCACAATTGCCCTGTGTACTGCCGCCACTGCACGCGAAAGCGGAAAGTCTCTGATCCCGGCTCAGCGGCGGCCATGGACAGCATCACAGCCGGCATCGCGTACATCGCCGGTGAAACCGCGATTCGCGACGTCCTTGTCTCCGGTGGCGACCCCCTGTCCCTGTCCGACGAGAGACTCGCCTGGATTCTTGGGGAGCTGCAGAACATCGACCACGTTGAGGTGCTTCGCATCGGCACACGCAACCCCGTCACTCTGCCCCAACGCATCACTCCTGAGCTCGTCGATGTACTGCGTAGTGTGCGGCCGCTCTACGTACACACCCACTTCAATCACCCCCGAGAGTGTACCGACCGGGCGGCGTTGGCGCTGAATATGCTCGCCGACGCCGGCTGCGTCCTCGGCAACCAGATGGTGCTGCTACGCGGTGTCAACGACGACCCCGAGACGGTGCTTACGGTCAATCGGTGGCTGCTGCGCCACCGGTGCCGGCCATACTATCTCTTTCAGGCAGACATGGCTGAGGGGATCACGCACTTCAGGACACCGCTGTCACGCGGCCTCGAGGTTGTGGATTACCTCCGTGGGCGGATCAGCGGGATGGGCGTGCCCCATTTCGTCGTGGACCTGCCGGGTGGCGGGGGAAAGATCACGCTGACGCCCGACTACGAGGTCTCACGCGAGGGCTCGGAGATCACCTTCCGCAACGGAACGGGCGGACGATTCGTATTTCATGATGTCGACTGAAGCCGCGCAGGTGGGAGTGTCCGGCCGGCCCGGACGCTGAGATTTTCACTGGCCAGGCAGCGGTCCCACGTGTAAGCAGCGCGCGCCTTTTCAGGACTCGCATGCCGCTGACAGAACTCCCATGGACACTGCTGAGCCCGATGCTGACGGGCTCGTCTGCCGTCGACGTTCCCCAGCTGAACGTCTACGATCACCGGCAGTGCGAGGACTTCCTCGAAGCGTACGGCTTTGACTGGAACGACCCTCTCGATCAAGCGGCGGTCGGGCGACTGCGCAGCAAGGCCCTCGAGTTCCTGGATACGCAGCTGCTTCACGATGAGCCGGAGCTGGACGCTGAGTTCCCGGTCGCGCTCCGCCAGGAAGTGGACGTGCGCAACATCATGATGCTCGCGTCCAAGGGATTCGGGTCGGCGACGCAGATGTGGGCCTGCACCCTGCTCCGCGTCATGCACACCCTGGCCCACACCAGCAGCTACTTTAACAGCCGATACCGCCACTACATCAAGGACTCGATCCTCGGCCGCTTCACCGATCACATCTACACCGACAACGGCAAACAGATACTCGGCAGGAAGAATGGCATCCCTCTGGTGAGCTTCGAGACCCGCGGCGAGAAATCCACGATCTCGCTGGCGCTGAAACTGCTGCAGAAGCCGGACAACGTTGCGACCGATATCTTTGACTGGGTGGGCCTGCGCTTCGTGACACACGATCGATACGACGCCCTCCGAGTCCTGGAGTATCTCCAGGAACACAACATCGTCACCTTCGCTCACGTGCGCCCCGGCCGATCCCGCAACACGCTGATCGACATCGACCGAATGCGCGCCGACCTCAGCAAGCTGCACGAGCAATATCGGAAGTCGGCGATCGCCGGGCACGAAGTCGACGCCGAGATTCGCCGACGTGTACAGGGCTATCCGTATCCGAGCCCGCCGCAGAAGTCGTACAACCCCCTGAGCGCGGTTCGCTACCACTCCATTCAGTTTACCTGCGTGCAGCGCATGCGTGCGATGGAAGAGCAGGCGTCAGGGCCACGACCTGTCTCCGTGCCGGTCAAACGCTTCCTCGCCAGCATCCCTATGCCCGCGCTGCCTGAAGGGCCGGCAGGGAAGGTAATGGACGAGATGCGTCGTCGCCGTGACGATCTGCTTCAGGACCGAGAACATCTGCACTTTCTCTTCCCCTACGAGGTACAGGTCATGGACCGGCGCTCGTACGAAGATACCCACCGCGGTCTGGCGTCGCATGAAGTCTACAAGGAAAGGCAGCGCCACGCGGTAAAGCGGCGGCTTTGGGGCGACCGCGTCCCCGAAGAGTCCCCGCGAATCGCCGAGCGCATCGCGCGCGAGCGCGGCGCCTGACGCCGGCGAGTCGGCCGACCTCGTCCGGGTTTCAGCCCGGTGGCCAGCTCAGGCCGCGACCGGCGATCAGGTGCATGTGGATGTGGTAGACGGTCTGCCCACCATCGCGGTTGCAGTTGAACACCAGACGGTAGCCGTCGTCGCCAACATTCTCGGCGGCGGCGATATCCCGCGCCACGGTAACCATGTGGCCGAGCAGGAACTTGTCGTCGTCGCTGACGTCGTTGATCGTGGGGATCAGTTTGCGCGGAATGATCAGGATGTGGACCGGCGCGGCGGGATTGATGTCGCGAAACGCGATACAGTGTTCGTCCTCCCACACCGTGTCTGACGGAATCTCGCCGCGCAGGATCATTCCAAAGATGGTCGGATTGTCTTCGATGCTCATCGTCCCCTCCGAGCTGTGCTGCCTGTCTGCTCCGCCGCGCTCAGAACGCCTTGCGACTGTCCACCAGTAACGTGACCGGCCCGTTGTTGACCAGGTGCACGTCCATCATCGCGCCGAAGCGGCCGCACTCGACGCGCAGTCCTTCGGCGATCAACGCGTCTCGGCATCGGTCGCAATAGTCGGCGGCTTCTGCGGGATCCATCGCCCGTGCGAAGCTGGGGCGCCTGCCTTTTCGGCAGTCACCGATCAACGTGAATTGCGAAACGAGAAGGACCGCACCGCCGACCTCTGCGACGCTTTGATTCATCCGGCCCTGTTCATCTTCGAAGATGCGCATCCCGCTGATCTTGCGCACCACATAGTCCAGATCTCTGTCCGTATCGCCGGCTTCGACGCCAAGCAGCACCATCAGACCTTCATCGATCCTGCCGGTGACTTCGCCGTCGACTTCGACGCGGGCGCTATGAACTCGCTGAATAACGGCGCGCATGCGGTCTAGAACGACCCGATAACGATGCCGAACATGATGCCCGCGCTCTTGTAGGCGATACCGCTCTCGTCTGGAAAGAACGGAGGTTCAGCGTCCTCGTCAAGATCGACGAGATAGTTGTCGCCCAGGCTCGCGATGCCTTCCCCGAATCCTGTCAGGCGCAGCGCGATGTAGGACGCGAACGCATACTCCAGGCGGATCTGAACACGGCCGTAGAGGCCGCCATTGGTGGTGAACTCATAGATGCCGGTCTCGTCGTCGTTTGACTCCAGGGCTACGCGTCCACCCCCGAGGGTGATTCCCCCCCAGAGCCCCAGCCCTGCGGCGCTTCGGCCGCCGCCTTCCAGAAGCAGACCTCCGTGAAACACTGCCGATGACGCGCTGGCGTTGCCGCCACCGAGCCCACCAATCTCGGCGCCAATGCGAAAGTTCCGCAGCGGTTCGACGTATCCGCCGAGTGCCCACGCCAGGTTTGGGTAGGAGCCGAAGGTGTCAGCGTCGTTGGCACCGAAGAAGTTGTCGTCGATATCCCCAACGCCGGCGAGGGCGGCGCCGAAGTCAAAAGCGACACCAAAGGACACCATCGGTGGAGGCGCCGGGGCAAGGTATGGCTGGGCTTCAGCCCGCTCGGGAAGGTACCCACCATCCGGCGCAGGTTCGAAGTATTCAGCCGAGACAGATGTCGTGGCGATCAGCGCGAATGCGAACGCCGCAAGGCAGGCCGCGCCACGTGCCGTCGCCGTGGGCATCGCTGAGGTCGAGAATCGAGTCATGAAGTTCTCCGCGGGTTCGAGGGTGCGCCGTACCTACGCCACAATATCACAGGTTGCCGTAGGGTCCCGTGCGCTGCGGTTTCTGACCGCAGCTACGAGACGATGCCACATGCCATTGTATTCACCTATTCCTGCGGCAGCGGGTCAAAGTGATCGCGAGCGCGCTGCACGAGATCGACATATTCTGCCCACCCCAGCCCCTCGTACAGCTCCTGCAACAGGAGCAGCGGATCGTGCACGGCATCACGTACTCCGGTTATCATCGCGACGTGGAGGCCGTTCTGCGCGAATGCAAGCGCATCAAAAAGTCGGTTCTCGTCGGCGTGGCTCAGCGCGGCTCGCAGCCAGGGTGCGGGATTCTCGGCGGCTGACATGTGAACTATGTCCCAGAGAGGATCGGATTCGTCGATGCGCGCCGAGATGGCGCCCATTGCCGCCACTACTTCGCCGGCATCGACCTGTGGCAGGCGCGAAAAGTGCGGCATCTCAGGGTCGCCGTTGAACGCAAGCGATGTCCGCAGGACCTGGCACATCGACGCCATGTGCTCGTCGTGCAGCAGCCGTGTCGCGACTGTCTGCGCGTAGACGAAGTGTGCCAGCGCGCACCACGGCGCGGATCTGACCGCCTCACCGGCGTCGGCCCGCGCACGCTCCACGTTGCCGCGGCGTAGGTTCGCCAGCGCCAGCACCAGGCGACTGGCGACGGCCTGCGGATCGATGCGAGCCATGCGAAGATGGCGCGCCAGCTGCGTCACCATGCTGGTCGGGACGGACTCGCGGTACCGCAGGACAGGCCGATTCAGCGCGATGAGAGTCGGCTCGAGAATCGCCTGGTAGTGCTCCATCGTAACGAAGTGATCCACGGCCTCAACCGTATGCTCCCACGCCGAAATCCCGATCCAGTCGAGAAAAGCGACGAAGGACCCCGCAATCGGCAGCGCGATGCCGGTCTCGTACATCCACAGAGCGACCGGCCAGCGCTCGGGCTCGGCGGCATTCCGGTTGCGCACGAAACAGTACTGGTTGTCGACGCTGTCACGCGCGAATGGCACCAGATCAAAGTGCATCTGCGGCCAGTGGCGATTCAGGAGCGCGCTGCGGATCGCGGCGGGATCCCGGAGTGATGCCTCCGGGTCCACGTAGAAGCCGGCTTCGCCGAGCCACACGCAACCATGCTCGCGAGGTCGCTCGCGCAGAGTTTCAAGCGTCTTGAGGTAGAGCTTGGGCAGTTGGCTCGACACGCGCTCTCGTCCGGTGACTCAGTGCTGCGTTACCGCATCCTGCGGGGCGCACACACGGGGCGGACGATATTAGCGCTCTGCGATCGGTTCGACCATGGCCGTGATCGTACGGCCTTCCTGGCGCGGCGTCGCGACGACGGTGCTGATGTCGGAGACACCCTTGATGATGTCGCGCATCTTGCTGACCCACATGTCGATGTGGGCCTGTTCGCGACCACGCATTCGCATGACGAACTTCACGCGATCACCGTGTTCGATGAACTTTCGGGCCTGCTTCAGCTTTGTCTCAAGATCGTGGGTGTCCGTCTTGGGACGAAGCGTGATGGTCTTCATTTCGACGCGGGCGGTGCGCGCCTTCGTCTTCTTCGATTCTTCGTACTTGAACTTGCCGTAATCCATGATTCGGCAGACCGGTGGCCGCGCATTGGACGCAACCTCAACAAGGTCGAGGCCCGATTCGGCTGCGATGTCTCGCGCCTCATCCGGCGTCATGATGCCGAGCTGCTCGCCCTCGGCGCCAATGACTCGGATCTGCGAGATGCGGATCTGTCGGTTAACACGGTGCTTGTTCTGGGGCGGCATCGCCGCAGGTCTTGGCCTTCTCAATTCAACTCCGGCTGAGATTGGCGTGATTGCGCGGCAGGGGTAAACGCGCCCGGTGGACGCCGCTACCTGATGCTCAACGCGATTCGTGCGCGCTCTATATGCGATCCCCTGCACCTCTGCAACTTGAAGAACGCGGCGAGAACAAGAAGAACGCGCTGCCGGCGACAATGCAGGCAGCGTTGTCGCCTGCCGTCAGTGGCGCCGCAGAAAGGCAGAAACACCGTCACGCCACTCTGTCGCACACTCCACGGGAACTGTGTGCCCACTCTCGGCGATGTGCAGCGACTCACAGTGGGCGATCGCCGCCTTCAGCGCTGCAGAAGACGCTGCTGAAACCAGGGGGTCATGCCCGGCGCTGATGAGAAGACCCGGGGCGCGCACCTTGAGCGCGTCGTCGATGGACGGCGGATAGGAGCGCATCGCGGCCATCATCGCGCCGATGCCCTCCGGGCTGTTCCTCTGAACCACCGCGTCGACGATCAGGGCCAGGTGATCGGCGTTTTCGGAGAGAAAGCGCGGCCCGAGGATGTGGGTCAGCGAACACCACGCGAGCGCCTCTACCCCACCGAGGCGCAGAATCTCGGCCCAGGCCCGCACGATCGCCGCGCGGCGCGCGTCCCCGCCGGCCCCGATCGAGGTCAGGACGAGGCTGCGAACGCGCTCAGGCCGGGTAGCCGCACAGCGAAGCGCGACCCGGGCACCGTGGCTGAAGCCGACGACATGCGCCGCTTCGACCTCGTAGTGGTCGAGCACTCCGACGAGATCGGCGCAGTGATCGTCAAGCGTCGCGCTCTCGCCGGCGGGGCTGCGCCCCTGCCCGCGACAGTCCCAGGCAAGCACGCGGAACTCGGTGCTGAGCCGCGCGATCTGTGAGGTCCAGTTCGCCGTCGACTGGCTCATGCCATTCACCAGGATCAGCGCCGGTCCAGCCCCACGCTCGCGAGCGTAGATGGGCTGGGAGTTGTGGGCGAATTGCAGCAGAGACACGATGAGCCCTCGTTGACAGAGTACAGGCGGCCGGCGGCACGCGCGGACCTTCAAACACCGCCCGCGATGACTTACAACGCGCACATGCTCAGATTTTCAAAGGCGGCCGGGCTGTTGCTCGCCACTGCCGCGCTCACGATGACTCAGCCGTCGCGCGCCGCCGAAGAAGCGCCCGCGGGCAGACAGGCGGCGCTTCACAACACCGCGACACGCCTCTACGTGCCGCAGGGTCATCACATGCACCCCATCCGCTTCGCTGCGCCGGACGAGGGGATGGTGTCGCGGGCGCGGACGATCCTCAACGCGCTCCCCGAAGTCGCCGAGCTCGGCCCCGAACTGCTGCTCCAACTCGACGGCGACACCCTCATTGTCAGGGGCGCCGAAGCCGTATTCTCCGCGATGAACGAGCTCGATCGGGAGTTCCTGTTGGAGTCACTCTTTGCCGCCGCGCCCGACGACGTTGAGCTGCGCTCCGTCCGCCTGCTGGGCGAGCCCGAGCGAGCTGTGTCGTTGCTGCCACCGCAGCAACAGCTCCGCTCCTTCGTGGAGCGTCCCCCCGGCGCCCTGTCCGGACGTCGCATCGCCCTCAGTCCCGGTCACGGATACTACTGGACCGGCAGCTACTGGACGACCCAGCGGGGAGAGAGCTTCGGCCTGATCGAGGACTTTACGACGCACATTATCTGCCGCCACCACATCGACCCCTACCTCAGGGGAGCCGGCGCCGAGGTGCTCTGGCTGCGCGAGCAGTCAACCAGCAGCGCACCGGCTGTGCGCGTTGATGCAGGGGCGGACTACGAAGAGTTGGGGGCCTTCGTCGAAGGCGCCGGCATCGGTGGGTGGGACGACAACTACCGATACAGCGACAGCGGCGGTACCGCGACCTGGACCGGCGCCGGCATCGAGGGCCGCGTTCCTGTACGCGCCTGGTTCGTGCCCGGCGCCAACCGACCGGCAGAGGTAGAGGCTACCGTGCGCCACGACGGCGGCGAATCGAGAGCGGTCTATTCACAGCGGCGTGGTGGCCCGCACTGGTTCACGATCGGCGACTTCCCCTTTTCGGGTTCCGCCGAGGTCTCGCTTCAAGCTGTGGGCGAAGGCGCGATGATCGCCGACGCCGTTCAATTTGGGACCTCAACAGGGGGCGTCGTGCGCGATGGGACAACAGCGCCGGGACCCGGATGGACCGAGTGCGCCCGAAACTACGCTGAGTTTTCGGGAGCGCCCGTCAGCGTCTATACGAATTCGGCTTCCGAGAATGGCAGCGACGTTACCGCGCGGCCCCTGTGGGCAAACCTGCTGGACCCGGACGCGTACATCTCCATCCACACAAACGCCGGCGGCGGGACCGGCACCAGCAGCTTCATCTACAACGGAACCCCCACCGCGGGCTCCGCAGAGCTACAGGACGCGGTCCACGAAACGATGGTCTCCGAGATCCGCTCCTACTGGAATGGCGACTGGACCGACCGCGGTCAGAAGACGGCAAACTTCGGCGAGCTCCGCGAGCTCGCGCAGGCGCCGGGCACGCTGATTGAAGTCGCGTTTCACGACCGCGACCCGAGCACAGGGCCGGATGTTGACGCGCTCAAGGACCCCCGATTTCGCCGCGTGGCAGGACGAGCCGTCGCGCGCGGTGTGATTCGCTACTTTGATCCGAACGCCGAGTTTGTCCCCGAGCCGCCCCTGGCCGTGACATTGACGAACACAGACGGCAGCCTGGTCGCGGAGTGGGAACCCAGTGACGGACGAGAGGGAAGCGGAGACGCAACATCATGGCGGGTGTACGCGTCTGTCGACGGGCGAAACTTCGACGACGGAAGCGTGACCGACGAACGCCTGTTTGAAGTGCCGGGAGTCAGCGCCGGGCAGGTTGTCGCAGTCCGGGTCGCGGGCATCAACAGCGGCGGTGAAGGGCCCGCCTCTGCGGCGGTAGCCGCCCGCCACGCCGGCACGCAATCAGCGACCGTGTTGATGGTAAATGGCTTTGACCGCTGGGACCGATTTATCGGCGAAGAAGGAAACACGTTTGACTACCTCATTGAGCATGGCAGCGCGCTCGCCCAGGCGGACCCGGCGGACGACGACTGGTATGCCTTTGACGGCGCCACGAACGAAGGTGTTGTGGAGTCCTACGTGTCGCTGCCCGACTATCACACCGCGTTGTGGCAGCTCGGCGAAGAGAGCACTGAAGACGAGACGTTCAGCCCTTTTGAACAGAGTCTCGTGAGCACATTTGTTGCCGGCGGCGGCAGCCTGATCGCGTCGGGGTCCGAGATCGCCTGGGACCTGGCACAGCGGGGAGACCTGGATGATCGCGACTTCTTCGCCGATATGTTCAGCGCCGAATATGTGGCCGACGACGCCGGGACCTACACCCTGGCAAACGAAGCTGACGGCCCCTTTGGGGGATTGGGAGCTATCCGTTTTTCTGACGGCGTCGACGGCGTCTTCGACGTGGACTTTCCTGATGTGCTCGGTCCTTCAGACGGCGCAGAGATCGCGCTGCGCTATGACAGCGGCGGCGGCGCGGCGGTCGTAACGCGGCGAGCAGCAGGCGGATCCGTGTTGTTTGCTTTCCCACTCGAGGCGGTTCTGGACGACATGCAACGCGGCCGACTGCTCGTGAGCGCGTTGGAGTTTGTTGGCGCGCCCCGTGTGGGCGGCGGAACAAACAACCCGGACCCGAACTCGGACGCGGGTTTCGCAGATACCGACGACGATGACACAGGCGACGCGGATGCCACAGACACGACCGGCGACGCCCCCGGTGATGCCCCCGGCGACGCCGTACATGACGTCGATCGCGACCCTACAGACGACGCATCCGAGACCGGCGACGGAGCGGACTCCGACACACAGCCTGCCACAACAGGACCACGCGCCGTCTACGTGAACAACGCATGTGGGTGCTCGGCGTCGCGAAGGCCACAGGAATCCGGACTGCTTGTGCTGTTGATTCCAGCCATCCTGCGGTGGCGGCGATGAGACAAACAGCAGAAGGCGCCGGAGCCGCGAAGAGATCGCGTCGCAACGGCGCGCGTCTTTTCGCTGCCGCGCTTGTCACGGCGTTTGCAGTCGGGGCCTGTATCAACCGCGGCGCTCTCGGCGACGAAGGCGCGGACGCCGAGAGCGCGGTGCCGGGAGATGTCGCCCTGGGAGTCTCGGGCCTGCGCGAGTGCGACTACGGGGTTGGCTGGGAGCGACCCATGGTCGTCGAGCTGCGGACCATGGACGAAGAGCTTGTCGCCCGAAGCCACCACTCCGGCATGAACACAGGCCCGGAGTCCAGACACGTCTGGCTCTACGCCAGGAACGCAACCCCGGGGCGCTATCGGCTGCACTTCGGCTTCTGTCCTGCACTTCGACGAGATCCTGCGGCGTCCGCGGCGTGCGAAGAGATCGAGTGGTTTCGCCGGCGAAGTGTGACAGTATTGGCGCGTGGCCTCGACCAGCCACAGGTTATCCATGTTCCACTCGAAGAACCCCGCTGCATGCGCCCGCATTGACGGGCCCGAGCGATACCCGAAGGTGGACGCATCGCAGTACTCCAGGCGCGGGACCCCGGCACCCGCCAGACGCCAAATCACACCAGACACCCGCATTCGGAAACCCGGGACAGGAGAGGAAGGCAGTGAAGCTACGCAGCAATAGTTTTGATGACGGCGCTACGATCCCAACACGGCTCGCTTTCGGCCGCCCCAGCGCCGACGGGCGGGTAGAGCTGAGCGAGAACCTCAACCCGCATCTCGCCTGGTCCGACGCGCCGGCGGGAACACGTTCGTTCGTCGTGCGCTGTATCGACGTAGACGTTCCCACCGTCGGCGACGACGTGAACAGGGACGGCCGGACGGTGCCGTGGGATCTGCCCCGCACGGACTTCGCACATTGGTTGCTCGTAGACATTCCAGCAGACGTCACGTCCATCGACGAAGGCGCCCACTGCTCAGGCATCACCGTCGGCGGCAAGGACGGCGGCGACGCGCCGGCGCCGATGCGCCACGGAATCAACGACTACACAGACTGGTTCAGCGGCGACGTCGACATGCGCGGCGATTACTTCGGCTACGACGGACCCGGCCCGCCCTGGAACGACGAGCGGGTGCACCACTATCACTTCAGCGTCTACGCCACGGATCTGGACGCTATCCCGGTAGACGGAGCCTTCTCTGACGCGGACCTCATGAAGGCGCTTGAAGGCCATATCCTCGCCGACGCGACGATCGTCGGAAGCTACGCAATCTACGCGAAGGCCCGCTGACTTGCGTCCGCTGACGACCAGTCGCAGTTACAACGCCTCACGACAGGGAGGACCACGGTGGACCCATTCAGCAAGTTCGCGCCCCTCGGTATCGACGCGCCCCGATGCGGCGAAGTCATCGCCCGCGCACTCTCCAGGGGCGGCGACTACGCCGATCTCTATTTTGAGCACCGGATCAGCGGGGCGCTCGTGCTGCAAGACGGGGCCCTTGAGACCGTCGCACGCTCGATCAACCTCGGGGTGGGAATCCGAGTCCTCAAGGGGGACGCGACGGGCCTGGCGTACACCGAAGACCTCACCCGCAAAGGAATGTTGCGAGCGGCCACCACCGCGGCATCGATCGCGGGCGGAGACGGCCACCATGAAGGCATCAGCGCTACGCCGGTGGCGACACCGAACCTCTATCCAATCCTGACGCCATCTGTAGATGTAGCGGCGACCGCCAAGCTGCGACTGTTGCGCGAAGCCGACGAAGCGGCGCGCGCATATGACGAGCGCGTGCGGCGGGTGACCGCCAGCTTCGCAGAGTCGGTGAAGGACATCCTGATCGTAACCAGCGATGGACGCTGCGCCTCGGATCATCAACCTATGATCCGTTTCAACGTGCAGGTCATCGCCGAGCACGAGGGCAGACGGCAGACAGCGACAGAAGGCGGCGGTGGTCGCATCGGGATGGAGTACTTTGAGGGCCATCGGCCCGGCGATATCGCGACACAGGCGGCCAGAGCCGCTGTCACCATGCTGGATGCCCGGGAAGCACCCGCCGGCAAACTTCCAGTCGTCCTGGCTCCCGGTGATTCGGGAATTCTGCTCCACGAAGCGGTGGGGCACGGCCTGGAAGCGGACTTCAACCGAAAGAAAACCTCCAACTACAGCGACCGTATCGGTGAACGAGTCGCATCCGAGCTCTGCACGGTCGTCGATGACGGAACCATCGCGAACAGCCGAGGCTCAATCAACGTGGACGACGAAGGCCACGCGCCCACTCGCAACGTGTTGATCGAAGATGGAATCCTGCGGGGCTACCTGCACGACCACCTCTCCCGGGAGCACTACCGGGGCGGAGCCGGCGGGAACGGGCGTCGCCAGGACTATCGCTCTGTTCCCCTGCCCCGCATGACAAATACCTGCATGCTCGGCGGGGAGCACGATCCGGACGAGATCATCCAAAGCGTCAAGTTCGGCGTGTACGCACGCACCTTCTCCGGCGGGCAGGTCAACATCTCGAATGGGGACTTCGTCTTTTCGGTCACCGAGGGGTACCTCATCGAAGACGGAAAGATCACCGCGCCCGTTCGCGACGTGAATCTTATCGGCAACGGTCCGGACGTCCTCAACCGGGTATCGATGTGCGGAAATGACTTTGCGCTGTCGGATGGGCGCTGGACCTGCGGGAAAGATGGGCAGTCGGTTCCGGTCGGCGTGGGCATTCCAACCGTAAAGATCGACGGCATTACCGTGGGAGGCTCGCAGGCATGAGCCACGACAAGCAGCACAGCAGCGGGAACGACGTGCAGGATCTCAAGGACGTGGCAGCGAGAGCCGTCGAGAGGGCGCTCCGCGCGGGCGCAGATTCTGCCGAGGTCTTCGTACGACGCGGTGTCGAGAATGAATTCGAAGTCCGGGACGGCGCAATCGAGCGACTGACGCAGGGCGGCCCGCAGGGCGTTGGGCTGCGGCTATGGCGTGGCGATCGCTCTGCGTCGACGAGTGCGACCACTTTGGACACGGACACGATTGATCGCCTGATCGCAGACACCCTTGAGCTGGCAGACATCTCGGACCCGATCCCGGAGCAGGCCCTCGCTGACCGTGACGATCTCGCCACAGACATTCCGGAGCTGGATCTCTACGATGAGACCCTCGCGCAGATGTCGGCGGAGTCGAAGCTCGACCTTCTCAAGCGCTGCGAATCTGCCGCGATGAACCATGATCCGCGGATCACGATTTCAAGCGGGGCGTCCTGGGGTGATGCCATCATGAGCTCCGCTCTCGCGACCAGCAACGGCTTCTGCGAAGGTACGCGCCAGACCTACGCCGGGTACAGCGCGCAGGTCATCGCCGACGACGCCGACAAGCGGAAGCGCAACGGGTTCTGGTTCAGCTCTCGTCGATTTGCAGAGGCGCTGGCCGCACCTGAAGAGGTCGGCAGAATCGCCGGCGAGCGCACTGTGCGCCAGCTCGGCAGCAGGCCGATCCCAACGTGCGAGCTGCCTGTCGTCTTTGATCCGATGGCCGGCTCAGCGCTCATCGGACTCCTGTTCAGCGTGTTGCGAGGCGACGCCATCGAGCGCGGCGCCAGCTATCTGGCGGATCAGATGCATGAACAGATCGCCTCTGATCTTGTCACCATCATCGACGACCCGACGATCCCGCGAGGGATCGCTTCACGGCCCTTCGATGGAGAAGGCCTCCCCGCAACACGCACCACCTTCGTTGCCGATGGCCGCCTGATGACCTGGGCGTTGAACACAATGAACGCGCGCAAGCTCAAGCTTGCACCCACCGGGCACGCGAGCCGTCCGGGAAGTGGCGCTCCGGGCGAGAGTGCGTCAAACCTGTATCTTGCTGCGGGTACCTCACGAGCCGCCGACGTGATCGCAGGAACCGAGCGCGGATTCTATTGTGAGTCGATGATGGGCTTCGGCTTCAACCCGGCGACGGGCGACTTCAGCCGCGGGGCCACCGGCCGCCTGATTGAGAATGGGAAGCTCACGGACCCGGTTTCTGAGATCACTCTCTCTGCTAATTTTCGCGAACTTCTGGCGCGGATCGATTTTGTCTGCGACGATTTGGCCCACGAACGCGCGGTCAATGCACCAACATTCCGCGTAGAGGGAATGACGGTCGGAGGAAGCTGAGGCCTCTGCTCGACCCGGAGCGGCTGAAAGTCGTCCTCGGCACGACTTGGATTTGGGATGTACTCTGTGGATAGAAAGCCACAATCAATACGAAGCCGTAGCTTTCAGCCGAGACGCTTTGGGAAGTACCTGCTGGTCGACCGACTCGGCACGGGTGCTGCCGCCGAGGTGTTCCGCGCGCGCGTCGAAAACGGGTCGGATTCGGACGACGTCGCGGTCAAGCGCATCCTGCAGCATATCATCGAGAACGAGAACTTCGTCAGCATGTTCATCGACGAAGCCGCGATCATGGCTTCGCTCCGGCATCCGAACATCGTCGAGATCTTCGAGTTCGGCGACATCGACGGTTCTCTGTACATCACGATGGAGTTCATCCCCGGCGACGACCTGCATCACCTGACCGAGGTTCCGGGCGGGCGACGGGTAAAGATGCCGCTCGAGGCCGCGCTGTACACCATCATGGAAGTGCTGAAGGGGCTTGATTTCGCCCACAACGCACGAGACTCGCAGGGCAATGAGCTGCGGATCATTCACCGTGACGTCTCGCCGAATAACATCCTCGTAACGGATGACGGTAACGTGAAGCTCGCGGACTTCGGGATCGCAAAGTCCACACTTCGCAAGTCGTTCACGCTGATCAGCACCGGCAAGGGAAAGATCGGCTACATGAGCCCGGAGCAGGTGAGCAACGACAGCCTGGACCGTCGGTCTGACATCTTCTCGACCGGCGTGGTGTTGTTCGAAACAATCACCGGCCGAGCCCTCTTTCAGGGCCAGAGCGACCTCGACATCCTGTTGCAGATCCGTGACGCTCGAGTGGAAGAGTCACTTGCCTCTGCGACCGAAATCCCACCGGAATTCAAGGCGATCCTGCTGCGAGCCCTCGCGAGAGAGCCGGCCGATCGCTTTCAAAGCGCCGCCGCGTTCTACCGAGCCATTGGTGATTATGTGCGCGCATGGGATCTTCGTGTGACTGCAGGGAGCCTGGCTGCCTTCGTCCGAGACCGAGACAGAAGCGCACCGCAGGACGCAAAACGCAGGCGCCGTCGATCTGCAGACTTCGACCCGGTCGCGGTCGAACAGGCTGCAAGCCCCGATGATCACGGTGGCGTCCTCCGACGAAAACCAACCAGCGAAGAGACGCAGCCGATTCCTGTCACCCGAGCCCGCAGATTTGGTGGCCCGATGGACTCGCTCGATGATCTGGTTGCGGGCAGCGGTGGCGCCGGTGTCTCAACGATGGACCTGGACCCGCGCTCGAACCGGGGGGGGCCGTCGTCATCGTTCGAGATTGTGGATGTGGACTCCGGCGCTCCTTTCGTAGAGCTGACCGTCGGCGACCGGATCACAGACCTCACCGAGCTGGCAGGCGACGACGAAGAAGAGATGTTGTCCCTTGCAGATCTTGAAGTCGATTCCGGGGTGCTCCCACGCTCTGAGCGTGACACGGCCGAGCTGCCCCTCGACTCTGTGAAGCTGAGCGGGATTGAACCGCGACAACCGATCGCGGTCATCGATGACATCTCCAAGATGACCGTCGCAGACACACGACCGGCCGCTTCTATGGAGCAGATCGCGGCGGAGCACGAGGCGCGAAACCGCGTCGAACAGCTGCGATCGAGGCTCCAGGCGCGCAGCCGGTCAAGAGCCGCACATCTCCGCAAGAGTGGCCAGCACGACCCCATCGCCGGCGAAGACACACGGGTCGAAGCACCGACGAAGAAGGCACCTGATGACAAGCGACCGACACCGCCTCTGCCCCTCGACGTCGATCGCGTAGCGAAGGCCGCGAAGAAAGAGGACGATAAGCGAAAAGCGAGAGAGCGCCGCACAACCGGAGCCGATTCGGGCATGGCTGACGGCACGCGAAAGTGGCTCGACCTGCCCGGCGACGTGGGCGACTCCACGACCGAATCAGAGGACAAGCCGAGTTCGCGTAGGCAGCGACGGGTTCGCAAGGTCACCGGCGAGGCACGCGTGCGCCGTGTCCAGGATCCGCGGCTCCCGGCGCATTCCGCCTCGATCGCCGCCGTTGATGACAAGTCTCGCTCCGGTGGATTCGGGCGCAAGGGAATCTCGCCGGGCGAAGTGGCCCCGGTGGGACGCCCTGCCCGCTACACGAGCGCAGAGATCAGCCTCTCCGACGAGGTGCTGGAATCGGCTCCCGACTCCGCCCTTGCGTCAGCAATCTCCCTGCGCCGATCCGGCGATTTCGCTGAGGCGCTGAGCCTCATTGACGACAATGAGTCCTTTGAAGAGCACGCCCTCGCCGCCTTGTTTGAACACGCCGTCGGCCGAATCGGAATGGAAGAGTACAGCCAGGCGGCAGAAGAACTCGAAGAGCTGCTACAGGGTGACGAGCTCAACGAAGACGACGCCGTCGTTGCCCGATACTACCTCGGGTTGTCCTACGAGGCTCTGGGCGACAAGTTCATGGCAATGCCACACTTCGATCTCGTCGCATCCCTCGCCGGCGAGCGCTTCCCTGATGTGAAGCTGCGACTCAATCGACTGCGCAGGCTCTGACGCCAGGGCGCAGGCGCGCCGGCGTTCTGTCGAGCCGCCACCATCAGGGCGTGATCTCGTACACCGTACCGCCGACCGAGAACACAATGCGGTCGCCGAGTGCAAACACATCCGTGAGCTCGGGATGCCTGCGCAGCAGCGCGAAGTACTCGTCGCTGAGATACTCGACTCGCTCATCGACACCGCCGACACCGGACTGGCGCCACACATTGCCCGAGAGCTCGAAGCGTCGAGAGCCCAGCTGCGAGACACGCGCCTGACGGTTGGAGTCAAGCTGTGTTCGGTTTGCCAGCGCTCCGGTGGCGATCGATTCTTCTACAGCGTTGCGCCCCACCGATGGCCTCGGCGCGCGGGTCGTCGCGTCCGGCGTGGGCGCCGGTGCTGCCTCTGCCTCTGCGACGTCGAAACGCCGCTCTCGACCACCCAGACTCCCGGTCGCGCGCCCGCTCCCTGAGCCGTCGAGAGCGCCCGACCCGCCTTCGAATCCGAAGCCTTCGCCGCGCATCGGAACGTTCGGTTGCTGCATCGGAGCGAAGTCGTCAAACTCGTCTACGTTGCCTGACCTGGAGTTGCGTCGGTCAGCGAGCTGCATGCGCTCAGACGGATCGAGAGCGAGGTAGCTGGTGTACGGAGTGACGATGTTCCATGTGGTCGAAAGCTCGACGATCTCGCTGACGATGCGCGGATTCTCGCCGCTGTCCTCAATCTCGGTAAGTAGCGCTGCGACGCGACGATGGGCCCACAGGTTCGCTACGAAGGCGCGGTCGTCGTTGTGTGGTTCGGCGTCACCGAATGCCGTCTCGAAAGGTGTAGACCAGTCACGGGAGCCGGCGCGCCCGTTGAGTCGCAACACAGTGCTGGCAGAGTTCTTGTATCGACCGAATACGGTAAGCTGACCGTTGCGATACAGATCGGGAATCGGACGTGGGTAGATGCGATCGACTTCGACATCGCCGAAGTCGATCGCAATCTGCGTCAGCACGGGAGCCGCGACTCGATCGAAGAAGCCGCCAATCACATCGTTGATTCGCTCGTTCGGTCGCACGTATCCGGACTGTCCGCGCCCGCGTCGCGACATCCCGTCGAGAAGGCGCGTGTTCACGTCGTAGCCGACTCCGAACGCAAACAGACGCCGGTCACCGTCTCCAATCGTGGACTCTACCGCAGAGATGATGTTGAAAATGTTTGTGTCGCCCTCCGTCGGCAATCCGTCGGTGATGAAGATGACAGCGTTCGGTCGATCCGTCGCCACCGGCTCATCGAGAGCCCGGCTGAGCGCGCCGGATATGTTTGTGTTTCCGCGCGCTGAGAGATCGTCAAACCAGGCGTAGGCCTGCTCCCGTGTGCGAGAGCTCACGGGCATCGGCTCTTCGAACAGTGTCCTCACAGATGTCGAAAAAGCGATGACATTGAAGCTGTCCCGCTCATCAAGCTTCTCGACGCAGTATCGAAGGGTGGCTCGCGCCTGCTCCATTTTCTGCCCTGACATCGACCCCGAGGTGTCGACGACGAAAGTGACGTGCTTGGGCAGAACTTCGAGCTCGGACAGCTCTGCGCTCGGTGCCAGGGTGAGCATGAAGTAACCGTCCTCACCACCGCTTCCATCGGGATCGTGGGTGAGCAGCGTGTATCCGATGTCGTCGCCGGTAACCGACACGAAGACTTCGAAGTCCTCTGGCGTCTCGCCGGTCTGCTCCATGCCGATTCGTGCAGAGTGTGCGGTCTGATCAGCGATATCGACAAGATGGTGCGGCGAATAGACGTTCGCGATCTGTCGCGAAGAGCTGACTTCGCCGGACGCCGAAAAGAGCGGAATGCTGCGCTGTGAGCCCGAGTGTACCGGGTAGGTGTACCGGATCGCGCCCGACCGCTCTTCGAGCACCGACGCGTACTCAATCTCGACCGTCTGATCCCCATTCGCCGGGACCGGGAAGATGCGGGCCTGGAAGAGGTCGCCGTCGACATACTCCAGCAGACCCGGGTCGCGCATACGCCGTACAATCGCCTCATACGTACTGCGCGCTTCGTCGCGCGGCAGTACCTCGCCGCTGATGCGCTCGCCGTTCATCCACAGGGCAAAGTCAGTCGTCGTCGCGCCTTCGGGGACTGCGAAGTAGAAGGTCGCCTCGAGGTCACGGCCGGTGTGATTGTGAAAGACCTGCGTGACATGTGTCAGCGCAGCGTGGTCCTGGATCGTAAAATCGACCTCGTGGGAGTTGAGGTGCATCGCCTGGACGCGTTCGTCGGTGGGGATGAGCATCCCCTGCGCCGACGCGGCGCTCAGTGGCGCGAAGATCAGCGCAGCGAGTACGAGGGCATTTCGGAAGGTAGCGTGCATGGTACGACTCAATTCGTGGGACAGGAGTTCGCTTCTGCATACGGAGCAGCGGGCACATCGGTCTGATCGAGGACGATTTTGACGAACGACAGCAAAGAAGAGCAGCGCGAGATGACGATGCTGCGCTGGTTCGCGGGCGCGAAGTGTCTCGCCGAAGACACTGAGAGCGGCGAGACCATGCTTGTTCGCGGCGGCATCCCCGGCGAGGTCGCGCGTGTCAGAGAGTTCAACGTCGGACGCCGTACACAGCGGGTGGTGACGTCACTCGTGTCGCAGGATCCGCGGCGAATCGCACCCGCCTGCCCGTACGCTGCACGATGCACCGGCTGCGATCTCCTGCATCTGTCCCACGCAGACGAACAGCAGGTGAAGGCCGAAATTCTCTCCGAGATTCTCGGCCGATTCGCGCACATCGATGTAGAGGCCGACGACATTGAGATTGTCGGCGCTGACCGCGGGGCGCACAGGAGCCGGGCGGGATTCCGCGTCCACGTCGACACTGACGGGCTCCGCGTAGGCCTCGGGGCCGTCGAGGGCGGTCTGGTGCACGCACCGGACTGTCCCGCGAACAGCGAGCCTGTACGCGAGACCGCGCAGCAGGTGACCGGCGCGCTGACCCGGCTTCGAGCGGCGGGATCGGATCTCGATGTCACCGGCTTCGAGATCGAGTGCGGCTCCGACGCCGGAGAGCTCAGCGCCGCCGGCAACGCAGCACGCGCCCTCATCCTGGACGCGTCCCCGGAGTCCGCGGCGGCCATCGCCGACCTGCTGAGTCCGGATCTCAGCATCGGCTTTCGCCGGGACAGCGTCGTGTGGCTGCGCGGGTCGCGGCCGCGGCCGCATGGCCCTGAGGGGTTGGCTCTGCAGGTCGCCGATGGTGGGTGGACCCAGCCGAACCACGCAGCAGCCGACGCGCTTTATCGCTGGGTCGCGCGCCACGCGGCTGCAGATGGACGCCGTGTGCTCGATCTTTGCTGTGGCAACGGAGGCATGAGCCTGATGCTGGCGCACCGCGCCGAACACGTAAGCGGGGTCGATGTGCACTACCCCTCGGTGCTCGCCGCGCAGGCCGCCGCGGCCGCGGCCGGTCTGACTGATTGCACCCACTTTCGCGGCGGCCGCGCTGAGACCGTCGTGCCGCGAATGGTGCAGGCGGGCGAGCGCTACGATGTCGCTCTCATCAATCCGATGCGTCGATCACTGGGTGACGGGGTCATGACCGGTGTCGCCCGACTCGGCGTCGATCGCGTCCTCTATCTCGGACCGGCTGCCCGCGCGGCGGCCCCGGATCTGGCTGCTCTGGTGTCAGCCGGCTACCGCGTAGAACGAGTCGCCGGCGCTGACCTTCATCCCGGGACGGCGAAAATCATGTTGTTGGTGGTGGCTGTTGCGACGTAGTGCGGGCGCACAAGTCACCGATCCACGCTGTAGGAAGCGCATGCCTTTGAAGAGCACCGACCCCCGCGAACAGAAGACGGAAGCCCAGATCGCGGCCCTGAGCCTCTCCACCCAGATCGAGGCGTGGCGAACGGTCCTATCCGAGCACGGTGTCGAATTGAGCCGTGAGGACGCGCTTGTCGCTTCCGGAGCGGCTTTTCGTCACGCGCTCTTCGTCGCAGAGGACAACCACGCCTGGCTGGCGGAGTATCCCGGCGCGCATTGGCATCCGGGAAGTCTGAGTCTCGACAACTACGGCGTGTTCGAAGCGCTGTCCGCGCAGACCGGCTGGGAACGCCGCAGCTACTCGGGGCTGAACCCGGTCGAGGTTGTCGGGCTCTGCACACACGAGCTTCGCGCCGGCCGTCCGCTCCTCGTGCCGCACGAGTCCGGTGCGATTGGACGAGTCACTGCGATCAGGCCACCGCCGATAGCGGAGATTGAGCTTGAGGACGGGTCCCTGTTCTCGTTCGCAAGCGCGGCGGCGATCGAGGCCCTTCCAGAGGCCCTGCCCGCGCTCATCGCAATACGACCTCGCCCGGAGCCGCTGTCTGCGCGCGTGCAGGGCGCGCTGATCGACGACCTGCTCCGCTGGGTTCCGCGCCACGCCGGGGCCGGCAAAGAGCTCGACTACAGCGCTGAGCTGTACTTTGCGACGGGACGGCGCGCCTTCGACCTGCTGCCGCTGTGGTCGCGAGAGTTGATTCCGCCGATCCTCGGCACCGCGCTCGGCGACATGTGCCGCATTTGGTGGACGGAGCATCTCAGCGAGCTGCTCCGAGGCCGCGATGCGCTGGCTCAAGTGTTTGGTGCGGGATCAGCCCTCCCCGCACTTGAATCGCGTCTGTCGACGCTGAGCCACCGCAGGGAGATGGCTCGATGCTGGCAGGACAGCGCGATGGCGCTGCGGTCGGCTGTTGAGCTATGGACTCGCGGCACCGACTCTGACATCGGCGCCGAGGCAGGCGAGCACCTGCGGCATGTGGCGGAATGCGAGGCGGCCGCCGTCGATGCCCTCAGATCAGATATCGCGTAAAGCGAGACCGCAACGGCGCCCCGGCCGTTTGCTGCCCGACGCTCGCAACGTCACAGCGTCGCTGGGAAGTGCGTCGC
The DNA here is from genome assembly GCA_030427825.1 of bacterium. Classification (GTDB taxonomy): domain Bacteria; phylum Myxococcota_A; class Bradymonadia; order REDH01; family REDH01; genus JAUICO01. The sequence goes on along the minus strand of JAUICO010000025.1, from coordinate 24,626 downwards.
AGTGAATTGATGTTGCGACCACCCGTCAATACACGGCAGAGACCCCGACCATGTCCACCGAAGCACATAGCGACCTGACCGAGCTGACGAATGTCAGATCGCGCGTTGGCTATTGGTCTCCGGTGCTCTGGGGCTGGGCGCTTTCCCTCTTTCTACACTTTGCGTTCATTGTGCTGCTCTTTGTCTTCGCCGGCCTGCGCTCGCCGGTCAGCGCGAAGTTTGACGAGTCGCGAGGTGTCGCCCTGGACTCTCGCAGTGGCATGACCCCCGAGGACATCGAGGCGGCTCTCGTGCGCCTGGACACCTACGACTCAACAGTCGTTGACGAAGCCATGGTCGCGGTCGACCCGGAAGAAGACGCGCCCGAACAGGTGGAGTCCGAAGGCGACACCGAAGACGAAGAGGAAACCGTCGAAGGTGACCCGGACGTAGAAGACGATCCGGACGACACTTCAGAAGACGAGACGGAAGAGCCGGCGGTAAACACGCCTGACATCGACGAGCGGATGCAGGCCGCTCTGGAGCACCAGCGACAGGTAGAGGCCGAAGAGCGTGCCCGTCGCCGTCGTGCTCGCCGAGAGCGTGCCCGTGAGCGAGAGCGAGCGAACGAGCTCGAAGCCCGGGCAGAGGCTACCAGCAACTCGGTTGAGGGCACGCAGGGCAATGTTGAAAACGCGGCACAACGTGCGGCCGAGGCGGCTCGCGAGGCAGCACTGGGGCGGGAAACGACCGCGGAAGCCGGCGAGACGAACACCAGCACCGAGGTGCAGGACGTCGACCCCTCGACACTGCCGCCCGCGCAGCGCTTCCCGGAAGGGACCCTGAACCCGATCGCCACCGACATCGGAATGTGGGGGCCCGAAGGCGCCCGTGTGGTGCTCATTCTGCGCAACGATCGCATTCGAAGCAGCCCACACGCCCGCAACGTACGCCGCCTCCTGGAAGCGTCGCCCGATTGGAATGACCTGCTCGGCGAGTCTGACATTGACCCGCTGCGACAGATCGATTCCATGCTGATTGCGTCAGCCGATCCGCGACGCACGAACCGAACATTCATCGCGGGCGTCCATCAGATCCGCCCGACTGAGATTACAGCGGCGCTCGGCGAAGGGTTCCCCGGTGGCGTGGACTGGTCCGTCGAGGACGACCGAATTATCGGCCGCCCCCGCGACCGCGGAAATGTGATCGATCCGCGCATCTTCTACGTCCCGACCGAAAATGTGTTTGTGTACACGCGACCTGAGTACCTGCGCGGTCTCCGTCGTCGGGCGCCAACACCACGTGGCCTGAGTGAGGCGATCGAAGCGATTGAGAGCGAAGGCACCCGCGGGTCGGATGCGGGAGCGGCGGCAGAAGCCGACGCTCCCGACACCGGTGACCGTGGAGACAGCAGAGACACCCCGGCTCCACAAAATGTCGGGCCGCTCGCACGTGGCCCCCTGGTTCGGGGAGGGCCGCGGGTACTGCGACCGCCGAACGCCCCCGGCGCTGAAGGAGCCGAGGCGGCGAACAACACGCCGCCCCCTCTCGCGGCGCCGCCGCGCGTCCCTGCGCGCAGCCGAGCGCCCGGGCGGGTGCGGCCGGACGACAACCCGCCGGAACGCGACGCGGGCTGGATACGCGGGCTGCGAGAGATGACCGACCTTGGCGGCACCGATCGGGACGGCCCTGCCATTCAGATCACAACGGGCGCCCTATCTGAGTTCAATATTCGAGGCCTGAGCGGCATCGGGCCGCCCAGCGCAATGCACGTCTCTATCACCGCCGAGAATGACCCGGTGATGACCGGTCGCATGGTGTTCCAGAACCGTGAAGACGCCGAGCGTTTCGTTGCCGGATGGGGACGAATTCTGAACGCAAACCAAACTCAGCTGCGCATCACGGGCATGTACCGCCCCTTCAGCGACGCGGAGTGGGAGATCGACTTCAACGAGGCGACCTTCAAGATCACGCTCCCTCGAGCCACGGTCGATCGCTTCGCCGCGTCGGCCGCGGCAATGACCGGAAACCGGTAGCCGACGGCGCACGAGACCAGGCGGTACCGGCGGGAATTTGAATGTCACATTCATCTTCCGCATCAGCGCGAGCGATGAAACCGCCCATCGACGGCGCCATCGAAGGCAAACTTTCACTGATTGTGAAATTCGTTTTCACACACATTAACACGTTGAAATCTAACGTTTTTCCACCTGGAAAGGCTTGCAAAACTGTGCTATGCCTGCCTCGTTCAAACAAACAACGGATCAGGGACTACCCATGCTGAATGAAAGTGACAGAGCGAAAGCCATCGATATTCTGAACAAGATTATGGAAGCCGAACTGGCGGGCGTAGTGCGATACACACACTACTCTCTGATGGTCTTCGGCTATAACCGAATTCCTATCGTCAGCTGGCTCAAGGGAAACGCCGAAGAGGGGCTGGTGCACGCGGCCCGCGCCGGCGAGATGGTGACCATGCTCGGCGGCCACCCTTCGCTGGGTATCGGGCCGCTGCTCGAGACAGAGAAGCACGACATCGGCGACATTCTACGTGAGAGTCTCGCCACAGAGAGGGAAGCCGTAGAAATGTACTACGAGCTGATGCGCACCGTCGAAGGCAAGTCGGTGATCCTGGAGGAGTACGCCCGCGAGCTGATCGCCGAGGAGGAAGGCCACCTCGACGAGGTCAACAAGATGCTCCGAAAGCCGGGCGATATCAAAGCTTTCAGCTCCTGAGGGTCGTGCCGTCAGCCGCCTGACATCTATCGCGAGACGGCCTCGATCAACGCAGCACCCACTTCGGTGTGGTGCATGATTCCCGCAAACTTTGAGCGCGCCGATTCGGGACCCCACGCGATCACGGGTACCGGTGTGGCCGTGTGTGTGCCGGTGCCCCACACAACACTCTGCTGCTCTGCCACAGCGCGCGCCAGCAGCCCGGTAGCTGTGCCGTTGCCGTAAACATAGAAGGCCTCAAAGTCGTGAAACTCCGGCCAGTCCCTCGCGCTCAGGTAGGGGTGCCCTTCGACGTGGTAGTGGTTCTCTTCCCGAGAGAGGATGGCGATCGCGTCCTCTGCATCGATGGGAAACTGCGTCTGACTGTTGACCAGATCCACCAACGCGGCGGGGGTCTGTTCCGGCAGGTCCGCGAAGCCGTAGATGAGGTCACCGTAGGTAGCGCGCTGCTGATAGATTCCGTCCAGCACGTCGACCGGACCGAAGTTGAAGTTGGGCTGGTACGGCGTGTTTTCAAACACACCGCCGGGGATCGTCTGTGCCTCAGGGACGTCGGCACGATGGTAGCTGAATCCAAAGCCGCCTGTCTCGTGGTCCGCAGTCACCACGATCAGTGTGTCGTCCCGGTCTCTTGCCCATTCAAACACGCCGTCGAGCATTCGATCCATACGCAACAGCTCGTGCAGGAGGTGGCCGGCGTCGTTGTTGTGACCGGCCCAGTCGATCTGGCCGGCTTCAATCATCAGAAAGAATCCCTCGGCGTCGCGTGAGAGCACCTCAAGCGCGCCCGTGGCCATCTCCTCCAGGGTAGGCTGCCGCGCGCCCTGCAGGGTGGGGTTCGGATTCGCGAGGAACTCCGATTCGACGATACCGTTCATCATCGACGAATTCGCGAAGAGGCCGATCACGCGATCTGACGCTACGGCTTCGTCCAGCTGCCCGGCATCGAAGGCAAGCTCGTACCCAGACGCTCGCGCTTCGTTCAGCAGGTCGCGTTCGTCGTCGCGCCGACTCTGCGGAATGTATGGGATTCCAAAGCTCGCAGCGTAGGCTTCTGCTGCTTCTTCATCGGCACCGACGGATGAAGGCGTGAAGTATCGCAGGCCTCCGGACATCAATACGTCGATGCCTGCTTCGATCATCGCTACGGCGACCTCGTTCTCAAACGAGCGATGGGGCAGATGAGCGGCAAATGCGGCGGGCGTCGCGTGGGTCATTCGTGTGTCGGACACGAGGCCGGTGGCCCATCCGTGCGCCCGAGCGACCTCAAGGACGCTGGGGACGGGGTTGCCGTCAACATCGACACCGAGCGCTTCACCGGGCGATGCGACACCACTTGCCAGCTGGCTTGCCGAACACGCGGAATCGACCACGAGGGCATCCGCCGGGCCGGTGAGCGACAGCGCAACCGTACTCTCGCGCGCGATACGGCTGAGGGCGGTCTCGTCGTCGCCGTAGGGCGAAAGCGAAGCCCTGCGCGCAAACTGCTCCAGCAGTCCGATCTGTTGCGGACCCATGCCGTCACCGATGATCAGGATCACGTTGCGGACCGGAGTCTCAGCGGCAGCCTCGACCACGGTACTCACCTGTGAGGGCTCCGCTGCCGCCTCGACCTGGGGCGATTTCGCGCCGCACGCGCCAAGGGCCAGCGCGAGCGCCGCCGCGCAGATCGCGAATAGAGAATTGGGAAGGGCGCCGTTCTTCATGTGAGCCTCCAACAGGGTCGAATCGTCGGCCTTGTGGGGTCCCATCAACGCGGACGTCAAGACCGCGGAAGATCAGGTTCGCTGCAATACGCGCGGCTACGAGACAGGCGACGACCAACCCTCGGGCTTCAGCACGAGCATCGATGCAGGAATCGCGTGGAGAATCTTCTCGGCGGTGTTTCCAATGATGAAGCCCGCGATGCCTGTGCGTGACACCGAGTTGAGGACCACCAGGTCAACGTCCTCTTCTTCGGTCACTTCCGGAATCGCCTTCGCCGGCCGCCTGGGGTCTACGACAAGGTTCCATGACGAGTCGTCATCGGTGAGCTCGCGAATCGAGTTGACCGCGCTCATTGTAACCTCGCTGCGATACTCGTCCTTGCGAGCCATCGCGTCCGGCATGCGCGTAAATATGATCTCGCCGCTGTAGTCCGGGCAGTGCAGAATCGACTTCTTCGCCACGTAGGTCGAAGCCGCCCAATCCGCGGCCTCAAGTACCCGGCCACTGGCGTCGCTGAGGTCAATGGCTGCCATGACGTGTACGACAGGCTCTGTACGTGTGCCCTTGTCGACCCACACAGGGACATGACTCTTGCGTACAATCTTGCGTGCGGTCGAACCGAGCACGATCCCGTCTTTGCGCGTCGACTTATCACGCCGCGCGCTCACGACGATCATGCCGGAGTTCAGCGCCGTGGCATGCTTGATGATCTCAAACCAGGCCATCCCGTTTGCGAAGTGGATTTCGGTGTCCGTACCGGCGGCGATGCACTTCTGCTGAATCGCCTTCATGGCCTCGCGGGTACGCCGAAGATGGTCGCCTTCGAACTCAGCGACGCGATCCGCCAGAGACTCGTACATTCGCTCTCGAACATAGAGCAGATCCATACCCGCGCCGGTCGATTTGGCGATATGCTGCGCCTGCGCGAGAGCATGCTGCTCCGTCTCTGCGATCTCAAAGTTGTCGACGTAGGGGTCGGCTGGGAAGGTCAGACAAACAAGGAGTCGTGAGCTGCTTTCGATCGGTGCGAACATCGATGATTCCGGGGTTCAAGGTCTACGGAGCGACGCTCCAACGCTAACATAATCCCAATCGGCTCGCGATCACCCCCGCGATGGCGAAAGATGAAGTCGCGGCGGGCGACGGCGCGTTGCACAGGTGCACAATGCGCTCATCGCCGGTGATCACGAAGTCTTGCGCGAGGCTGCCATCACGATGCAACGCCTGCGCGCGCACCCCCGCCGGCGCGGGCAAAAGGTGCGTTGCTTCGATGCCCGGAAGCAGCCCGGCTGCGGCCGCTGCGAATCGCCGCCGACTCAGAGATCGGAGGACCTCGGCGGCTCCAGCGCGCCAGTGGCCCCTCGCAAGGCGACGCAGACCCGGCCACGACAGAGACTCCGCCAGCTCTGCGGGGTCAACGTCGCGGTGTCGGTACCCTTCCCTGGCAGCCGCTAGAACGGCGTTCGGGCCCACGTCTACGTGCCCCGAGACTCGCCTGGTCAGGTGCACACCCAGGAATGGGAAGCTCGGATCGGGGACCGGATAGATAAGGCCCCTGCAACGCTCCGCCAGCGCCGGAACCAGGCGATAATACTCTCCGCGGAAGGGGACGATGCGCAGGTCCGGCGCGTGGCCGGTCATCCGCGCCAGCCGATCCGAATACAACCCGCCACAGGTCACCACCCGCGAACACGAGAGCGCGCCTTGATCTGTGGTGACCAGAGCAGCACCGCCAACAGTCCCGTCGGCACCGGCGATCGCTGTCACACGTGCGCCGAGGCGCAGCTCGACGCCGGACTCAACAAGCTGAGCCGCGAGGGCCCTACAGACGGCCCCGTAGTCGATGATTCCGGCGTCGGGCACATGCAGCGCGGCAACACCCGCGCTGTGCGGTTCGACCGCCCTGAGCCCACGCACATCGAGCATCTCCACGCGAACCCCGTTCGCCACGCCACGTCGATACAGCGCCTTCAGGCGATCGATCTCTGACTCATCGCTCGCGACGATCACCTTGCCGCAGCGCTGCCACGGGAGCTCCCACCGCTCAGCGAACGCTTCCACCAGGGGGCGTCCCGCCGTGCACAACTGCGCCTTCAGCGACCCCGGCTCATAGTAGACGCCGGTGTGAAGCACCCCCGAGTTGCGGCCTGACTGGTGGGCGGCCACAGCAGGCTCTTTGTCGACCACTACAATCCGCGCCGCGGCGTCGCGGCGGGTCAATTCTGCAGCCAGAGCGAGCCCTACAATGCCCGCCCCGACGACAACGATGTCGGCGGTGTCGCTCACAATTCCGTTGCGTGAAGGGCTGCCGGACCCTAACCCTTCGCGGCTCCTGAAACGAGGCTCTGATGGAACTCTCCGATCACGTCACCGTCATCGAACGACAAGACCGTACCTTCTACCTGGTCGGCACGGCTCATATCTCGTCAGAGAGCGTCGATGAAGTGCGCCGAGTCATCGAAGAAATCCAGCCGGACGTCGTCGCGATTGAACTCTGCGACACCCGGTACGCAGCCCTCATCGATGAGAAGCGCTGGGAGAAGCTCGACATCTTCAAGGTGATTCGCGAGGGCAAGTCTTTGATGTTGCTCGCGAACCTGGCGATCGGAGCATACCAGCGACGGCTCGGACAGAAGCTCGGAGTCAAACCGGGCGCCGAGATGCTTGAGGCGTCGAAGGCCGCGAATGACGTGGGCGCTCGAATCGCCCTCGTTGATCGCGAGATACAGATCACACTCAAGCGTACGTGGGCCAACATCGGCTTCTGGAAGAAGATCACCCTCGCCGGCGGCCTCTTCGAGTCGATGTTCGCGGGCAACGGCGACGAGGTCGACCACGACACCATCGAGCAGCTGAAAGAGCAGGCACAGCTCTCCGAGATGCTCGAAGAGTTCGCCCGCGTACTGCCCGAAGTAAAGGAGCCGCTGATCGACGAACGCGATCTCTTCATGGTCTCGAAATTGCGCGAGACCACCGGCGACAAGGTCGTGGTGGTTGTCGGCGCCGGCCACGTGCCCGGCATGACCAGGCACTTTGACGACGACATCGACCGCGACGCTCTCAACGCGACGCCAGAGCCGAAAACATGGACCCGCGTCGTGAAGTGGGCGATCCCGATGGCGGTGATCGCGGCCTTTTACATCGGAGTCCGAAAGAACGACTGGTCCAGCGCCGATGAGATGCTCATGGCGTGGGTCCTTCCGAACTCCGTCTTCGCCGCCCTGGGAACACTCATCGCAGGCGCGAAGCTGCCCAGCATCGCCGTCGCGTTCCTGATGTCCCCCATCACCTCGCTGAACCCGCTGCTACCTGTCGGCGTCCCGGTAGGCCTGACTGAGGCGTGGTTCCGTAAGCCGACCGTAGCTGACGCCGAGAGAATCCCGGACGATGTGCAGACCTTCAAGGGCTTCTACCGCAACGCCTTCACCCGCACCCTGCTCGTCATCTTCATGTCGATCATGGGGTCTGCCGCCGGCGCGTGGTTCGGACTCGGCTGGCTGGCGAAACTCGTAGCGAGCTGAGCTTCACGGCAATCAGCCGCCGTTCAGTTTCTCTCGGCAGACGGCTCGAAGTCATAGCCCGGAATGTCCGGATCCACCGGATCCGCGTCACCGCTGACCAGCCGGTAGTAGGACCAGAGGATAGTCGCCGCGCCCCAGCTCAGGCCGATCACGACGCCGATATCGATGATACCCCGCCAGGGTTGCGCGAGCATGCGCACCGCCACGATCAGGCAGATGATCACCAGCAGAATAGCATATCGCGTCACCAGCCGGCGACGCTTCGCGCCGAAGAGCGAGATGCAGAAGAGAGGCGCCAACAACACGCGCAGCGGTGTCGGGTTGCGGCTCAGATACAGCGCTCGTGACGCAACGTGGGGCGACATCTTCAGCTGGAAGCCACGATACCCCTCGGCCCAGGCGTTGAAGGCCGCAAAGCCGATGTACAGCGCCCACTGAAATGTGTTCATGCCCGGATCGCCGACCACGGGCTCCCAGGCGAGGGGCGCCAGACGCCACACGCTGGTCGCGAGCAGGAACGCTGCGCCACCGGCACCCCACATGCCTATCCACATGGCGCCGGTATCAGACTCGTCGATGGAGTCGGTCGCCGCAGAGCTCATGCGCCCTCAAGCCCTTCGGCCAGTTGCAGCAGAGAGATCTCGTCTTCCAGCGCCGCCGGGCTGTTGACCGGCGTCCGGCCCGTGCCGCGATCCGTCGCAACACCGCAGGCCGCGTACAGGTCTTTGTCCAGCAGATGCGACGGAGAAACGTTCTTCAGCGCCGCCAACATGTTCCCGCGCACGAGGGGATTGCTCTCGCACAGCTGATTCACGAGCTGCTTCATGTTCTGCCGCTGCAGGGTCTCCTGAGAACCACACAGGTTGCAGGGGATGATCGGAAACTGCTGCTCTTCGGAGTACTCTTCGATCCACTGCTCCGGCACAAAAGAGAGCGGGCGAATCACTACGTGACGACCGTCATCCGACAGCAGCTTCGGCGGCATCGCGCCGATCTTTCCCCCGAAAAAGAGATTCAGAAGCGCGGTTTCGATGATGTCGTCCATGTGATGGCCAAGCGCGATCTTCGTCGCTCCCAGCTCCGTCGCCGTATCGTATAGGATGCCACGGCGAAGCCGTGAACACAGGGAGCAGTAGGTGCCACCCTCAGGGATCTTCTCTTTGACGATCGAGAGTGTATCCCGCTCGATCACCCGCCACTCGACGCCGACCTCTTCGAAGTAGCGCGGCAACACGTCCTTCGGGAAGCCCGGGTGCGCCTGGTCCAGGTTCACCGCCACGATCGACAGGTCAAAGGGCAGGCGCTTCTGCATCACCATCAGCAGACGCAGCAGCGCGTACGAGTCCTTGCCTCCCGACATGCACACCATCACGCGGTCGTCAGGCGCCAGCAGCCCGTACTCTTTACTCGCACGCTGCAGACGGTTCAGAAGTCGATGTTCAAGGGCACTTCCCATGGCGCGGCGCTGTACACCGATTGCGATGACCGCGCCAGATGAGATCTGCGGTGATGCGGGAGAGATGCGAGACTGCTCGCTACGCGATCAGCACTACCGCTGTCGCTCGATTGCCACCGGCAATCGGACTCCATTGCTTCTCGCGCTCTGCGCAAGGGGCTCTCGCCCCCTGCGGACCCCCTACGGACCCCCGGCGGAAAGCTGCGCTTTCCTGTGTGGGGGCAGCTTACTGCTCAAACTGTCGTGGCATGATCGTCACTGCTGCGCCAACGGTAGCCTGGGAGGTGCCACCTGGGATCTCGATTACGTAGTCTGCGCCGATGTCGAGGCCGTAGCGGGGGCAGCGAATGCAGGGCGGCGCGCAGGTGGGAGCGTTGGTGACTACGTGGGCGACTTCGCTTTCGCGCACCCAGATCAGGTCGAGCGGGTGTACCACGTTGCACATGAAGAGGGGAATCGCGTCGCCGTCGGTGTGAGCCTCCGGGTCAATGACCAGAGCATCCGCGAGGCAGGTGCGAAACTGCCAGCCGGCGGCGGACTCTACTGGCGTTGTCGCGAGCTCGGCGTTCAGGCTCTCGGCGTCTCCGATGCTCACGAGCACGTTGCGCTCGAAGCTCATTGCGCGCTCGTCTTCTGTGCAGGGTTCGGAGTCGTCGCAGGCACCGAGCACACACGCAAAGAGCGGGGTCAGCAGGAGCATATGGCGTGCGGGTGCCCACCAACACAGGGCCGCGCGCACGCTCACAGCGTCTTGAGGAACTCTATCAGACGCACCTGATCTGCATCGGGCAGCGCCTCGTAGGCCTCGCGAGACGCGGTCGCTTCGCCGCCATGGTCTGCGATCGCCGCTTCGAGGGTCGATGCGAGCCCGTGGTGCATGTAGGGCGCCGTGTGTCGGATGCCCCACAGGGGCGCCGTTCGGTAGTGACGACCGTCGATGTCGCCGTCGAAGACGCCGCCGTATTCGTCGTCAGTCACTACGTGCAACAACAGGTCGCTGTAGAGCATTACATCGCCGCTGATGCCCGGCATCGAGGGGATGTGGCAATCGGCGCAGCCAATATCAGTGAAGAGCTCACGTCCCTCGATGTCGTTGCCGACCGGGAGGGGTCCGGCAAGCATGGACATGAAGAAGGTAAGTGCGCCGACGAAGTCCTGATCGGCTTCCGGGTCCGCCACGTCGTCGCTATCTGCCGCGACGCCGGTCAACATGCCGTCCACCGGTTCCAGGGTAAGACCCAGCTCGTTCGAGGTTGCGTCACGAGCAAACTCTTCGAGCGTTGCGATGCCCGCCTTCCAACCAAAGCGACCCACACGGCCGTCGGATGTCATGCGTGCGATGCCGCGGATTCCGTCGCCGTCCAGGTCGTCCGGGTCCGCATTGGCGAGGATGTCGGCTTCAGAAATGGTGTCGATCAGCCCGAGGCCGAGCGTGGTGGGTGTCTGGCGAAACTCGTAGTGGTTGTGTGTTCCGTCGTCTTCATAACGCTGCGTGCCGGGAAGCGGCAGCTTGGGCAACGCGGTCCCCCACGGCGGCTCAGCGAAGCTTCCATCTTCTTCATATCGTCCGTGGCGGACGACGTTCACGCCGAGGGGGCCGGCACCACCGATTACAGGGTCGAAGTGGCACGCACGGCAGGAGTCGCCGTTGAATCCGTCACCGAGGCCGTGGCTGATGTGAATGTTGCGATCGTATGCCGCGCGGCCCGCTTCGAAGAGAACTCGCTCTTCTTCGTCAAGCTCTCGCCAGGGACCACCGACCTCGCCAACTTCGGGCAGCGGCGTGTTCGGAGGCAGCAGCCCCTCAGACGCCTGATCTCGGCCGCCAAGAGAGCTGAGGAACTCGATGACGTCTTCCTGTTCTGAGCTTGTGAGCGCGACATACGCGTCGCGCGAGGCCTGTGCTTCGCCACCGTGCAGTAGGATCGCCTCATCGAGGGTGTCTGCGCTGCCGTCGTGCATATACGGATCGGTGGCGACGACGCCCCATAGCGGCTGAGTTCGCCACTCAAAGCCCTCGGCGTCAGCCATCTTGAACCCGTCATCGAGCCCGGGCCCCATGTCATGAATCAGCAGGTCGCTGTACAGAGGAATCAAGCCACGCGGAGCTTCCAGTGTGGGTACATGGCAGCTCGCGCAGGCCATCTCGTGAAAGAGTTCTTCGCCGCGTAGGGTCTGGGCCGTGGGTGGCTCCGGAGCAGGAACCGCGAGGAGCATCGAATAGCTGACCAGATCAAAGAGGTCTTCTGTGCTCAACTCCGGGTCCGGCGCGTCGTCTGAGTCTGTAACCCGCTCGCCTACGAGACCCACCTGCGCAGATGAGCGCGTTCGAAGCTCCGACTCGCTAACCGAGTTGCCCTCTTCGTTCAGGCTGGGATCGCTCGAATCCACCGGCAGGCGCGACCGCTGCTCATTCGTCAGGGGGTCTGTGGTGATGCCGAGGTGGTTGAAGATGGGGCCACGAATGAAGCCTTCGATATTCTCCGTTTGAGCCTTCCGCCCGAATCGGCCCACAAAGGTGCCAACATAGTTCGGACGTCCCGAGATTCCATCACCGTCTTCGTCATTCGGATCCGCGTTCGCCAGAATCGCTTCTTCGTAGATCTCTGCGAGCAGACCGACACCGTAAAACGGTGTCCCATTTCTTCGAACTACGAAGTCAGCGCCGGGCAGGAGTCCGGGACGAATGCGCGAGTCACCGACCCACTGCCCGGGTTCGCCGTCGTCACCCTCTTCCCACCGATAGTCGCCGACGGAATACGAGTGAGCGATCCCACCGCGAAACGTGAAGGGCACTGAGCCGTCACCGGTCTGCTGGGCCTGAATGAAGAAGTCGCGGTAACGCGGAGCGCCACCGCCGGGTGCCGGGCTTTCGTGGCAACCGATGCAAAAAGTAACGTTGAAGCGCGGGCCGAGACCGGTCTCCGGCGAGAAGCGACGTCGCGCCACTTCTTCGCCACGCCCGAAGGTTCGGACCTGCTCTTCGGTGGCCCCGGGCATCACTTCCCCCATCGGGGCGAAAATCCCTGAGGCGATCGTCTTCTCTTCGGGCTCCGGATCATCCCGGCAGGCACCCAGGAGGGTCGCCAGTGACATGGCTATGATTATCGCTGCGTACCGGCCACGTGGACGGCTACTTCGCCTTTGCATCATATGACTACTCCCTAACCGCGATCACACCGGTCCATGGCGGTGATGAGCCGAGAGTACCTCCAACGGCGATCTGAGGCCCACCGTCAACTCCAAACACCGCGTGAAAGTCGTTGGTCGTTCCGCTGCTCTCGCGGCCGAATTCAAATCCGGCCGCCGGCACCTCAAGCGCCGTCCCCCGAATCCCGACGGATGTAGTTACGCAGTCGTCGTTCATCCAGGTGCCGTTCAATCCGGGAACCAGCAGACGATCGCTCGCGGTCCATGTACCGCCTGCCCACCGAACCAGGCGTCCGTTCGAGCGACCGCCGCTGATCACGATGTTGTCCGCGTCGCAACCCCAGAGCGAGACAAGGTCATCCGTCGTTCCCGTGAACTCCTGGGTAAACTCGGAGCCGTCCCAGTGCAGCAACAAGCCGGCGGCGCCGACCACATACACGTTGTCTGCGGCGGTACCCCACACCTTAAAGAAGGCCGGTACGTTCCGGTCCAGAATCGGCGGGAAGACTTCCTTCCACTCGGTGCCGTCCCAATGGAAGACCACACCCTGGTTCACGACATCGTCTGCGTCGCCTCCGACCGTCCAGAGATCGTCCGCTGCGGTCCCCCAGATGCCCCACAGATCCTGATTCGTGAGAATGGGAACCGTCTCGAAGCCGGCGCCACTGTCACGCAACACACGGCCGCCGCGGCCGACAATCCACACTTCGTCGTCGACGCCAAACACCCAGTTGAGCAGCTCGCCCTCCGGCGTGTCGACCGGGCTCCAGGTGCCGTCCGAGAAATGCAGCACCATACCGTCTTCCGGCTGACCGCCGACAGCATACACCGACTCCGGCGAGCTGCCCCACACGCTCAAGAAAGCCCCGCCCTCATAGCCTTCAATTGCAGTCGTCCACGACGGGCTGTCACCGACATCGCTGTCCGTTGAGTCAAACGCATCCACGACATCGGTTCCGGAATCGCCGCCGGTATCGGGATCGCCCTCACCCGGACAGGCGCTCAGGCAGAGGGCACCTGCAAACAAACAGGCAAAGGACGCGGCACGGGTTGTACCTGCTGGCATGAGCTTTGTTCGCTGCATCTGTCTCCTACCGTGATTCAAACAACGAAGTGTTCTGCGTGGGGACGATGTCAACGCTGTCGTACAGGAACACACAATCCGCCGTCCGCACCAGCGCATGCAGCGTGATCGGGCGACCTTCGACATCGCCGGGGGTCAAACCGGACGCGAAGGCCACGTTGTTGCCCCAGCTTCCGTACCCACCGTCCACCACGTTCAACTCGCGTTCGCCGACATAGATCTGCGCCAGAATCTCCTCGTTGCAGGTCGTGTAGAGGCAATCGGACCCGCAATCGGCAGAATCGCCGTCACATTGCTCACCCCACTCGACCACGTCGTTGCCACACGAAGGGGCTGTGGTGCCGCTGCACGTGTCGTTGCAACGCCCCGGCTGCCCGTTGCCGGCGCCGTCATCGCAACGTTCAGTGAGCGCGTTGACGAAGCCATCGCCACACGCAACCGGCGTGCAGTCCCCGTCACAGGTGGGAGTCGTTCCCGCCGCGTCACAGTCTTCATCGCCGTTTACCATACCGTCGCCGCAGTAGGGCAGGCGGCACGCCGCGCTGCACTCACCGACGCTCGGCGGTTCACAGTCTTCACCGTCTTCGACAGCGCCGTTGCCACAGACCGGCGTCGGACACCCGGTTCTACAGGCCGCGGGGTCCACATCATCACCGCCGCCGGGGTCGCAGATCTCGCCGGCTTCTTCGTTCACGACGCCGTCCCCGCATGCGGGTCGCGTACAGTCGATGTCGCAGAACGCGTCGCCGCCGGGAGCCGGCTCGCACTCCTCGCCGGCCGCGCGATTGACCGCCATGTCTCCACACCGGGGCACGGTGCAGTCCCAGTCGCAGTCCTCGTTACTGGTCGGTCCGGGGTCACAGGTCTCGCCGGTGTCCGCGTCCACGACGCCGTTTCCGCACACATCCTCGCAGCTGTCGGTGCAGCCGACGTCTCTGCCGGGATCGCAGGCTTCATCGCCAACCCGAAGGCCGTCGCCGCAGCTCGAACAGATCGTGATCCAATACACCTGCTCTACTGTAGGCGCGGCATCAAGCCCGGAAATCTCAACGCCGCCATAGACGTGAAATCCACCTTGAATGCCCCACTCGATCAACGCGGCGTCGCCGGAGTCTGCCGCCATGAACGCGTCTCTGGATACGCCGAGACGCAGGACAGGCGCGTCGGGACCCGGGTTGCTGTCCACCGCCTCAACGTTCGGGTCCGGCGGCGTCGTCGAAAAATCGATAATCGCCTCGCACTCTTCGCCACCATCATCCAGGGGCGGATCATCGATGACGTCGCAATCAGCAGAGTCACAGGAGTCCGTCTCAGCATCAAAGGCATCCAGCTCGGCATCTACGGCATCTACGTCAGCATCGGCGTCGCCGTCCGTCTCCCCATCCATCGCGCTGTCAGAGCCATCTGCCCCGTCGAGGTCACTCAGGTCGCCGGCATCAAGATCCGGCCCGCCGTCCCCGCTCTCACACCCCCCCAGCAGCAGCGCGACCACCGCCGCCGCGATGAGCGGCAAACGCAGGCAGACAGGGGCTTCGTGGCGTGTTCGGCGCACGATGGAGAATCTACTGTGGTGCATGGCTCGCTCTGTCCGGGTCCGGGCCCCGACAGCATGACCTGTTTCGTGGGATAATTCAACGCCACGAAAGAGACCGCGCACCTGGTCAGTGCGTCGGCACCGTCGTGATGTACACCGCCGCTACAGCGAGCTCGGGATGGGCGCTTTCGAACCACTCCACGCCCTGATGATAGGTGAGCCGCATGATCTCGGAAGGACCCGCTTCGCTCAGCGTGCGCTCAAACGCCAACCACGTCTCCGCGGCAGCCGCCCCATCGCCGGCGACTCCCTCCTGGATGGCCATGTCGGCGATCATGTAGCCCACAATGCTCAGCGGAGCATGGGCCGGGTCATCGCAGTATGCGTCCAGGTGGGGGAGCTGAGCGGACGCACAGTAGTGTGCACGACACGATACAGGATCCACGCCGGCGCCAACCTCGCCGCGACAGTCGTCATCCGAAATCCAGGAGAAGCACGCCGACGCGACCGATCCACGGCGCTGCTCCGGCGCGAGATTGCCGGCTTCACTCCATATCGACTGACATTCGGCGACCCACGCGGGCGTCGACGGTTCAGCGACGCCTTTTCGGCATCCCGCGAGCACACAAAGCAGCATCGAAATCGCGGCTCCTGCAACAAAGACTCTATTCATCATCGCTGTTCCCCCTTGAGCAGCGCGCCCTGCGGAATCGCCTTCGGCACTTCACTCTCGTTGCGAAGACTCACATCACCAACGACGCGTACCCCGGCACCGAACACAAAGGGTCCGTGTATCGAGAGACGATCGCAGTCGATGAGCGAGGGCGCGCCGTTGGGAAAGTATGTCTCGAAGTCATTGACCAGCTTGTACCTGCCATCGAGTTCGATCACCGTAGCCCGGTCGCGAACCGGCACGATATGGGACTCTTCGGTCAGCCGTGTCGCATCGGATCTCACCCGCAACAAATCCGCAGTGGTCTTGACCGGCGCGAATCGACGACGGGATACACGCAGCGCCTCTGCGCCCTCGAAAAGCTCGATCGCGGCCCCCATCGCGCTCTCAAGCTGGTACACCGGCGTCGAGCTCGGATCTCGCGGATCCACCGTCTTCGTGTTGCGAATCAGAGGCAGGGGCATCAGGCCGCCTGCCTCGTCGAGGCGACGGCGCACAGCGCGCAGGTCCAGCCAGAGGCTGTTTGTATTGAAGTAGCGGTGGCGGCTCACATTCTGGAAGGTCGCGGTGTCTTCCGGCGCGCACTGCGCGGATTCCCGCAGCACCAGCTGACCCCCACGAATTGCGAGATGACCACCCTTCCGGTCCTCTTCCGTGCGATCCGCCACCTCCATGAGGAATGGCAGATTGCGCGAGACAAAGTGCCCGAGGATGCGAGGGTCCAGAGCCGCGCCCAGGTTGTCGGAGTTTGAGACGAAGGCGTAGCGGATGTTTGCTTTCTCAAGGCCGTCGAGCAAACCCGAGGTGACAAGCGCGTGGTAGATGTCACCGTGTCCCGGCGGGCACCATTGCAGTTCTTCATCATCCGGCCACCGAACCGGCAGCATCGTCGCCTGATCGATCTTCGGCACCCGATGTTGGAGAAAATCCAGGGGCAGCCCGCGGTCCAGCTCCGGGTACGCCGCCAGGGCATCGAGGGTAGGCCCCCGCGTAACAAAGCTGTCCATCAACACCAGAGGGCACCCATGGTGCACACACTGTCGAGCGATCAGATCGAGGAAAGTGAAGCCCTCCTTTACAGTCAACAGCGACTTGGGAAGGCGCAGGCCCATGCTGGTACCCAGGCCGCCATTCAGTTTGATAACCACGGTGTTTGCAAGTGCCGCCCTGCCCACCGCCTCGAGCCCGGCATCGAGCTCGTCGGCATGTGGGAGCTCACCCACCGGCTCAATGTCTCTTTCGGCGATGATCCCGGAGACTCCGGACAGCAGCTGTTTGTAGTGCCGTTTGAATCCGTCGATGGCCAGATCGGGGCAGCCCGAATCGCGCATCAGCTCCGCGATAGGAGCAAACATCGCATCGTGGTCCTGTGTGGTTTGTACCTGTGTTCGATCGGCCGTCTTCTGCATCCGCGGATACTCCGGATATCTGTCGACTACGTCGTGTGCACGACTTCAACGTGAATTTCTAATCAGTCGGCGAGGCGACTGACGGCGCGCTCCGCTGTCCAGAGCGCCGGCTCCAAGTAGCCTCCGGAAAGGTAATCACCGCAGAATGACACGCCTCTGCGTTTGTCGGCTGCGGCCAGAAAATCCATCGCGCGCTGCTGATGTCCGACCGGGTGAAAGGGAACCGCGTAGGGATGCCGCGTTACCTCGACGTGCTCTACCCAACCTCGGATGCCGGGAAAGAGGTCGTCGAGCTCGCCGAGCACAACCTCGGTGATGCCTGCGTCATCAAGGTCCTTGAGACTCTCCCACGCCGGATACGAAGGCCATGGCTGCAGAATCGCTTTGCCTGAGGGCGCCATCTTCGGGTTCTTCTCGGCGGCATCAAGGATACAGCTGAGCTTGTTGTTCTGTCCCCACGGAGACATGTAGCTCCACACCTTCTTTTCGAGGGGGCGGTCAAGAAAGAAGGTCGGAAAGGCGAAGGAAGGAATCGTAACCGAGCCGAGAAATTCGCGCTCGGCCTCCCAGTCCTCGGGCACAAAGTGGAGCGCAGCCGGCGGCGGCGTGGCAACCATCACGTGGTCTGCTTTGATGACGTCCCCGCTCGCCGTTTCTACGCCACACACGGCGTCGTCCTCAACGATCAGCCGGGTCACAGGTGTCTCGAGTTTCACGTCCAAACGCTCAGCGAGCTGATCATGAAGGAGCAGATTTCCGTGACGACAAGAGAGATAGTCTGTCATCACGATGATGCGCAGTAGCCGCACCACATGAAGCAGACTTACGTTTGTCGGTTCGGGCTCGGTGATGGCGCCCGCGACCGTCAGACTACGGACGAAGAATTCCACGAGATTGCGATCGTCGAGTACGTCGAGCGCCTTCACATTGTCGATCTTCGGAACGCGCTTTGTGAGCGCAAATGTATTGATCGGGTAGGCGGTGAGAAGTCGGACGACGGTCGCCCAGAGCTTCAGGTTGCCGCCCACGCCGGCCGGCTTGAACCAGGGCAGCCGATGCCCGACCAGGAAGGAACCATCTTCGACTCGACCGTCGAAATAGCGTGTATTGCCCGCGATCTTGTCGATGGTGCGGTCGATGCCCACGTCACGCATGAGAGCCATCGCCCGGCGGTAGCTGGAGTGATAATATTGCGTGCCGACATCGCAGATGTCGCCGCGGTGCTTCAGGGTCTTCGCTCGACCGCCAACCTTGTCAGACGCCTCAAGCACCACCACGTCGTGGCCCGCACGCGCCGCATAGGTTCCGGCGCCGAGCCCTGCGATTCCCGCTCCTACGACTACGACCTTCATTGCGCCTCCCGGCGGCCTGCGAAGCGAGCATCCGGTCCCGCATTCGGCGTCATTGACCCGCGCTCGGGGATCGTAGTCAATACAGCATCAGAGGGCACCTGGTTTGGGAACCGTGGGCTCAGACTACCTGGTGCACGTCTACAGGCCGCCGCCCAACCGCACACCAGTCGCGACCGAAAGTCAGGGGAACCAGCATGTCAGCACCGGATACCTCTCGCATCAGCCCGACCGCCCATTACACCGGATACGTCTGGTGTCGACACGGCATGTCTCATGCGGCACTGGAGACACGGCAGGGCCGCGCCTACTACCGCGCGCTGCAGCCCTTCAATCGCCTGAGCAGCGCGGTCAATGGAGGCATGAACCTTGAGACGATGCTTCTGCAACGGCATCGAATCATCGATCACATACTGCGCGCGAAGATCGAAAGCGGCGAAGTGCAACAGGTCATTGAGATTGCCAGTGGGATGTCGCCCCGTGGGTGGCGCTTCATGAGCGAGTATCGCGATCGCGGCCTTGTATACGTCGAGGGCGATCTGCCGGACATGATCGCGCGCAAGAGACGCACATTGGACAGCGCCGGACTGCTCGGTGAGGGTCACATATTGCGCGAGATCAATGCCCTGGCGGATCACGGCCCGGACAGTCTCTTCGGGGCAGCCGCCGACCTGCTCGACTCCACAAGGCCGACGGCGATCATCACGGAGGGCCTGGTGAACTACTTCGATCCGGAGTCCGTGCGGGGCATGTGGGAGCGTTTCGCTCGCTGCCTGAAGGCCTTTCCTTCGGGAACCTACCTCTGCGATCTGGGGGTCGCCGCCGAGTTGGACTCGTACCTGACGGCTCGTGTGTTTCGCCGCGCATTGAGCGTGTTTGCGCGCGGCCGCGTCCATGTGCATTTCGAAGATGCTGACATGGCAGAGCGTGAGTTGCGGGAGGCGGGCTTCGCAGACGCGCGGGCGATTCTCCCTCGCGAGATGGCAGGCGAAGTCGACATTCCGATCAGCCGGGGACCGGCGCCCCTGCGTGTGGTGCACGCCACCGTATGATGCGCAGTCGTCTCTGCCTAAGAGCTCGGTTCCCGGGCAGACGGTCCACTTCGGATGTTGGCGGGGCCGCGGTGCACGCGGCCTCGTTCGGGATTGCAGCGCCCGCCGGGGACTACAGGCCGTCGCATCTGGGATCAAAGGGGTCCAGATTGTCCCGGGCTATCTGACCGGCTTCGTTGAGGCGAAGCAGGTTCGAGGGCAGTGAGTTGTTGGAGCAGAGCTGCGTAAACATGCCGGAGCCGCTGTCGAGCTGGATCTCAACCGCGTAGTACTGGTTCGTGTCGCGTAGGGTCGGCGGGTCGCCGCCCCAGCAGAACACTGCCCCGTCGCTTCGGACTGCGCACGACGCCGAGAAGCCGACCATAAGCTCTTCGACGTCTTCGAGGGGACCCGTCTCAGTGCGCACAAGTACCGGGTCGTACTGGCAGCCGAAGCAGTTGTCGTCGACTTCGTCCGGGCCTGCACCCGCAGAGCCGTCTGCCCCCCAGCAGTAGACCTGCCCGTTGGTGAGCGCGCATGTGTGGTGCAGGCCCATTCCGATCGCGACCACATCTGTCGGAAGCCCCGCGACCGGGGTCGGGTAGTCTCTTGGCAACGCATCCCCCGTCCCCAGCACGCCGCTGGTGTTGAAGCCCCAGCAGGAGACGGTGCCGCCGACCAGGACACATCCATCGTCGCCTGCGTCATGTGCGACCGCATCGACACCAACGATGGGTGTGGTGCTGTTGGAATAGATCCGGGTCGCAAAATTGGAATCGGCGTTCGGGCCGTTCCGAAGGGTCCCGGCGCCGTCCTTGCCCCAGCACCACACGGCGCCGTCCGTGGCGACTGCGCAGAGCGTGCTGAAAGACTGGCAGGCACCCACGCCGGGATCCAACCGAGCGATCCCGGTCAGAGGAGTGTCGGCGGCGACAAGCACCGGGCCCGCAACCCGAAGGCCACGTGACGACCCGACGGTCCCATCGCCCAGCTCACCGTTCCGATTGTGATCATTCGCGCTCTGGCCCCAGCACCAGACTGTCCCGTCGCTTCGAAGCACACATGAGTGTTGGTAGTATGCGGCGCCCTGCACGGCGTCATCGATCACGTCGCCGTCCGCCGTCTCAAGCGTGGTCCCCGCGGACAGGCCCTGGGTGACGACGGTACCGTCGCTGCGGATGTACGAATTGCCGAAGAGCTGTACCACACAGGTGCAGGCTGTTCCCGCGCATAGTTGCGAGCTCGGACAGTCGGCACTTGTGGTGCACATCGCTGCGGCAGAGTTGTGGCACAGGAAGCACCCGTCGCCGGCGACATCATTGCCATCGTCGCACTCTTCATCCCCTTCAACGATACCGTTACCGCAGTCGGCCGCGTCGGTGTCGCTGAGAGCGTCCGTATCCCCGGGGGTGTCGCCGTTGTCCGCATCCCCGGGAGTGTCACCGTTGTCCGCATCCCCGGCGTCGTCGTCGGTTGAAGTGGTGCCGCACGCGCCCAGACCGAGTCCGGTGACGAGGACTGTGAGGACAAGAAGTGCCGCGGGCACGGCAAACAGAACTCCAGGGCTCGTGATTCGCTGCATCATCCTGACTACCGTTGCTGTCGGCACACATGAGAGCACCGAATTCGTAAGACCGTGACCGCAATGCAAACAGTATAGGAGTGTTAGTGGTGCGTCCACTCAGAGCGTCCCGACAGCGCGCGGTGGCAGTATCCTTCGCGAACGGCGAACATACCGGTATGATGTCGCCGGCGAAGGGCATGCTCCCGGCCTTCGCGCACCAGGTGCAATCACAATGCTCGCCGAGAAATCATGAAGCTGGAAACGCAGCCTCGAATCACGCCTGCATGGCGACTGAACGCGACGGGTTCCGTTGTGAGGGGCGTGCTCGATCCCTTCCTGAACCGTGCGGCAGACCGAGACCGATTCGGCCTCTTCCGCAGTCTGTTCGACCGATTCGGCGCACTTCGGAAGCCCGGGGCACACACAACGAAATCAGAGTTGGGAGGCTTTCGTGTAGAGATTCACGACCCCCGTGGCGGGGCGCCGCGACGCACCATCCTCTACAGCCACGGCGGTGGGTTCGTGTACGGCTCGCCGAGCAGCCACCGCTCGACCACACGCCACCTGTGTGCGGCGACGCAGTCGCGTGTGATCGTATTCGACTACCGCCTTGCGCCGGAGCATCGCTACCCGGCTGCGCTGGAGGACGCGCTGGCTTTCCACGACGCTCTTACCCGAAGCGATCTGATGGTCGGTGAGCTGGTACTTGCCGGCGACTCTGCTGGTGGCGCGTTGAGCCTCGAGCTGGCCCTCGAATTGCGAGATCGCGGACTCCCGATGCCCGAGGCGCTTCTTCTACTCTGTCCATGGGTGGACTGGGCAGAGGAGCTCCCACCACCCAATCGTCAGGACGAAGACTTCCTGCTCTCGCCGAGGCGTGCAGATTCTCTGCGTCGTGGCGCGTTCGTATCCACGGAGTGGGCATCCAAACACACACCGCTGAAGAAGGACCTGGGCGGCCTGCCGCCGGTTCTGAATCAGGTGGGCGAGCGCGACATGTTGCTCAAGGACGGGCTCGCGTTGCACGAACTCCTGGACGCAGCCGGGGTCGCGGGACGCACAGAGCGCTGGGAGTCGATGCCACACGTCTGGCACGTGTTTTCTCTGGTGCTCAGCGAAGCCGACGCCGCCATGCGCTCATGCAACAGCTTTCTCAACGAACTGCCGAGCAGCCCCTAAGCTGGGACACAGCCAGGCAGCCGGCGCAGACGTGGCAGGGCGCGGGACGGGTCGCGCACCTTCGACGAGCCGCGCTTCGCGCAACTTCGACGACCCGCGCTCAGTCGATCGACTCCGTGAAATCCACCAGCCATCGATGAAGCTCCGCGCCGGTGCGAAAGCGTTCTACCGCCACGTCCACGAACTCCGGCGTGAACAGGACCTCTGTGGGCTCCTGACGCTCGACGCCGTAGTGAAGCCCTTTCTTTTTCAGTAGCTCTCCGCGTGGATGCTCTGCATCGTACCCCTTCGGCACGCGCTTGTAGCTGTCTCCGCGGATGGAAAGTCCAGCCGCTTCGACCGTAGCTATGGCTTTCTCAAGAGCCGCGCCGCGCTTCGCGTCGGCCACCGCTTCGCGCCATGGACCCAGCATATATGGGGCAAAGGCGTAAATGCCGCCTCCGATCATCACGGCGTCAGGCTCCAGATGAAAGTAGAAGCCGGCGCTCTCCATCCGTTTGCGCCGCCCCTCCCACATGATCACCGCGACATTCGTCTTGTACGGTGTCTTGTCCGTACTGAAGCGGGTGTCCCGGTTGATGCGGAACATCGACCTGTTGACCTTCGGCTCCGCAATGATGTCCGGAGCAAACTCTCGAATGCGCTCTCCTGCGGCCTCGATGAACGCCCGCGTCGGGGCGAGGACATGCTCATCATAGCGAGCGCGGTTGTCGTCGAACCACCGCTTGTTGTTATTCATCTCAAGGTCGACAAAGAAGCGCAGAGTCTCTTCTGAGAAGCCTGTAAATGCCATCGACTGCCTCCGGGTTGCGTCGGTCGCTCGAAGATAACTTAACGGAGTCGCTAAGTGAATACTGTTGCCGCCTACGCAGTGGTCGATCAATTCGGTATTGAGAACCTGAAACCCATCGCGCGAGAGCAGCAGCCCCTCGGACACTACGAAGTGCGCGTTCGCATGCGTGCGTGCTCACTCAACTACCGCGACATCCTGATGGTCCGCGGCCAGTACAACCCCAAACAACCCCTGCCCCTGGTGCCTCTGTCTGACGGCGTCGGCGAAGTCGTCGAGGTCGGCTCGAGAGTCTCTCGTGTGGCCGTCGGCGATCGCGTCGCCGGCATCTTCGCACAGGGCTGGACTTCAGGCGCTCCGACCCGAGAGCGGATCCGGTCGACCCTCGGTGGACCGGTCGACGGCATGCTCTCCGCCGAACGGGTGCTGGACGAAGAAGGTGTAGTGCGGGTCCCCGAGCTGCTCAGCGACACGGAAGCCGCCACCCTGCCCTGCGCGGCGCTCACAGCATGGACCTCTCTCGTTACCCAGGGGGACGTGGGCCCCGGCGACACCGTGCTCCTGCAGGGAACCGGCGGGGTCTCGATATTCGCACTTCGCTTCGCAAAACTACTCGGTGCGCGCGTCATCATCACCTCAAGCAGTGGTGAAAAACTGGAGCGGGCGCAGGAGCTCGGCGCAGACCACGTCATCAACTACGCAGAAGTCCGCGAGTGGGGCCGGATGGCTCGCGACTTCACCGGCGGCGTCGGTGTCGATCACGTCGTCGAGGTTGGGGGCGCCGGAACCCTCGCGCAGTCTCTCAAGGCCGTACGCGTCGGCGGCCACGTCAGCGTTATCGGAGTGCTCGCGGGCGCAGTGCAACCCGTAAATGTCATCCCCATCCTGATGAACAACATCCGCCTGCAGGGAATCATCGTCGGCAGCCGCGACGGATTCGAAGCCATGAACCGGGCGATTGCGCAGCACGAAGTGCGACCCGTCATCGACCGCATCTTCGACTTTGACGACAGCGTCGGCGCCTTCGAACACCTCGCCGCAGCCCGTCACTTCGGAAAAGTCTGCATTTCATTCAGGTAATTCGAAAATTCTTTCACCCACTGCGAACCCGACAACGAGAGGTACATCAAGCGCGATCGCCGCACTTTTTGTTTCGGGGACACGCGGCGGTCGCGCTCGCCCCCGACGCTGCCGTGGAGCGCAGAGGATTGCGAGACGCTGCGACTTGCGGGCCACTTCGTACCGTGCGATTCTGCGCCTTCGGAGGGCCTGATGCGACGATATTTGACGGGTGCTGCCTTTGTGCTGCTTTGCAGCTGCGGCGGTGGTGGCGACGACAATACGAACGGCTTCGCGGACGATGTGCGCAGAGTGGATGACGCGCGTGACACCTCCGGGTCGGACGACGGTTCCGACGATACTTCGACACAGGACACCACGATCGGGGACACCACGATCGAGGAC
>JAUICO010000165.1 GCA_030427825.1 bacterium | reverse complement strand
AGCGCCGACCGCCGGACATTCTGCTCACCAACTACAAAATGCTCGACTACCTGCTGGTGCGACCGCAGGACCAGGAGCTGTGGAAAGACAACGCCGATGCCCTGCGCTATCTGGTCGTCGACGAGCTGCACACCTTCGACGGCGCCCAGGGCACCGACCTCGCCTGCCTGATCCGGCGACTCAAAGCACGCCTCAACGCCGCCGAGTCCCTCTGCTGTATCGGCACCTCGGCGACGCTCGGTGGCGGCGTAAACGAAGGCAGCAGAAGCGAACTCGGCCCGGATGAACACGGCCCGGATGAACCCGGCCGAGATGAACACTGCACGGGCGCGGCGAACGCAGACGAAGCAAACACGGGGGCGCCGGCATCTGCGGAGCTCTCCGGGTCCGATGACGGCGCCACAACATCGACGCAGAAGCTGCGGCAGTACGCGCAGGAGATCTTCGGCGCGGACTTCGGGCCGGACTCGGTGGTCACCGAAGAACGGATCAGCGCCGACGAGTTCGCTGCGGCGAATCCCATCCTGCACACGAAGACTCCCCGCCCCGCGGACAGCGAAAGCCTGAACCCGCTGCACTTCGACTCCCCCGAAGAGTACCTGCGCACACAGCAGAGCCTGTGGTTCGACGAGCCTGTCGACGCCCCTGCAAACAGCGTCCCCTGGCGGGTGAAGCTGGCGCGCGGACTCAGCGCCCACGCGACGCTGCACCAGATGCTGATGCTCCTCGACGGGCAGCCGGCGACGATCAGGGACCTGGTGAGCGGGCTTGTGCGCAGTGACTCCGAAGTCAGAGGCGACCCCCGCATCGCCTACCTGCACGTGGTGTCCTTCATCTCTTTAATCTCGGCGGGACTGCGCTCTGCACACACAGATTCGGAGGCAAACGCCGAGCTCGACGCCGCCGGCGCCCGACCCTTTCTCGATGTGCGCCTGCAGCTGTGGCAGCGTGAGATGCGGCGCATGGTGGCAGACCTCGGTGAGGCTCCGACGCTGCAGTTCTCGGACGACCTCACCGCCGAGCAGCAGCGCCACCACCTGCCGGTGGTGCACTGCCGCGACTGCGCGGCGATGGGCTGGGCAACGGTACAGGCGCGGGACCGAACAAACATCTATCGCTGCGGGCTGACCTCTTTCTATCGTGCCTTCTTCACCCACGACCCGCAGATCCGCCTGCTCTGGCCCGCCGCCGCCGCGCCGGCCGATATGAGCGCCCGAGCGTGGAAGGGAGCCCTGCGCTGTGCTCTCGACCGACAGACCCTCGAGCGGGTGCTTGAACCCGAAGGACGCGATGACCTGGCGCAGGTGATCATCTCAAACTCGACCACCACCGAAAACGGACGCCAGAAGTTTGATAAGGACTGCCCCTTCTGCGGAGCCGGCGACAGCCTGACCCTGCTGGGGTTTCGTGCCGCCACACTCACCAGTGTGTACATCGACCAGCTCTTTGCGTCTGCGTACAACGACGACAAGAAGCTGCTCACCTTCTCGGACTCTGTGCAGGACGCCGCCCACCGGGCCGGCTTCTTCGGCGCGCGGACCTGGCGATTCAATCTACGGGTCGCCCTGCGCCGTGTGCTCGAAGCCAATGAGGGTGCAAGCCTCGAAGCGCTCCCGGGCCTCTTTGCCGACTATTGGCGCAACCACTCGGGCATCGGCGCCGTGCAATACTGCGCAAGCTTCATCGCACCCAACATGGAGTGGCTGAGCGAATACAACCGAATGATCGACGCGGGCGACAACACACCGCCGGCGCGCCTGCTTGAGCTGATCGACAAACGCATCGCCTTCGAGATCTTCACCGAGTTCGGGCATCAGGCCCGCATCGGGCGCTCGCTGGTGCGCACACGCTGCGCAGCGGTCTACGCAGACGCGGCGTCCATCGACGCTGCCGTCAGCGACGCCCTCGAGCGCCTGCAGAACGAGGTTGGCGGCCTGCGCGGGCTGCAGGCCGAGACACTACGCCGGCTGATGGTGGGGGCGCTCACGCACCTGCGGGAGCGCGGCGGGATCATGCACCGCGAGCTGCCTGAAGAATACACGAAGACCGGCGGCAGCAACGTGCACGCCTTCACGCGCGCGCCCCAGCTGCCGAACTTCGGAAAGACAAGCCGCCTGCCCTCGCTGCTGACGAACAGAAAGCGCGCACATCGTTTCGAGTCCCTGCTCTCGGGCAGCAACTCCAGCAGCTGGTACGAACGATGGATGCGCCGAGTGTTTGCAGATACGGGCGCGCTGCTGCCGGCGCCCGTTGATGTGTGGACGATTGTACTGGATGCCCTCTGCCGCGCCCGGGTCCTGGAGCGTGTAGAGGCAAAGGACGAAGGGGTGTGGGGCCTCAAACCCGCCGCGCTGCGGGTCAGCACAAAGAGCGTGTCCCTGCGCTGTCCCCTGTGCAGGCACTGGCAGGTGGCCGCCGAGGAGGACGCCGCGGAGTGGGACGCCATGCCCTGCTTGAGCGCACGCTGCGAGGGAGTCTACCAACGCGAAGCCCACGACAGCCGCTACTTCGGTGAGCTCTATCGCCGTGGCGAGGTCGAACGCATCTTCAGCGCCGAGCACACGGGCCTGCTCAAACGCTCGGCGCGCGAAGAGGTCGAGCTGCAGTTCAAGGCGGACGACAGCGAGCGCAAGCCCTGGTTCGCCAACCTGCTCTCGTGCACGCCCACTCTCGAGATGGGCATCGACATCGGCGCCCTCTCGTCGGCGATCATGTGCTCGGTGCCGCCGGGACAGGCGAACTACCTGCAGCGTATCGGGCGAACCGGCCGCCGAGACGGCAACTCTCTGCTGCTGACAGTGGCGCAGGGACGACCACACGACCTGTACTTCTATGCGCGGCCTGACGAGATGCTGGCCGGCGAGGTGCGACCGCCGGGGGTGTTCCTGAACGCCAGCGCGGTGCTCGAGCGCCAGCTTGCGGCCTTCTGCCTGGACTGCTGGAACAAGGCGGGCACCGACGTCAGGGCGATCCCGAAACAGCTCTCGAAAGTGTTTGAGAACGTGGCGGCCGGCGAGCGCTTTCCCCACAGCTGGCTGCGCTTCGTGGACGCGAACGCGACGGTGATTCTCGAGGATTTTTCGCGGCTCTTTGAGGGTCACCTCTCCGACTCCACCAAGAAGCACCTGCAGTCCTTTCTTATCGACGGCGCAGACACACAGGGCACCCTGGGCTGGCGGCTCCTGGATATCATCACAAGCGAGAAGCGCCAGCGGGACTCTCTGCGTGGGAACGCGAAGCTCGTACGCAGTCAGAAGGCCGACCTGGAATCCGTGAAGGCGCGCAATAAGGACCACGAGGACAGAGTCGCCGAGCTTGAGAAGGACCTGCACGCCCTGTCTCAGTTAATCCGCAGCATCGACAAGCGTGCGGTCATCGAGTTTCTGACGGACCACGGGGTCCTTCCGAACTACGCCTTCCCGGAGTCGCCGATTCGCCTGCAGTCGATGATCTGGCGACGGCGCGGTGAGCCCGCGGGCAACGCCAAAGGCAAGTACGAGCGCCTGTCCTGGGAGTACGCGCGACCGGCGTCTGCGGCGATCTCAGAGCTGGCGCCTGACAGCCGGTTTTTCGCCGGGGGTCGTAAGGTCACCATCGAGCGGGTGGACCTGGACAGCGCCTCGATCGAGGAGTGGCGCTTCTGCGACATGTGCTCCCACTCCACACGTGTGGTGGCCGAAGAGCAGGCAAAGAACTGCCCCGCCTGCGGCAGTGACGTGTGGGGCGAAGACACGCAGAAGAGCAGCGTGCTTCGGCTGACGCAGGTCTTTGCAAACACCAGCGACAAGAGCGCGCGCATTCGCGACGACCAGGAAGACCGGAACCCCCGTCACTACAACCGTCACATGCTGATGAGCTTCGCGGACGGCGACCGCGACGGCGCGTGGGCGGTCGACAGCGACAGGATGCCCTTCGGCTTCGAGTATGTGCGTCGCGCGAGTTTTCGCGAGATGAATTTCGGTGAGTACACCGACAAAGGCAGCAAGTTCATGCTCGCGGGCCGCGAGGCTGCCCGTCAGGGCTTCGTCATCTGCAAACACTGCGGCAGCGTACAGGAACGCGCCCGTCCGGGGCATGAGCCGGAACCCAAACACACAAACTGGTGTCTGGCGAAGAAGTCCCGCAGCGACGAGGACTTCAAGGCCGCGATCTATCTCTATCGCGAGTTCCACTCTGAGGCTCTGCGTATTCTCCTGCCTCTGGCCGATATCGGCACGGACGAGCAGCAAAGCTCTTTCATGGCCGCCTTTCAGCTGGGCCTGCGCACCCGCTATGGTGGCCGCGTCGATCACCTGCAGACGATGGTGTACAGCGAGCCGGACAGTGAGCGCGACAGCGTGTTGCGCAAACAGTTCCTGGTGCTCTACGACACGGTCCCCGGCGGCACCGGCTACCTCAAGCACCTGAGCCGCATGCCGGCTGACCCGTCAGAGGCGCACCCGCTCTTTGAGATCATCGAGCTGGCCCTGGGACGCATGAGCCGCTGCGCCTGCATCGCGGACCCCGACGCAGACGGCTGCTATCGATGTTTGTTTGCGTACCGAAGCAGCCGAGACATGGCGAGCACATCGAGTCGCCGAGCGCGTGAGTTGTTTGCGGCGATTCTCGCCGAGAAGTCGAAGCTGAAGCCGATCGAACGCCTCTCTGATGTGAGCATCAGCGGGCTCATGGACAGCGTGCTTGAGTCGCGCTTCATCGAGTCGATGCGCCGCCTTCGCTTCGGTTCTGAGCCGGTGTCTGTGCGCTCGATGGTTGTGCGAAACAAACCGGGCTACGGCGTGAATATCGGCGGTGTCTCGTGGAGCGTTGAGCAGCAGCTCCTTCTCGAAGCGAAGGACGGCTTCGACCCGGCGGTTTCGATCGACTTTGTCTTTCACCCCGATGACCCGGCGGGCGGTCGGCTTCCGATCGCGGTCTTCACCGACGGCTACCAGTACCACCGAGACCGAATCGGCCGGGACATGATCCAACGCATGTCACTGATCGACAGCGGACGCTACGACGTCCGCAGCTTCACCTGGGATGATGTTGAAGTGGGCCTGGACAGGAAGGTGACGGAAGTACCTTTCGGTGTGCATCGGCAACGTGCAGAGCTGGCTTCAGGGCTGACGACACTGGCGCGGGCGTTGCCGGACCTGGATGCGCGTGGGGCGATGGCAGAGCTCGACGCCGGAGCCATCGCGCTCTTTGCACAGAGCCTGGGGCCGGACCGAACGCAGAGCGACGGGCCGTCGTTTGCGGCGCAGCTCCTGGTCCCGCGCTTGAGGCCTGCGGCCGCGATCGACCTGGCGGCATGGCGCGACGAGCTGCAGCGCTGTCTGCCGCCGGCGGCACAGCGCAGCTTCAACGCCTGCGACGAGAGCTGGCTCTATGTGCACGAGCCACCGAGCGACGAGTCACCGACAGGTATCTGGGCGGCGGCACCGCGGGCGGCGTTACGCCCGCGCCTTGACCCCTCGGAGTTTCGATTCGCCGCCCTGCTCGACGACTCGGACGAGCGGCGCAGCGAGCCGGGTTTCAAGGAGCTGTGGCGCGGGTGGCTTCGCCTTGCGCACTTCTACCGCAACATCGGCCACGGATGGTTTGTTTGTTCATCAACCGTGGACTCTGCTGACTACGCGGCGATCAGTGATGGGCGGGACTCGATCGAAGCGATGGCAGAGCAGCCTCTGGGCTGGCGGGACCTGGACATCGAGCCTGAGTTTGTGGACCTGGTCTTCGCCCTCTCACACACGGCGGTGCCGATTCCCGAGGTGGGACTCGAGATCACAGATCACCGCGGGCACACCACTGATATTGAAGGTGAGCTGGTGTGGTCCGGCGTGAAGGTCGCCGTGATCGGCGCCGACGCGGACTATGACGCCGCTGCGGGTCGGGCAGCGGCCGATGAGGGCTGGCGCCTGTTGACCGTCAAAGAGTGCGGTGAGGGTGCGGAACAACTGCTGAAGATTCTTGTAGAGCGAGGTGTGAAGTAATGGCGGCGTTAGAGAACAAGTTCAGCCTTGCGATGTTTGATGAGTTCCTGGACGCCTTTGCGGCCCTGCCGAGGGCGCAGCAGAAGAAGGTGAACAAGTTCATGCGCATGTTTCGCGCGAACCCGACCAGCGCGAGCATCAACTTCGAGAGCATCAGCACCTTCAACGACCCGAACATGCGCACGGTGCGCATCGACCAGACCTACCGGGCGGTGGTGCTGAAACCGCAGGTCGGCAACGTGTATGTGATGCTGTGGGTCGACCATCACGACAAAGCGATGGACTGGGCGCGCAACAAACAATGCGTGATCAACCCTTCGACGGGGACCCTGCAGGTGCTGACCCGGGACGCCGGTCCGGCAGCGGACGTGGCGCGTGCGAGAGACGACGACAGCCGGGTTGTCGAGCAGAGCGACAGGTCGGCCGCGGCGCGGGAAGATCGCGAGCCGCTC